>NZ_JALJRM010000005.1:0-222827 GCF_024519685.1 Paenibacillus sp. Pae15 | reverse complement strand
GGTCTGTAGAGCTGTGGACGGTGATGGTCCGATTCAGCACATAAGGATACGTTGGGTTGGTAACATATTCCAAATGGTGGACAATAGGGGCTTCCTTCAAATGGCTTCTGGACAAAGGAGTCAATTCCGGACCAAGCTTTAAATTGAGCCGCAAATACTTGTAAAAATCATCCGTTCCCCTTGCGCTGTCCCAGACCAAACGGCCAAGCGCGGCTTCCCTCTTGTCTATATTCAAGGAAGCCGCGTGGGTTGCCCGATCAAGCAGCGGTTTTGTTTTGGTCAGGCTGTGCGTTTGCATCATCCAGTTGAAGGCCGTAACCCAGAGGAAGGCGGCCGCTATGATCCCAAAAAGAGCGAACAGCAGCAGGTGTGCGCTGCCTTCCTCCCTTCTTAGCAGCTTTTTCAAGGGGCGGTCGCCGTTACGGCACCGCTCACCTGGTTGACTGTGGCGGTCGAGATGCTCGTGTGAAGATTTGTGCCTTTGGCACCGACGGCCGGCCCCACCTGCGTTCCCGCAATAAACATAGCGGCGCCCCCCAATAACACGGTAAGAAGACAAGCAATAACTAATTTACCCATTTAAAATCATCCTTCCTTATATAATAGTGGTTATCCCTGAAAACTCGTCATCAGCTGCTCGGAGATCGTGATGACCCACGGATACAAAAAAAGGAGTACAATCATGCCGAAAGGAATCATGATGTAAAAGCTGATCCAGACAGGCGCATTCTCGATTTTCCGGTTGATCTCGGCCGCCAGTGTCGTTTCGATGCCCGCCGTTTGCTCCTTAAGCACCTGGGCCACTTCCCTGGCATCGGCTTGACTGATCGCTTCCAGTGCATTAACCAGCGGAAATACCTCGGAAATGCCTACGGATTCCTTGAATCTCCAAATGGCGGCGCGCCGATCTCTGCCCCACATGACCGTCAGCTCCTGAAGGTGCGGGCTCAACAGCTTTAGCGGCCTTCCGGCGCGAATCAGCATGTCGCGAATATCCGCCTTGTCGCTCACACAGACCGACAGACGCTCGGCCAGCTTCGCGATTTCCATTAAATACTCGCCCCTCCTCCTGCTTGCCGAAGCAAGCACGAACAGCATCGGCATCCACCATCCGACCGCAATGCAGGCGCCCCCCTTCAGCAGCAGCCATATCCATGATCCGGTTGACTGGCCGTATATCCCTTCCGGATTCGTAAGTTGCGCTGCAAGGCCCAACGATAAGAGCGACAAAGCCATTCCTGCGCGCAAAACCAGAAACCGGTTGTAGCTCCAATCGGACGGAAGACCTGCCAGACGAGCCTTCTCCGCAAAATCACGCGCTCGCGGATTCTCGATCTCTTTTTCCATAGCGAGGACGTCCCGCTCTCTTCTCTTCGCCCGCTCCAGCATAAGGGCTAACCGGTTCGCACGTCCCAACCCCATCCTCAGGCGTCCGAGCAGCGTAAACCAAAGCAAGGCGCTGCCGCCCGTAAATAGACCTATAAATACAGCTTTATGAGATACGATCCATATGTTCCAAAACAAACCCAGCATGTCGTCGCCTCCGTTAAAAAGCCTTCCGTCCCGACCGGACCACAAGCAGCATAGATACGAACATGACGGCAAAAGAGACGACCAGCAGCATTTTACCGCCAGGATTAAGAAAATAGTGGCTGTAGTTCGCTGCGTCTGCATAAATGTTGAACCCCACCACGAAAAAGGCGAATCCGATCATAAATGAAGTCCCGAGCCGGTACACGGTAATCATGGCCAGACGGTTTTCCTCATTGCGCTTGGCCGTTTGCATCCGGCTGACCAGATGATGCAGCGACTCCGTCATGTCCGTTCCGTAATGGGCCCCGATCAACAAAAGATCGGCCAGATCGTCCGCCCATTCACTTTGCACACGCCGTGCGAATTCATAAAGAGCCTCATCGACCGGCTTCATATGCAGCGCAAGTTCGAGCCGCCTCCACTCGCTTTTCACCTCATCGGGCATGGTACGCGAGGACTTGACGATGATGTCCGCAAGCGTAAGACTGGGCCGGTAGTGTCCGATCAGGTTCTGTACGAGCATGATCATGCGGAGCGCAATCCGGTGCCGCTTGTGCTGCACCCGAAACCGGACATAGAAATACGGCAGAGATCCGAGCAGGATGGCGACCGCCCCGCTCAGCGTCCAAACATGGTAGCCGGGTGCACTGATGACCCCATAGGCATATCGCTGCTGCAGCAGTCCCATAGCGGCATCCGACCCGAAAAAGCCGGTAAGTCCGATCAACAGCATGAAAGCCATAACGACCTCTACGCCGATTTTCATGTCCGCCACTTCCATTTCCTCAGCCAAATGCTTTACCGGTTTCAGCTGAGTGATGGAAGCCCATGTGCCCCTTCGGGGACTGCTGCGTATGCCAAAGGAACGGAATCTTTTTCTTTGTCTCACCATGGAGTTGATTCCCTGAAATAGAAGAATAAGCAGGAGATACGAACCGGCGGCCCAGCCCCCCAACAATAAGCCTTTCAGACTGCCGTGCATAAGCTCGGCGGATACGCTCACGATCCCCACACTCCCAGCTCGCGAAATTCGTGCGGTTGCGCACCGTTTGCGATCAAATGCTCCATCAGCGGTTTGCTGAGCTGCTCCCCGGTGAAGCGCCAGTGATGCCGCTGATAATCCCACTCGACCAGCGGCCGGATACATACCTCCTGACGCTCGTCAACGGACAGTTCCGTGATTTCCGTAACTACACGGACATACTTGCCGTTTAACCGGATCAGGCGCAGGAAGACCACCACGTTAAAGGCTCTGGCCACGCGGCGAATGGCGTCTTTGTGATCGTGCTGCCGTCCGTCCTGCTTGATCATATCCACTACATCGCTGATAAACGATTCACGGTATTTGGTGTGCATCGTTCCCATCATGTCGTGGCCGCGCAAAGCCCCCTGCACCATCTGGGAAACCTCGGAGCCTTTGGCCTCGCCGACAATAACCCAATGGGGGCTCATGACGAGCAGCGGCTTAAACGACTCTTCCATCGTAAGCCCGATTTCCTCCACTTCCCGTACGGCCAGAATGTTCCGCGTACCGCGCAGACGCTCACGCAAAGCCACCTCAAATTCCTTTTCCAGTGTCCGGATTCGTTCGTTTTGGGGAATTTCCTGAGCCAGCGCAAACAGAAATGTCGTCTTGCCCGTCGCCGTTCCTCCGCCAATGAGAAAGCTCGCATGGTAGCGGATCAGAAGCTGCAGCAGCCGCGCCATCCGGTGATCGATCGTTTGAAGCTCTACCAGATGACCAAGCGTCACGTCCTTTACAATGAAGTTGCGGATATGAATGCTTGGAACGTCGGAATACGGCGGACGGGTCATCACTAGACGAGAGCGATTCCACATATAGGACTGGATGAACGGCTGCCTTTGGTTGATCGGCTTTTTACCGCAGAGCGACAAACGGTCCTGGAGCAAAAGCACATCCGCCAAGGAGGCGAATTTCCTGTGGTGCCGGATCATCTCTCCGCCGCGGAGCAGATATATATCGCAGCCGATCACCTGCACTTCTTCCACATCAGGCAGCCGGTACAGATCTTCAATAAGTCCTGCGCCGCAGGTTTCGGCAAACACGCATTCCGTCGGGGACAGCGGGGAAATCAACGTATCCGGATCGATATCCATCCGATATTCCATCAAGAGGGTATCAATGACCGCTTTCATTCGCGCCCCGGCTGCCGGATCGCCAAGTCCAGCCTGTAAAATGTCTTCGTACAGCGCCTGATCCTTTTTCGATCGTTCACTTAAATGCTCGTACACCAATTTAGAGGCTTCCCGCAGCGTCATTCGCCGTTCCGGCCGGGATGGCAGGACCGCCAGCCGGTTTTGGGTCTGCCGCGCTTGCATGATGTCTTTCAGATATTGACCCGCATCAAAACGAATTCTTGGCTGCATGCGGGAAGATAACCGTTCGCCCGGTGTCATTCGCTTCTCCTCCTTATCCGAAAAGCGCGGTCCACCGCTGCAGTAAACCGATTTTGCGGCGAACGGTTCCTCCTGCCAGTGCTGCTCCTCCCTGTTCGTTCGTTGGAGCAAGCCTCGCGGCCAGGCGGTCGATTTGCGTTGTGAAGCTTTCCGTCCCCGAGCTCAAATAAAGGGGATTTCCTTCATGGACCGCTTTGCGGCCAAGTCCTCCCCCGAGATTCGGAACGGCAGCGGCAAGCGGCATACGCAAAAGCTCCGCGATTCGTTCGGGCTTGTCATCAGCCGTAGTCCGATTCAGGATAAAAGAAACATCCCCAGGAACGAGTCCGGCATATTTCCAATAGCATTCGTACCATTCTCCCCAGCTCATTTGAAATGATGCGTAATGATTCTGCGCTACAAGCCAGCGGTGGTCTGCCTCGCGCACGGTGCAGATGGTCGCGGCATTGTCCGGGTAAGAGTTCAAATCGACGATCGTAATGTCAAAAGCCGCCCGGGCGGTTCGAAGCAGATGGGCCATCATTTCCGGCGTCACATCCAGCGCCGTGTCACGCCTGCGGGAACCGGTCAGAATGTGAAGGTTCGGGATTTTGCGGTACGATACGCACGCATCGATCAAATCGCCGGGGGTAAGCGTCTGGGTCTGCAGCTTCGGCCGAAGCTTGAATCCGCTAGGATCAGGATCGGTCAAATTCAAGAAGGAGCGAATCTCGGGATTATGCAGATTGCCGTCGATGAGACCAATGGTCATCCTGCCGGAAGCGGCCAAAGAGAGCGCAGTGCTCACGGCAATGGTCGTAGCGCCATCTTTGCTGGCAGCAGACCATACAGCCGTCAGTGATCCTTCCCGGTGACCCGGACTACCCGGACTGTCCTTGCGGTCTCCGTTCACTATAGCGGCAAACGCTTCAAGCATGCCGTCACCGGTAAGACCGATCGGTATAATGGTATAATGATGCTGATCGGCCATCCGGCTGATCGCCTCCAGCAAAAACGAATCATAGACCGATGCGTCCAGCGCAATTGCTGCCTGTGCCTGCGGCTGTCTTCGGCTCAGTTCCTGCACCCACTCCCACGGGTACACATCATAAAATACTCCGGCATGCACCATCACAAGATCAAACGGCTCTTCAAGCCGGGAGAAAAACGATTCCCTGCCGCGAATATGACGGATATCGAGTCCGCGAACGCTTCCCAACAGGGCGCTCAGCCGGTCTGCGGCATCCGCCTCCGGATGAATCAGCAATAATTTGGTCATGACGTAGGCTGCACCTCCTTGGTGTTCGAGCTTGTTCCTGTATTTTCATTACCGCTGACCTGGCTTTGATCAAGCTCCCCCTCCACTTGTATTTGCCCTTTCGTTTGGGTAAACGCATCGGCTGCTTTCAGCTCGCGAAACAGTGCCGTAACGGTTCCGGAGTCTGAACCAGGCTTGGTCAGATCGGGTAAAGCCAGCTTAATCCTGCCGGCAATACTTCCCAACACATAAGCCTCGTACACGTCGTCGTTCATCAGGTAGGTGTTCAGCTCCGGCTTTCCGTTCGGTTTGGAGCGGGCATTCTGAAGCTGTTGGCGGTTCGATTGCACGACCGCTTCCACTGCCGTGGCATCGGTCACCTCCGGTCCTTCAGGCGTTTTCACGCCGGTAACCGGAAGCTGCTCGATGACTTTAACTGCTCCGACGCTCCATGTGGCTCCCGAGGCGGTCTTAATCAGCTTCGGGTTATCAAACTCTACCCAAACGTCCACCCGATCGCCCTTCCGTACCATATTGCCCACATTCGCCGCCGCATCCGTTTTGAAGCTGAAATACCGCTCTCCTTCCCTCGGCACAAGCCGTTGGTCCGATAGCTTCCACAAGACCAATTCCTCATTATCCGCAATGGGAACCAGCACTGTTTGACCGATCAGCGCATGGACATCCGTCACGGCCTCCGGGTGGTGCGCCGCAACCGGAATCACCGCTTTGCGCAGCATGGAGGCTTCAATCACCTCGCCGCTGTGCAGCATGCGCACCGGTTTAACGGTATCCATGGTTTCGACCTGAAACTCCGTATGCTTCATGAACTGCCAATACCCTGCGACAGATCCCGCCATCAACAGACAGCCCAGCAGGGCGACGATCCACGTTCTTTGCATCTGTGCTATCCTCCCTTAATGACTCCTTTGAAAAAGCCGCAGCAGCTTGCCGCTTCCATTGCCGGACGGACGCGCTTCAACCGGCAGCAGGCGGTTTAGCCATGGCTGCATCGCATCCCGAAGCGCCCTTCGAACCGGTGGCGCATCGTGCGGGAGACGCCCGTTCCATTCGGCCGCCGCCAGGACGGCGATGTCCAAAGCAGGCAGCAGGCACGCCGGACGTTGCGGCAATAAGCGAAGCCAGGCCTCGGCTTTGGCCGTGCGCGGGCATTTATTCACGATGCAGTGCAGCCGTCGGCCGGGTCCGATCCAGCTTTGCAGCTGCCGCTGCACGCGCGAAACGGCGGGAAGCTCCAGCTTGTGTACGAACGGATCGACGGTGTAGACAACATCCGTCGCCGTATCGAGCAGCTGCTGAACAGCGGGCTGCTCCCACTGCGCGCCGATGTCTGCAATCAGCACCGGGCGGCGGACGGCGTGAAACAGCTTGAACCAGTAGCTCGGGTCCTCCATCGGCGATCCCGCTTCTTCCACGGGCTCTGCGGGAAGCCACAGCGTATGGCCGTCCGTCCACGGATGCTCCGCAGGATGCCCGGAGCCTCCACCCGGCGCGTTGTAGCAGCGGTACCCCGGCGGCGCATGCTTGTCCGCCAGCAGCAGCGCGTGCAGCTCCGCACGCGGCGTGGGCGGCTCGATCAAGGCATGCGGCACGCCTTGATCGTGCAGCAGCCGCGCGAGTGCGAGCGCGGCGAAGGTGGCTCCGGCGCCGGGGTACAGCGCGCCGACCGCCACCACGAGCGGCGGTGTCCACGCCGCTCCCCCCGCCGCCGCGGGTACCGCCGGCATCCGCTGTGCCGCAAGCCAGCGCCGCAGCACAGCCCCCGCCTCGCGGGCGCTCGCGTAGCGGTCCTCGGGGCTTGCGCGCAGCAGGCGCAGCACGAATGGCGCAAGCCCCGGGGGCAGCGCCGTCCCCTCGCCGGGCAGGCTCCGGGTGCTGTAGTACGCGCCTCCGCTCAGCAGAAAATACATCAGCGCCCCAAGCCCGTACAGGTCGGTGCGCGGGTCGCTCTGCCGTCCCTCCAGCTGCTCGGGAGCGGCAAAACCGACGGTACCGATGCAGACCGTATCTGCCTTCCGGTCCGGTTTAAAGCTGCGCGCCGTACCAAAATCGATGAGACGCAGCTGCCCGCCGGCGTCCAGCATCAAATTGGACGGCTTCAAATCACGGTGAATGATCGGCTCCGGACGGATCGAGTGCAGATAATCGAGAAGATCGCACAGCTGCAGCGCCAGCTCGGCCGCCTGCTTCTCCGTCATCCGCTTCCCCTGCCTTTCGAAACGCTGCAGCAGCGTCTCCCCCTCGATATAATCCATCACCAGATAAAGGAAGCCCTGCCGGGTGAGCGGCACATAATCCACGATATCCGGAAGATTCGGATGGCTGAGCCGGCTCATGGTCTCCGCTTCCGCCAGCAGAATATGCCTCCGCTTGGCCGTTTCCGCTTCCTCTTCGCCAAAAGCCGACCCGTCGCCCACATACGTTTCCTTCACCGCCCAGCGTTTACCCTTCAGCTTCAAATCATCCGCCAAAAATACGCTGCTCATCCCGCCTTTTCCAAGCTGCGCCGCAATCCGGTAACGTCCTGCCAGTACATCACCGGGTTTCAATCCCATGGTGTGCCTTGCCATGATCCACCTGCCCTTTCTTTTGCGTATCCTTTCCCGGAACGGCAAAAAACCGCCTTACGCATGCCGATTCGGCATGACATAAGGCGGTTCTTCCGCACGTCATATGGATTTTTTAAACGATTAAAGAATGTTTAAGCTCACTAAAGCGTTGAAGTAATCCAAGAAATGCTGCACCAAGGAAAACTACCATTAAAAACAATCTGGCATCTTCGACAAGACTCCGTTAGGAGTTTTTTATAAAATAGCATAGTTTTCCAAAATATTCAAGCCTTTTTTTATTTCACAAGGGCCTGATTCACACATGGCCAATACGCGGGAACGGCCCGGTACTGAACGAGAAGAATCCCGGTACTGCACGGGACCCGGCATCCCATTCACCGATATCAGAGGCAACCATCCGCTAGCGCATGCTGAAGATATCCATTCTTAACACTTTGTAAATTCCCCGCAGACATCCACAAACAATTTACATTCAATTAACCTTGAGAAAACATGGACCCGCTACAATGAGTCATGGATTAGAAGTAAACCATCCCGGAAAGGAGTTCCTTCATGTCCACGCTGGAAAACAATGCCCTGGCACGCGGGACCATGAAAAAAAAGAAACTTGCCTTCTCCAAAGGTCTCAAGCTTCAATCGCTGCGGTCCGTCCGCTTCAAGGAACAGGCGCTGGCTTATGTCTTCCTGGCTCCGTCCCTGCTGCTGTTCGGCGTGTTTCTGTTCTATCCGCTGCTGAAATCGGTGTATCTCAGCCTTCACTTGACCGATCCCCGCGGAAGGATAGCGGCATTCGCCGGTCTCGACAACTTCAAAGAGCTGTTCGCTTCGGACGCCTTTATGAAGAGCCTGCAGGTGACGCTCTCATTTACGCTCCTGACCGTGCCCACCTGCATTATCCTGGCGCTCCTCCTGGCCGCTCTTACGCACAACAAGCTGGGCGGGATGCGTTGGTTCCGGTTCGTCTTCTCGCTTCCCGTAGCCATTTCCGTCGGAACCGGCTCCGTCATCTGGATGATGCTGTACCATCCGAGCCTCGGGACGCTCAATTACTTTCTTACCCTGATAGGCTTGAATCCCGTAAATTGGCTGACCGATCCGGCCTGGGCCCTGGTTTCGGTCGCCATCATGACGATTTGGATGAATCTGGGCTTCAACTATATCGTCCTGCTCAGCGGGCTCCAAGGCGTGCCGGAGGACATCTACGACAGCGCCAGGATCGACGGCTCCGGGCCGCTGCGCACCTTTGCCCGCATCACCCTCCCGCTCGTTTCCCCCACCCTCTTTTTTGTGGGAATCGTTTCGGTGATCGGGGCTTTTCAATCGTTCGGGCAAATTCACATCTTGACTAAGGGAGGACCGATGAACAGCACCGATGTCATCGTATTTAACATCTATCAGGATGCGTTCGTCAATTTCCGCTTTGGCATCGGCAGCGCGCAGGCGCTTGTTCTGTTTGCGATCATTCTGATTCTGACGGCGGTGCAGTTCCGCTTTCTGGAAAAGAAGGTGCATTACCAATGACGTCCCGTCTGCAGAATACGCTGATCTATGCCGTTCTGACGATCGCCGCCGTCATCATGCTCTATCCGATCGCTTACACGCTGTCGGCCGCCATGATGACGAATGCCGAGTCGGCCACCTATCCGCCCAGGCTGCTTCCCGGAAGTCTGAATTTTGAAAACTATTTGTCCGTGCTGCAGCTGATTCCGGTCGGGCGGTTCATTGCGAACAGCTTTTTCGTTTCCGGCGTCATTATGATCGGACAGCTCATTACGGCCAGCATGGCCGCATATGCCTTCGCCTTCCTGCGGTTTAAGGGCAAATCGGCATGGTTTGCCCTCTTTATGTCCACGATGATGATTCCGTGGGAAGTTACGATCATTCCCAATTACTTGACCGTCAAAAGCTGGGGCTGGCTCGATACGTATCAGGGCTTGATCGTTCCGTTCCTCGCTACGGCGTTCGGAACGTTCCTGCTCCGCCAGTTTTTCCTGCAGCTTCCGGGGGAGCTGTTCGAAGCCGCCAAAATCGACGGCTGCGGCCATCTGCGAAGTTTCTTCCGGCTTGTGCTGCCATTGTCCAGACCTGCACTGGCCACGCTCGGCGTGTATTCGTTTCTGACGCATTGGAACATGTACCTGTGGCCGCTGCTCATCACCAACGGTGAAGCGATGCGTACGGTGCAAATCGGCATCAGCATGCTTCAGTTTGAAGAAATGACCTCGTGGAACCTGGTGCTCGCCGGCGTCGTCATGGTCATGCTTCCCACGCTTGTCCTCCTCGCGCTCGGTCTTAAGCAGCTGGTGCAGGGGATGACCGCCGGAGCGGTCAAAGGGTAACCAACCGCGCCATGGGCCTACTAACGGGTCCGGCGCCCGATATAAATCTATTCCAAAGGAGAGATCAACCGTGATAAAACCACTCAAGCTGAACCAAAAATCCTCTTTAACGCTCCTGCTTGCTTTTGTCATGCTGGTTTTGGCGGCATGCGGGGGAACGACTGCCGGCGGGGGCGACAGCAAGCCTGAGGCAGGCGAAGCCAATGGAACGGAAGCGCCGAAGGCCTCCGAGCCGGTCAAAGTCGTGTGGTGGCACTCGATGAGCGGAGAGCTCGGCAAAGCGGCGGACAAGCTGGTAGCCGACTTTAACGCCTCGCAAAAGAATGTCGTGGTGGAGGCCGTATTTCAAGGCACCTATGATGAGAGCCTGAACAAAATGAAGGCGTCCATGGATTCCAAGAGTGGCCCGGCGCTGATCCAGGTATATGAAATCGGCAGCCGCTTCATGATCGATTCCAAAGCGATCACCCCGATACAGCAGTTTATCGATGAGGAGAAATTCGATATATCCGCATTGGAAGAAAATATTTTGAACTATTACACCTTCGACGGCAAGCTGTATTCGATGCCTTTTAACACGTCCAACCCGATCCTGTACTACAACAAGGATATGTTTAAAGCGGCCGGCCTCGACCCGGAAAAGCCGCCGGCCACGTATGAAGAAGTAGCCGAAGCCGCCAAGAAACTGACCAAGGACGGACAAACGGGCGCCTCCTTCGCCATTTACGGCTGGTTCATGGAGCAGTTCTTCGCTAACCAGGGCGCCGAGCTCGTCAATAACGGCAACGGGCGTACAAGTCCCGCAACGGACTCGCTGCTGGGAAGCGAGGCGGGCGTCAAAACGATGACTTGGTGGAAGCAAATGATCGATGACAAAACGATGCTCAACCTCGGACGTAAAACGGACGATACGAAAAAAGCGTTCGCCGCCGGACAAATCGCCATGACGCTGGATTCCACGGCAGCTTTGCGCGGCATCGTGAACGCAGCGGAAGGCAAATTCGAAGTCGGCACCGCCTTTCTGCCGAAGCCCAAGGACGCTCAAGACGGCGGCGTTATCGTTGGCGGCGCGAGCTTATATATCCTGAACAACCGATCCGAAGCCGAGCAGAAGGGCGCCTGGGAATTCATCAAATTCCTGACCGAACCGAAGCAGCAGGCCTTCTGGTCCGTCAACACGGGATACTTCCCGATTACGAAAAAGGCATACGACGAACAGCTTGTTAAGGATAATATGGCGAAATATCCGCAGTTTAAAACGGCGGTAGACCAGCTGCACCAAACCAAAGCGAACAAAGCGACGCAGGGCGCAGTCATGGGCGTTTTCCCTGAAGCGCGTCAGCTCACCGAAGGGGCGATCGAGGAAATTCTGAACGGCAAAAAATCGCCGAAAGAAGCTCTCGACGGCGCAGCAAAGGAAATTTCCGCCCGAATCCAACAGTACAACAAAACCGTAAGCAAGTAAGCAAAAGCATACGACAAAGCCGAGGGGAATTACACCGCCCTCGGCTTTGTTTGGCTTCTATATTTTTTCGATCATGCTGCGGGCGACCCATACGCCTGCCGCGCCCGCTTGCGCCAGCCCCCGAGTCACGCCTGCGCCGTCCCCTCCGCAGTACAAGCCCTCGATCTCCGTCTCCAGACGCTCGGTAAGCTTGGGCCTTGCCGAGTAAAACTTGGCTTCTACACCGTAGAACAATGTATGCTCGGACGCAATGCCCGGAGTCACCTTGTCGAGCGCCTCCACCATCTCAATCAGGCTCTTCATCGTATTGTAAGGAAGCACCAACCCCAGATCGCCCGGCACCGCTTCTTTGAGCGTCGGCTCCAAAAAGCCCTCCTTGATTCTCGTTTCCGTGGAACGTCTGCCCCGGATAATATCGCCGTATTTCTGTACGATGACCCCGCCGCCGGATAAATCGTTGGCCCGCTTGCATATTTCCCGCGCATACTCATTCGGCTTATCGAACGGCTCCGTAAACCGGTGCGACACCAGCAGTGCGAAGTTCGTATTGGTTGAGCCAAGCGCAGGGTCTTTATAGGCATGGCCGTTAGCGGCCATCACGCCGGAATGATTTTCAACGACCACATGGCCGGACGGATTGCTGCAGAAGGTGCGTACGCGCGTACCGACCGACGTATTGAAGATGAATTTTCCTTCGTATAAATGCTCGTTGATTTCATGCATCACCACATCGGACGTTTCCACGCGCACACCTACGTCCACCTGATTGTTATACATTTTGAGACGGCGCTTGCGCAGCACCTCGGTGAGCCAGGCCGATCCGTCCCGGCCGGGAGCGACCAGCACCTTGTCGGCTTCAACTTCTTCACCGTTTTTGAGGACGATACCTTGGATACGGTGCCCGTCCTCCGTCTTTGCCGTCAACAGATCGGCTACCTCCGTCTTGAACTGCATATCGATTTTGGTTTTCAAGTAGGCGTTGATGGAGCGCAGGATTTCCAGGTTTTGCTCGGTGCCCAGATGCCTTACCTGGGCCCTCAGCAGCTTCAGCCCGGCCGCATAACCCCGCTGTTCTATGGAGCGGACCACTGGAGTGGTCGGATCGGTTACGTTCTCCGTCGCCCCGTGTTTGAGATTGATGGCGTCCACATAGCGGATCAAATCGAGCACGCGCGATGGAGGGAGATAATCCGTCAGCCAGCCGCCGAATTCGGTCGTAATGTTGAACTTGCCGTCGCTGTACGCCCCGGCTCCGCCGAAACCGGCGGTAATCGAACAGGCAGGTAAACAGCCGGCGTACTCCTTTTTGCCTGCAGGCGGCGGACACAGCTGAATCTTCTCCTCTAGGATGGGACATCTTCTGCTGTCAATATCGTGCCCTTTATCGATCAGCAGCACCTTGAGCTGAGGCGCTTTCAATGTCAGCTCGTACGCTGCGAAAATTCCGGCCGGTCCGGCTCCGACAATAATAACATCGTATCGTTTGTTCATGAGTGAGTGTGCCTCCTTAGCATAATGAACGCAAACCAAAAAATCCCGGCTTCGAAAGGGTGCGGCAAAGCGCCCTGTTCGTAGCCAGGAATTTGCGGTTCCTTGGTAGAAACTCTTGACCCATATTGTCAAGGATATACGATCGGTAGAGTAAATATTAGGTTTTGAACACAACAGAATCATAAGTCAATTCTTGAATATTGTCAATGGCATATCGTAAAAATGTTCGTGTTCATCTTGCATTATTCGGATAGATTCCGTTTTCCGATATAACATTTAACCCGAAAGCCGAATGTTTTTGTCATCACACGAAAGAAGGAAAGTGATCTGTCGTCACTTTCCTTCCCGTTTACATCCACCTTTTCGTTTTCGGTCTGCGGCTTGTTTGGCGCTTTCTTTTCCTTCCTGCGGAGACAGAGCTTCTCCCGTTTCTCGTACCGTTCAGCTTCAGCGGCTTTCCGGCTGCCGCTTGTGATTCGTTAATCAGCCGGGCTATTTTTTTTAAGACCGGAGACATTTGCTCCGCCGACTGGTAGATAGAACTCATTTTATCCAGCGCGCTGATGACTTCATCGAGACCTTCGTTCACGTTGCGGATGACCGCAGGGAACCTGTTCAACATATTCAATCACCCTCTAATCGTTCCTCCGAATCTCAATTTATTGTATGCAGCAATAAGCCCGGACGGTTTAGGCGGATGACCCGGATGCCCCGAGGGCCCGCAAAATAAATTCCCAGCTCTGCTTTGCAGTCGAACACGGATCGTGGTGTGTATTTGAAAGAAGCGGTTGAAACGAATCATATTTCTTGTGAACCAGAATCATTCCGATGACCGTCATGAGGGCATGATCAAGCGAATCAAATTGAAACCGGCCTTCCTCCCGCCCTTTTTCCAACAGCTCCCGAACCTTGAACCAAACGGGATAAGTAAACGAGGTAACGATCGGCTTGCGCGGAGAATTCATCATAATTTCCTGCTGTACAATGGTGCTGAGCTCCATGTCCGTCATGCTGAAGTGGATGATCTCATGAACGAGCAGCTTCAGCCCCTCCACCGGATCTTTGAAAACGCCCTCAAACTGGGCCAACCGGTGACCGGGAAAGAAGGATTCGAAAATCGCCCGAAACACCTTTTCTTTGCCCCCGAAATAATAGGAGATGAGAGCAACATTAGCGCCCGCTTCCTCACAGATTTGCCGTACACTGGTACCGTCAAAGCCTTGTTGTGCAAATAGCTTCTTGGCCGAAAGCAGTATGCGGATCTTCATATCGGACTCGGTCTGTATCATAATGCATCTCCTTACCGGATTCTTTTAATTTCATTATGTAACTTTCCCCCATAGAGTGCAAGCCAAAGGCCGGCAGGATGACTGCCTGCCGGCCCCGTCATATTTCAGGCCCCCGTTGCAGCGGTATTCGCTGTCTTCGAATGTTCCGCTGCGGCCGGAATCGTTCCGGTTTCCTTACGCAGGCCTGTCGCCAGAAGCCCGACCGCCGCGCAGACGGTCATGATGAGAGCCAGTGCACCGATATCACGCGCCGTTCCCGGACCTCCGAATAACAGGTTCATAGCACCCTCTACCGCATAAGTAGCCGGCAGGTATTGGCTGAGGGTAAAGTAAAAGCCGCCCAGGAGCTCACGCGGAACCATAGCGCCGGAAGACACCAGTTGAATCGATAGCATGGAGATATTAAAGAGCATACCCGCCATGCCGAAAACGATCAAAAACATTTGCGAGAAAAACATGAATGTCATCAGGAACAAGGCCTGGAACAGCCAGAAGGCCAGGAAACCGGAACCCATTTGTCCACCCAAAGCAACCACCAGCGAGGAACCGACCAGTGCAATCATGACGGCGGACACCGCATTGATGAAGACGCGGGCGCCGAATTTGCTCCATTTGGAATAACCCGCTCCGAGCATCCCCGTTGCCTGCTGCAGATTCATACCCATAATCATTGCGCCGACGAATGAAGCAAGCACCATCATCATCGGGATCATTTGGTTGTGCATCCCCTGAACCGGATTTGTAAATTCGAGATTCGCGGCCACCTTATCGGTCAATCCCCGGGCCATAGCCGCTGCTTCTTGCGCAGGAATATGGGCTTGTACCAGAATAGCTTGAGCGCCCGCTATCGCCGCTTCTTTGCCCACCGAGGCCGTCACGCCGCCGGCAACACTCTGCATCATGCTCTTGATCAGGGCCGGATTGGACTCGTTGATGGTATAGTTGATCTTCGCTTGCTGACCAGGGGTCTGCAGCTGCTTGGTAAATTCCGCAGGAATATGCAGCACCATCTGTACCTCACGCCCGTTCAGCATTTCCTTGGCTTTGTCCGCAGAGCGTTTGCTGATCAATTGAAAGGGCAGTGATTTTGTCAACTGCTCTTCCACTTTTCGTCCGAAACCGGGGTCATCGTTCACGACGGCGATTTTCAGTTGCTTCGTATTATCGTTCACGCCTTCATATCCGGTCATCCAAATCAGGCTGAAAATAATTTGAAACATCATCGCCGTCATGATTCCTATCTTCGTAGCCGGCTTTTTCAAATACGCTTGTAAAGCTTGAAGCATGGTCTTTCTCTCCTCTTATGTATATATGTTAAATGCTTATTTTAATTAAACGTTTGTTTGAATCATATGAAATATCTTCCCTATTGTCAATACCTTACTACAGGGATTTGTTCGGGTATCCGATCCACCCTCGCAAGGCTCCCTGTTCTCCTGTAAATGACCGAATGCCATTTATAGTAGCCGCGGAGTCAACACCGACATAAACTGTATTGACTTTTTCGCTGCCGCAGGGAGCCTTGACGCAGTGGCGGTGGAGCCGGTATTCGTTACCGCGCGTTACCGCCTGCGCTTAAGAAGCGTCAATGACAATGCCTGTGCTTGCTGCGCAGAATAATGACCAGCAGGATGAAGAGCACCAAAATGAGAGCCGCTGAAGTATAGCCGTGTCCATGCCAATGATGATGGTGATGTTTTTTCGGTGTATAGATGTTGATCTCCTCGTAGCTGGCATGCACGTTGATCGGCGCGGGATATACAGGCTGCGGCAGCGATACGGGCGATACGTACGTCGGCATCGGACCTATGTTCGGGCCTACATTCGATAGCGGAGCATAGGCCGTCGGACCGACATGCGTTTTTGGTACAGCGGTAGGTTGATACTTTTCCATAAGGCGAACACCTCCATAAGATTTGACGAAAGCACAAGAAGCCAGCTTCATTTCTTGTGTTTTTGCGCATTCAAGCGTTCCCGGGAACTCGTTACTTGCCTTACTTGAACACACCATTAGTCTATGGAGAGATACCCAACGGGAGCACGGTGTTCACCTATGCCCGGGAGAAAAATAGACATTTACCGCCATCGGTCAAGGCAGGAAAAAAGCGTCCCATTCTGCTGTTTCCGGCAGAATGAAAGACGCCTTGGATTAGACATACGGATTATGCTCCCGTTCATAGCCAATGCTGGTCCTCGGGCCGTGGCCCGGGTATACAATGGTATCGTCCGGCAGTTCGAACAGCTTGCCGTGGATCGAATCCAGCAGCTCCTGATGACTCCCGCCCGGCAAGTCCGTACGTCCCACGGACAGCTTGAACAAGACGTCACCGCCGAACAAATGCTTGCCGTAGAGAAAGCTGACGCTTCCCGGGGAATGGCCTGGGGTATGGAACACCTTGAAGCTGCTGCCCAGTACCGATAAATTTTGCCCGTCGGCCAGCGAGTACTCGGCAGGAGCGGTAGTGATCGGTCCGGTAACATCAGGCCACCTGGCCGATCCGTTTTTCTTCGGATCCACCAGCCAATCCGCCTCGTCGTCATGCAAATAGACAGGGCAGCCCTTTAAACGGCGCAGCTCTTCTACCCCGCCTATATGATCAAAATGGGCATGTGTAAGCAGAATCGCTTCAATCTCCATGTCGGCCACGCGTTTGAGCAGCGGATTGGGATTCATGCCGGGATCGATGACAACCGCTTTGTTCTCGCCGGGGAGCGAGATCAAATACGCATTCGTCTGCAGAGGACCCAGAGAGAACGACTCAATGACAAGTTCCTTCGTTTCCATCGTCATCGGCTCAGAAGGAGGACAGCAGCTCGCGCAGTTCTTTTACGATGACGGTCTGGTAACCGGTCCCCTCACCGTACTGACGGCCCATTTCCTCACGCGCAATTTTGATTTTATCTTGATAATCCGCAGCTTCACGGTCCGGATTCTCTTGTTTGAATTTGATCATAACCTCCTGCACATGCTTCGGACGCGGTCCCCACTGTCCCAGCACAAAACCGCTGAAATCCGTGAAAATGACGATCGGAATCGCCTCTCCGCCCATGGTCAGAAATTGCTCCATCACATCGGGATGCTCCTCTTTGATCAGAACTTCCGTCGGGATGCCGGAAATCTCCAAAGCGCGGAATACGACCGGCACATTGCGCACCACATCGCCGCACCAATCAGCAGCCAGAATAAGGCAGCGGAGGTCATCGCGGTTGTTCAGCGATTCAAAAAACGCCTTATCCTCTTCATCCTCCCACTTGAACAGATCGTACCACTCTTTGAATTTATCCTGATTCTTGGTCATCCCGTCGATAAACTGCTGCGGGGACAGCCCTTTGCGAAGCTTGCTGCTTAAGTTTTTGCTCATCGGAATCCATTCCTCCTTCAAATGTGCTGCTATGGATTATTGTACCAAAAAAAAGTCCCCCCTCCAACCGGAACGGGGACCAAACAAGCATGATCATTTCCTTATCTTGGCACAGCTTTGCTGCGCTTTATCCATTTGATGATAATATACACCGCCGCCACAACGATAGCTGCAAAAATCAAGGGCTTCACATACGGGCCAGCCACCTGATTGATCTGCTCCCAATTATCCCCCAGAGAGCGTCCGAGATAAACAAAAATGATGACCCATGGGATCGTCCCGAGCGTAGTATAGAACATAAACTTGGCCAACGGCATACGCGCCATGCCCGCAGGGATGGAAATCGCCTGCCTCAGCACCGGGATGAAACGGGCCAGAAACACCATGACCGGACCGTAGCGATTGAACCAGTCCTCCGCGATATCCAGATGCTTTTTTTTCAGGTGCAAAAATTTGCCGAACTTGTCCAATGCCGGCCGGCCGCCGTAGCGTCCGATCCAGTACAGAATGATCTGCTGGAACAAACACCCGAGGAGTCCGAACACGATGGCTCCGATCAATGAGATCTCCCCGCGCGAGATCAGATAACCGGCATAGGCCAGCACAATCTCACTCGGAATGACTTCCAGCATCAGGCCGATCAAAATCCCCCAAACGCCCAATCCCTCAACAAACCTTAACGCCGAAAGCACCAGTTCATGGAGCAGCTCACTCATTTCTCCAGCCTCTTTCTTTTCTTCACAAATTTCTGTTCTTGTCTATTATTAGCCTATTTTATTCTAGCACACTCTTATGCATGCCGCATCCTCCAATGCTCCTGCAATAACAGTGCCGCCGCTTCATCTGTCCGGAAGCTCCGGAATTCGGCCGTGTCATGATCAGACAAGTTCCCGCATACATTGGTACAAACGATCCTAATTCCTACAGGTGATGCTCATGACCAAAATATTCGTGGTAAGCAAAAAAAGAATAAAAGCACTCAAAATCGGAGCCGCCGCCTTGCTGCTGGCCTCTGCCGCACTGCTCTTCTGGGAGCAGGACGAGATCCGCACCGTCATGAGTCCCGACGCTCCGGAACGAACCGTCAATCTGGTGACAGGTGAATTCAAATCGACGGGACCGGACGGCAAGACGATTGAAGCGTATCGGTGGGACCCCGGTACCATTTACGTGAAAAAGGGGGAACGCATCCGCCTGAGCATTTACGGCGTAAACGGAGCGAGCCATCCCTTTATCATTGACGGAATGAACATTAAAGGCGAAGTGAAAAAAGGTCAGGAAACCGTTGTTTCCTTCCGTGCCGATAAACCCGGCATCTACAGGATCATATGCCTGACACACCCCGATATCGCTCATAACGGCCCGATGATCGGATATTTGGTGGTGGACGAATAACTTGGGAAACGGCAACAGCGGGGGCCGCTCCGTGAGTACCCGTACCGCCTCCTTGCGCATAGCATAAAGCAAGGAAGGAGGTGCCGGACTCATGAATCAAGGAAACAAAATGAAGCACAACCAACAACTTCCATCCGCACGGCTCATCCGCCGCACGTGCAGCCGGGAGCTGTACCGGGCACGAAAAAAAATGGGGGGATATATAACCCCCCATCTGATCAAGCAGGCGGATGAACTGTATTATAAAAAGGTGCTGCTGAACCTCCCTTATATTGTCGAGAACGGCAGCAACCGCAAAGTACTGGCGGATTGGTTCGATGAAAACGTATGCGGCGAAATCGCCGCCTTATGGAACGTGGAGCCGGGGGTGCTCAGCAGAGCGTTCCGGGAATCCTTCGGGGGCTGACGCAACAGCGCGTCGGTCTTTTCTTTCGCCCTGAAGGACGCCTTACTGCCCTTCCGTGCTTGCAAAGGGGGCCTTGCTTCTGTCATTCCATCAGGAGTAATATCCGCTTTTCGGAAATTCGTCATTTAATACCCAGTTGCCGATATTCCTAAGCTTATACTCAGCAGGATTATGCAGGGTATGGGTGCGGATATTTCGCCAGAACCGGTCAAAGCCGTATTTGGACGCAGTTGAGCGCGATCCCATCACTTCGAAAATGCGATTGCTGATGTCCAGCCCGGCTTTTCCGGCAGCCACATTGGCCGCCGCCACGAGTACAGCACATTCCCCACGTTCCTCTTCGGTTAAACTGAATTCTTTGGCCCACACTTCATCTACTTTATTCGCCGCCTTCTCAACCTGGACGAACCGCTCGCTAGGTTGATTCCCGCTCTTCCGCTACTGATATGATCCAACGTTGAAAGGGCTTTTGCCACCACACCGGGGTGCCACAGGCCTGACAAAACTTGCGTGACTAATCGTATAATTCTGGTAACCGGAGCAAGCGAAGCCGCCAAAGCCAAAGCTTCAAGCTGGTTCTCGCCCCCATCTTCGGAAAAAAAGCGAGACAGGAAGAATGCATACTTGAATCCCGCGTTTTCAGCCGCTTGTATATACCTTTTGTTTGCCTCAAATGACCAGTCCGCTTTCCTCGAACCGTTCGATTTCACGATTCCTCCGCTAACACTAGGTACCCAGTAGGCAAATTGTAATGTCATACGATTCCTCCTCTCCATATTAACCCAACTAAATAAGTAGGTATTATATGAATAATGTACACTCAGTATAGGCAGACGCAAGCTTTAATTCAACGAACAATATTCGTCCGAATGAAGTCTATGCAACATTTTGTCGATATTTGTTGTACATTTCGTAAATAAACTACTTTAGGAAATACCTTTGTTTATCCAGCCAACTTTCATTGGGAGACGCTTCAATTGAGTAAGCATACCCTAGACGTGGGGCTGTCAGATCGTTGAGAAAATGATTTTTTGCTTCCCGATTCGAAATAGGCGTGACGAGATGACGTATATGATTCATCAAATTACCGCGGTGTTGTAATAAATTGCCGTTGCAAATAAAAATACTGTTGAGACAGTCTCAGCAGTAAAACAGAAATGGATTTTGTGTTGTTTAAACATCATTTTTTTAGTTTTGTCTTCCGTTATCCTCCATGCCGATGGCTTTATAAATACCGAGCGAAGCAAGCCGCGTCAGCTGCAGAGCCATGTGATGCGGTGAATAAATGATATCTTTTTTGACCCAATTTTCCGCTACTCCCATCACGGACGAGCTTGCGTAGTCGAGGACGATATCAAGCGGAACCGAGAGCTTCTGCTCCATTCTCAACCTGGAAATCCGGTCGTAAAGCGCTTCCCGGACCACCTCTTGCATTTTCAGCTTAAACCTCTCCTGCTCCAGGAAAGTAAACATCACCTTGTAGAACCTTGCACTATCGGCCATGTAATTAAATAATACGACAAAATAAGGATCCGGCTCATCGAACTTCAACAAGCGAGACTCGACCTGCGGGCCGGTTTCTTTAAACAGCTTGGACAGCAGAGCCAGTTTTTCCTCAATGATGGTATCTAACAAATCGAATTTATCCTGATAATGGGCATAAAAGGTCGATCGGTTGACATTCGCATGATCGGCAATATCTTTAACCGATATTCTCTCAAAGCCTTTTTCCAAAATAAGCGAAATCAACGATTCCTGAATCATCAGCCGAGTTCGGTAAATACGACGGTCCAGACTGGTAAAGTCGGTTCGCATGCTTCATCCCTCCATCAAATGGTTTCTGCTCAATTCATCCCTATTTGTGGTTTAAATGTTCTTTTACCAACACTTCTTTATATTTAGTTGTTTATCAAACTTATGTGCATCAACTGTCGATTGCTGGAATTTACAATACAGCTATAATAAAAACATATTAACCCTAGTTTATCAATAGGTTTTGTTTACATTTTTTTTATAAGGAGTTGTGTAAGCTTTTGCGAGGAGAACAATTTGTCAAAAGTTTAAATGATGGCCGCAAGATTTGGCTGGATGGAGCACTGGTCAGCAATTTGCCAAAGCATCAGGCATTCAAAGGTACGCTGGAAACACTCCAACGATTATTTAATATGCTCGATGTGCCAGGCGTCAGGGAAACGATCGGATTTGTTCCGCCCGGCGGCAGCAAGTTTGCTCACGCCTCCTTTCTTGTGCCTTATACCCCCCAGGATTTATTGAAGCGCAGAACCAGTTTTGATTGCTGGGCCAGAGAAACCAACGGAATGATGAGCCGGATATCCGATTATGGCCGGTCTATGATCACGGGCTGGTATGCGGCCAGAAAGCAGCTTGGACTGCTTGATCCGCATTTCGAGTCCAAAATAACCAACTATTACAAAGAAGCACGGGACCGGGATTTGTTCCTGACAACGGCTATATTAGATCCTCAAATCGACCGTTCCAACGGTTTGGATGACAGCCGTATAAACGAACGGTTTCTCCATGTTGTAAAGGAAACGAGCGATGGCATTGTCGTTCGCGGTGCCAAAATGATTGCAACCGGTGCGCCATACACACACGATTTCATTATTTTTTCGTTCTTGAATTTCGAGGCAAAAGACAGCAAGCATGCGCATATTTTACTGGTTCCGGCTCATTCCGATGGACTGCATATTATTTGCCGGGAGTCGTTTGCCAGTCAGAGACCGCAAGATCATATATTGAGTTCGCGTTATGAGGAAATGGACGCCGTATTGTTTTTTGACGACGTGTTTATTCCCTGGGAACGGGTGCTGCTGTATGGAAATCCCGACAATGTCCTGAAGCTTCGGGGCAACAAGACGGCAAATTCGCTCGCCTTCCATCAGACGGTTGTCCGGTTTGTATCCAAGCTCGAATTTGTTACCGGGGTTGCCTTTGCCATTGCGGAATCGATTGGCGTTCAGGGTTTTTTGCATATTCAGGAGAAATTGGGCGAATTAATAACGCAAATTGATGTGATGAAGGCGCTGGTCATCGCCTCCGAAACGATGGCGAGGCCGGATGAATCCGGAGTTCTGGTGCCTGAGATATCATTCATTGATACGGCAAGGAATATTGGAACGAAATATTACCCGAGAGCCATTGAGATTTTACAGCAAGTAGGCGGCGGCGGGTTTGTCCAAGTGCCGTCCAGCATGGAAGATTTCTATGGACCGATCTCCAATCTGATGCATTTGTACTTTGAAGGGACTTCTGTCAGTGCGGAGAAAAAAGTGCAGCTGTTTAAATTAGCCTGGGATTTGATAGGAAGTCCGCTCGGCTCCCGTCATGAGCTGTATGAGCGATTTTATGCCGGCGATCCGGTACGTGCCTATGCCAGCCAATATGTGAAGTTCGAAAAAGAGCTGTTAGTCGATCCGGTTTGGAAATTATTGAAAGAATCGAGCAAAGAAGGAGGGTAATACCGAAATACCGGTCGATTCCCACTCACGTCGACGGCCGTTATTCAGGCAAAGCGAAGGAGAGAAAGCAGTCAGCTTTGCTTAGGGCAAGCAAATAACGCAGACCGCCGACGATGAGGGGAACGCTAGATTTCATACGGCCGGCCAAATTTAAATGATAGTTGCCCAAAGCTTTTATTTAAGGTAAGATATTAGCATATAAGATATTAGTCTTTTGCCCTATAGGCCGACATCCGAATGTGTTGAGACCATCCCGCATTATGAAAGCCTTCTCAACGAATCGGTGAACTTTTCATTTGGAGGATCGAATACCTTGGAAGATGTCAATTTGTCCAAAACGAATCATGCTTATGAATATATAAAGAAAAGCTTAAAGAATGGCCGATGGAAATTCGGGGAAGAAATCTCCGTCATTGAAACCGCAAAGGAACTGGGATATTCGAGAAGACCGATTATTGATGCATTAAAAAAGTTGGAGCTTGAAAATTTTGTGGAAATTGTGCCTCAAACCGGTTGTCGGGTCGTTAATTACACCAAAGAACAAATGCACGACCATTTCTTGTTCGTCATGGTTCTCGAAGGCATGGCCGCCCAGTTAGCGGCAGAGCGCCGTCTGGATTCGGAAGTCGAACAGTTATATCAAATCAATAACGAATTGCATCAGTTGGTTACGAAAGAAAACTTTGCAAAAGATGAGTACTTCGTAATTAACAGAAAGCTTCATCATGCCATACTTAAAATGGCCCGTTCCGAAAAAATATACAATCTGACCAAAAATCAATGGGATCTGAACGATTTTTATTTAATTAATGTGTCTTTGTTTGAACATGACGCAACGCAAACGATTGAAGAGCATAAAAATATCATCGATAAAATAAAAATGCGCGATCCTAAAGGGGCCCGCGCCATTATGGAAAGCCATATTATGAAATTTGCCACGATCGTAGGCAACTCAAAAATTTTAAATTAACTATGTCTTGATTCAAATAAGGGCAAAGACTTTTCAGTCTATGCCCTAACCTGCAGGCCCTGCTAATTTCAAATCTGCTTAAGCGAGGTGCCATTAAATCCATTGATTATTGACCGGAGAGACCTCCAGGAATCGTTCCGGATAAGACGGGCCCCACCACAGTCTTCCTCTTTTGTCGTATTCCTCCCAAGTCCATTTTACCGGCGGCAAATCGATATCTCTTGAATAATCTCCCGTATAAATTTCGGTTCGATTGCCGTCAAAATCGCGGATATATAAGAAGAAGGCATTACTCAATCCGTGTCGTCCGGGGCCAAACTCAATCGCATCCTGGTAGCCGGCATCCGCCAGAAGATCCGCCGTCCGGATAATTTCAGCCGGTCCCTGAACCGTATAAGCCACATGATGCAAGCCGGCTCCTGAAGCGGATTGAACCAGCGCCACATCATGGGTGCCCTGACAGCGTCTTGTCCAAGCGGCAAAGGTACCATTATCCTTCTCCACATATTCCGATACGCTGAAGGACAGCTCATCTCTCCAATATTTCAGGGCTTGATCCACGTTGGCCACGCGAATATTCATATGATCGATTCGCAACGGCGGAATTCCTCTATCGCGGTGCGTTGCACGCATAGGCAGATGGTTCAGTCCACCCTGTGGATTGTAAACGTTGACCTGCTGCATAGCATGGTAAAACTCGATCGGATGGCCATTCGGCTCAACAATACGCAGAGCTCGGCCTTGCCCGGGCTCCGTACCTTCCGGAACCATCAGGGTTGGAACCCCAAGACGTTTATGATGATCCTCCAGTCGGTCCAAATCTTCCGGATCGGAGACCCGAAGCGCAAAGTGACCCAAGCCACCGGTTTTGCTTTTGGTCAAGGTCAGGGTATGAAGGTCGAATTCATCTACTCCGCGTAGATAAATATGATCTTTGTCGGAATCGTGCTCTCTAAAGCCAAGAATATCAATGTAAAATTCCCGCGCTCTTTGCATATCGGTTACAAACAATTCGCAATGTCCCAGTCTTAGAATCAATGTCTACACCTCCAGCTTAGTTAACGAACGATATTTTCCCCCATAAAAAATCAACGGTTCTTCCTCTCGATACGAAATCCAGTTCACTCGACCTATATACAGGGTATGATCCCCTGCCGGATGCTCATCCACCACATCGCAAACGATATAAGCCAACGAATCTTGTATCAATGGAATGTCATTATGCCAGAAAAATTCAGGCGTGCTTTCCTGCGGGCGGCCGGCAAAATGCTGTGATACCTGCTGCTGATCGTGCATCAAAATGCTAATTCCGTACGTTTTCGTTTGAGGCAGTATCTGGTGCATCCTGGTTTTATGATCAATGGAAACGAGCACAAGCGGAGGATCCAGGGAGACCGAAACGAAGCCATTCGCCGTCATCCCATGCACTTCACCTTCCTGAACCGTGCTCACAATAGTAATTCCGGAAGCAAATCTTCCGAGCGTATTTCTAAACTCCCTGGGGTCGATCATGCCCATTCTCCTTTGTTCTATCGATTCGCCAATTCTGCAGCAACATCCAAAATCCAATCTTCTTGTCCGGCAACAGCCTTGCGTCGGGACAACTCCAGCAGGATCTCCCTCGGATCGATATTGAATTTTTCCCCGGCCTTTTTGGCATGCATTAAAAAAGTGGAATATAATCCCGTATAGCCGATGGTCAAGGCATCACGGTTAATCGTCATCGGATACTCCATCATGGGTTGAACTATATATTCTGCAGCATCCATGATCTTAAATAAATCAATTCCGGTTTCGCAGCCTACCTTGGAGAGCGCGGCCACAAGCACCTCCGTCTGTGTATTGCCGGAGCCGGCCCCCAGGCCGCTTGTGCTTGCATCAATGCAGGCGGCGCCGGCTTCCACTGCAGCCAGACTATTCCCTATAGCCAATCCGATGTTATTGTGGGCGTGATAGCCGATCGGGACTTTTAATTCGCCGGTTAACGCTTTCACTCTTGCCGTAACATCTTGCGGCATCATCGTTCCCGCGGAATCTACAATATAAACGATATCGGCTCCATAGGATTCCATTAGTTTAGCTTGTTTGGCCAAATCCTCCGGCGATAGCATATGGGCCATCATGAGAAAGCCTACGGTTTCGAGGCCAAGCTCCTTAGCCAAACCAAAATGCTGCTCGGAAATATCCGCTTCCGAACACTGCGTCGCAATTCGGACCATGCTGATTCCGCAATCTTTAGCCTGCTTCAGTTCTTTTCTCGTGCCGATCCCCGGAAGCAGCAAAGAAGCTATTTTGGCGTTCTTGCTGGTCTTTGCCGCTTCCTCGATGAGTTCAAATTCATCAACCAGGGACATGCCGTACTGCATGGAAGAACCGGCCAACCCGTCGCCGTGACTGATTTCAATCACAGGAACGCCTGCTTCATCGAGAGCTTTCACGATGTTATGGACCTGTTCTTTCGTAAATCGATGACGAATGGCATGGGAGCCGTCACGAAGCGTCGTATCCATGACCCTTACCTTTGTTGGAGTCATTATCGTTTCATCCCTTCCTCCTTATTGGATATCCCCGGTTAGCTTAGGACTTGTTTCAATAAATACTTTGCCTTAACCTCTGCCACACGCTTAGCGGAGGAGGTCATTATATCCAGATTGCCGGCCGTGCTTGGCAAATAATCCCCGGCCCCTTCGATTTCCAGCAATAAGATGACGACTGGCCATTTGCCCTCCGGCGTGTCTCTCACATCAAAAATGGGCTTCCGCGTTAAACGGTATCCGGGCACGTACTCCTGCACTTCAGCGATGACCTGCTCAATCGAAGCGGCAATTTCGTCTTCATGACCATGCTCATAGGCGGCATATACGGTATTTCTCATCAGGATCGGAGGCTCCGCAGGATTTAAAATGATAATCGCCTTTCCCTTTTCGGCTCCGCCGATCGCTTCCAGACCACGGGCTGTTGTAAAGGTAAATTCATCGATATTTTGCCGCGTACCGGGCCCTGCCGAGCTGCTGGCAACGGTCGATACCATTTCTGCATATTTGACCTTGCATACCCGACTCACCGCATGAACGAGCGGAATCGTCGCTTGCCCTCCGCAGGTGATCAAATTCACATTATCCGCATCCATGTGATCGTTCAGGTTAGCAGGCGGCACGACATAAGGCCCCACAGCAGCCGGTGTAAGATCAATCGCTATTTTTCCCGCTTCCTTCAACAGCTTCGCATGCCGGATATGAGCCTTTGCGCTCGTGGCGTCAAATACGATTTGAATATCGGGATCTTGTAGAATCCCGTTAATCCCCTCAATGCTGATATCCAAGCCATACGACTTCGCTCTGGCTAATCCTTCGGATTCCGGATCGATCCCGGACATTAACGATAGCTGCAACGAACCAGGATTTTTCAATATTTTATACATTAAGTCGGTTCCGATATTTCCTGAGCCCAGGATAGCTGCTTTAACTTGTTTTTCCATTATTTTATATTCACCTCCACACTTGACAACCCTTCGCCAAACGAAGCCTTATAATGTCCGGGAAGCAAATCAAAAGCCGGTGTAAGAGAACCCGAGAGCACAATGCTTCCCGCTTTCAAGGCTTCGCCCCATCCCGACAGTTTATTGGCCAGCCATGCGACCGAGCGGGCAGGATGGCCGAGTACAGCAGCCCCGGCTGCTGTACCCAATATCTTTCCATCTCTTTCCAGAACAAGCCCCACATGACGGAAATCCAACCGCTCAACGGTAGAAATTTGACTTCCTATGACCATCCCCCAATGGGACCCGTTGTCAGCAATCGTATCGGAAATCTTAATTTTCCAATCCTTTATCCGGCTGTCAATGATCTCAAAAGAGGGAACAACCGCTTTAGTAGCTGCCAATACATCCGCAGCCGTCACATTCGGTCCCCTCAGGTCCTTATCCAGAAGAAATGCGATTTCCGCCTCAATACGGGGATAAATCATCCGCTTTGAATCGATTTCCGCACCATGTTCAAATGCAAAATCCGAATACATGACGCCAAAATCGGGCTCATATACATGGAGCTGCTTTTGAATCCCTTCGCTGGTCAAACCGATTTTATTCCCGATGACCTGCCTGCCCTGCTGCTGATGGAGCTTGGTTAATTCCCTTTGAATTTGATAAGCGTCCTCCGCCGTTAATGACGGATAAGTTTCCGTGATCGGGGAGATGGCCTGTTTATTTTCAAAGGCGTCGTATAAGGATTGCGCAATGGTTTGAACATTCGGTTTCTCGTTCATATTAAGACCCCTTGGCGAAGGACTCCGGCGGGAAGGCTCCCCATGCGCTGAAGGCTGTCGGGAAATCGTTCCAGCTGATGAGCTCGCGCGATTTATCCGCACGTGGCATTTCGGCCGACAATTCGATGCGGTTGCCGCTTGGATCCAGGAAATACGTGTACAGGTTTCCGCCTACGGAGTGGCGTCCCGGACCGGCCTCCACTTTGTAGCCGTACTGCCCCAACACGTCACAAGCCCGTTTCATCTCGTCAATCCCCGCCACCAAAAACGCATAATGGTGCAATGTCGTGTTATCCGGCGTGCCTACGATCGCTATATCATGGTGGAAATCGCTTCCATGCGTCCACGCGGCGCCCCACACTCCCGCAACCGGCTCGAACACGTCGGCGACTGAAAATTCCAGCGTATCCCGCAAAAATCCCGCCAGCCCTTTGACATCATTTGCATTCAGCGTGATATGATCCGCATCCAGCGGCGCAATGCCCCGGCTCGGTTTACGGCCTACAACCGGATGCAGATAGTGCGGGCGATCCTCCGCCAATACCAGTTCAATCTGGTGGCCGCTTGGCGATTGGAACTGCAGCGCTGCCTTCTCTCCCGGCTCCGCATCGGTTACCCGGTTCGTCCTCACGCCGAGCTCCGTCAATTTTTTCTCAAAGTAAGCCAAGTCATCTTCCTGATGCACCTGCAGTGCAAAATGGCTGATGCCGCTGCCGCCTTCTGTTAACGCCAAATCATAGTTGTTGTCTGCACCGCAGCCCAAATAGACGATGCCGTTTTGTTTACCGATTTCATGCAGGCCTACGACTTCACGATAAAACTCCAGACTTTGCGGCAGATCGTTGACCTTTAAAACCCCATGCGCCAATTTCAAAACTCCCATGCTTGTTCCGCCTCCTTAGGTTTTGGTTTACTCAAAATATTCTTTGAATGCTTCCCTAAAGCTGATATTTCCCAGACTGTCCCGGCGATTTCCCTGCAGGCCGTCCATCAGACGGGAGTTTTCAACCAGAAGCATCTCTACTGCCTCAGCGCCATCGTTATAGTGTCTATGCCAGATCCAGGGCGGCGTATATATAAAATCTCCTTTGCTCCATTGCACCGTTTGATTACCGATTTCCGAGTAGCCGCTGCCATGCAGCACATAATGGATCGATTCGTGGACATGCCTTTGTAAATCGCTGCTTCCGCCAGGCGGTATTTTTTGCAGATAAAATTCCATCGATTTGGTCGGAATATTGAGTAAAAGGCCAATTTCAGCAGGATTGCCGGTTACTTTACTGTCCAGCCAAATGGCCTCCTCCGAATGAACCACCAGGCCCTCCTCCGAAATGTTCTGATCGTCGCGGTTTTTCAATTTCTTTAAATTCGCCATATAATCATCGAACTTTTTTTCCGTTGAAGGCTTTATTTTGGGCTCCATCATTTTTCCTCCGTTCATGTCGATTAAAGGGGACCGATTTTGGTAAAGCCGCCGTCTACCAGATGCGTTAATCCCGTCATGAAGGAGGATTCCTCAGAAGCCAGGAAACCTACCAAAGCCGCAATATCCTCCGGCTTCCCGTATCTGCCTACCGGGATGCCCTTTAGATCCTCTTTTACAACCTCTTCAAACGATTTGCCGGCCTGTTCGGCTCTGTAGACGGCCAGCTGTCTCGTTCTTGCCGTATCGATATGGGCCGGGGCGACGACATGCGTTGTGATCCCATGGGCACCGACCTCCACGCTTAACGATTCGGCAAGCGCTTGAACGGCAGCCCTCATCACATTCGATAAGTGAAGCTTCGGCAAGGGCCGGACAACCGATGACGAAGTCATATAAATCAATCTTCCCCACTGATTGTGCTGCATCTGCGGCAATACCATTCTCGTGAGTCTAATCGCCGCGTCCAAAATGAGATGATAGGCAAAGCTCCAATCCTTGTCGGTTAATTCAAGAAATGCACCCGGTCTGGGACCGCCTGTATTATAGACCAGAATGTCGACAGAGCCCATCGACTCCACCGCCTTACGCCCTAATTCCTCAATGGAGTCCGGGTTCGAAAAATCAGAGATCAGATAATGAACCTTGGCTCCGGTGGATTTGGCAATGTCATCTGCGGTTTGCGGAAGCAGATCTTTCTCAATACCGCTTAAAAAGACCGTTGCTCCCTCTTGTGCCAGCTTGGCTGCGATTCCTTTTCCGATCCCTGAACTGGATGCTGTAATTAATGCTGTTTTCCCATATAAAGGCATGTCGCATTTTCCCCTCAAATTCGTTTTATACTTTTTCGCTGATCCCGTATTTGGAGAGCAGTTTGTCTACCAGGGCCAGACACTGACTTTTATCATAAGCCGAATACTGGGTTTGGATTCTCAGGAACATCGGATCACCGGCATAAAAGCGCTCATACAGCTCGTGACGGGAACCAAAGTCGGAAACGGCAATGTCGGCGGCCAATTTAAACAGCTTCACTTTATCATCTGCCGACACCTCGGCGCCTCTGTAATACTTTCGAATGTCGGCCGCAATCGGGCTGTTAAATACATCTGCATTGGACGGCTGATACATTAAGCCCCCGGCAAGGATCAGTTGAACAATTTCCCGCACGCGGGGATACCAACGGTTGCCTGAGTTTCGGATAGCATAGAGTGGGGTAACATTCGGCATGTAGATCCCGTCTTGATTAGGCTCGGAAGTCATTTCCGATGCCAGCACCGCCGCCCGGATCAGCTCAATGTAAGTGGTAATCTCGCCCATCATGTCTTGAACATGCGGGAATTGATTCGTATTGACCATTTCCGTCGCTTTTATGACCGTCCCGGCAATCAGCTGCAATTTCGTCTGCAGTCTGATGGAGGTTTGGTGGCCCGTAAACGCATTGGAGTTTAATTTCCAAACCGTATTGACCCTTTCGACATCCTGATAGATGAACACTCTTTCCCAAGGAACCAGCACATCGTCGAAAACAACGACGCCATCGAGCTCATCGAATTGCGAAGCCAAAGGATGATCGTATACCGAGTCGCGGGTAAACGGCTCGCGCGCAATTAATCGAACCCCCGGCGTGTTCATTGGTAAGGCGAAGGAAATGGCGTATTTGTAGTCCTTTTCCGTAGGTTTTCTCAGATGGAAAGGCCATACCAGCATCTCATCGGCGTAGGGACCCGCCGTTGCCAGCATTTTGGCTCCGCGTACAATAATCCCTTTATCCGTTTCTCTTACGACCCCGAGATAAGTAAATTCATCCGGCTGCTCTGACGGGGCTTTACCCCGGTTCACCTGCGGGTCAATCAAGACGTGGGTCAAATATAAGTCATTTTCCCTAATATATTCAAAATAATTTCGCACATGATCCGCATATTTGCCGAAAAAATCGGAATTAATGTACCAGGCGGTCATCATGGCGCTCATAAAATCCGTAGAGCGGCCCATCATGCCATAGGTTTCCTCCGCCCATACTTGATGCATTTTTCTGCGTTTGGCCAAATCGTCTTTGGATTTCGGAACCAGGAATGATGATCCGACTAGATCTCCCGTTTTCGGAGATTTAAAAAGCATATGCTCCTTTTTATCTGTTTCCCACTGGGAATCATATAAACGGGCAATCGATTTAACAGCCGGTGCAACCAACGGATGTGTCGTAGGATCTGTTATTTTTTCATTGCCGATCCATGTTTCCGGGGGATAGTTTTTGAGTCTTTCAATATAATCTCTACCTTTGCGTGCTCCCATGATCTAAAAGCCCCCCTCTTTTACAAACGCTGTATGAACGCGATTAAATTCCTCCATACTTTCCCACTGCGGCCAATGACCGGAGTCGTTAATGACATATAATAAGCTGCCGGGAATCCATTCCTTCAGAATGAAAGCTTCGTCCACCGTCCCGGTGGGATCATTGTCCGTCCATAAAAGTAAGGTCGGACAGGTAATTCGGTTACACCATTCCGGGCTCCATACGTAATTCTTTCTTATTTCCCAATCCTGAACAGCTACGATATGATAGACAGCTCTTTTAAATTCCGGCTGTTTGTATATTTTATAGCGGATACTCACCAGTTCATCGGTTACAAAGCTTTTATCGTAGAATAACCATTCCAGGCGGGCACGCACATTATCGTAAGTGGCTTCTTCCACCGCCTTGATGGTTGAATTTTTCACCTGCTCCATGACCTGCGGTTTATTCGTAATGTTACCAGGCGTGTTGAGGATTAATTTATCGATAAGCTCAGGATGATAAGCCGCCGTCCAGGCAGCGACCCATCCGCCGAGCGATTCACCCGACAAGCTCACCTTTTGCAAATGCAGGGCTTTTACCAATCCGACCAGATGATCGCTTAAATAATCAATCGTATAAGGACGGTCCGGTTTATCACTGAAGCCATGACCTACCATATCGTAAGCGATGACTCTAAATTCTTCTGCAAGTCCTGCAAAGTTCCGCGAATACGCTTCCAAATGGCCCCCCGTACCATGAACGAAAATTAGCGTTTGTTCTCCTTCGCCGGCTTCCATGACCCTTGTCCGGATTCCATCCACATCCAGATAGTACTGCTTCAACGGCAGTCCTGCCAATTGTGTCCATATCGCAACTTTTTCCCCCATTGCCTTCACCTCATTTCATTATTTAGATACTAGTATCTTAGTTCAATGGTATCACATAAGGTAAAAAATGTCACCTCATTTTATAAAAAATGTGCGGTTATAGTCCGAAGCCGAAATGAAGAAAGCCCGGAGGGGTTTACATGGAGGGGCGGCTAAGCAGGCCGTTTGGCCAAGGTGTCCGCCTTCAAAGTGGCTTCGGAGCCTTCTCACTCAGCGCTAAAGGCTCCCTGTCACCCCATCGCATCATATCATAAAAGTGATATTTTCACTGAACAATAGGCCTCTTAATCCCAATATTTTCACCGATGGTGTACTACTTCTTTCATCAAAAAACATTATTTGCCGAATGGCTTGGATAAAAATTCCGTAAATACTTCAGGTTCCTGCCAGGTCAAACTTTCAAGGGCCAGAGGATCCAGTTGAATCGAATGATGTAACTTTGGTGAAGTAATTTCCAGCCTCTCCCCGTTTCTTGTATATACCTTTTTAACAATCACTTGGGTAAACTCATTGCCGACGATGATTTGTGGTTCCGATGACATTTTCCCCCTCCTTACTTTCGTTCTATGATTGAATTTTTGCTGATAAAGCAGCATTCCAATCCTTATAATCATAGTCAACAACGTCATGGATAACCAAGGGATCGGCTTGGATAATGGACATAAATTCCTCTTGTGAACAGTTATAAACAATACATCCACCGCTTCCATCGACAAACGGACCGCTTGCCAGGATGACTCCCTTTGCGCGTAATTGTTGATTGCGGTTTTCATGTTCTTCAAACCATTTTGGATTGATTTGATCCATTGGTTTTTTTATGCCTAATTGAACCAGCCACATAGAAACACTCCCCTTCATAACTGAGTTCTAAACGATCGTCAATCCTCCGTCGGCGACAATCACCGAGCCTGTGACAAACGATGATTCGTCAGACGCCAAAAAGAGAGCAATATTCGCAATCTCTTCCGGCTGCGCTCCTCGACCAAGGGGCGTTGCTTCGGAAGCCACTTTATCTAACTCAGGTAACACTTCTTCCATGGCCTTTGTCATCGGCGTAATCACATACCCTGGAGCAATGGCATTGACACGGATTCCTTTTTTCGCATACGATGCAGCGACTTGACGAGTAAACGAGATAATGGCCCCCTTTGAAGCGGAATAGGAAGGACCGCCTGGGCTGTTGATTAAGGCAGCAGTCGATGCTTTATTGATAATCGTTCCACCGTTGGCTCGTAAAAGTTCAGGAATACTATGCTTCACCACAAGGAACATACCTTTTGTGTTTATATTCTGGATTTTATCCCATTCTTCCGCACTTATTTCTTCTACAGCAATCATAAAGTTCTTATGAGCAATCCCTGCATTATTATAAACCGTAGTTAGCTTCCCAAAAGTATCGATCGTTTTTTGAATCGCTTGCTTCACTTGCTCTTCATCGGAAACGTCGCATTGAATTGCGATGGCTTCGCCGCCTGCTTCAGTCACTAGACTGGCGGTTTTTTCGATTTCTTTTGCATCCAAATCGATGACTGCCACTTTCGCTCCTTCACGGGCAAAAACAACGGCAGCTGCTCTCCCCATGCCTCCTGCTGCCCCAGTAATAAACGCAACTTTGTTTGCTAAGCGCTTTGTCAACTTCGGATTCCTCCCGGTAGGTTATTTAATTTTAATTTCAGAAACCCTGCTGAACAATGAATCCTTAGAAAAAGACCCCTAAATTGTCCATACCCAGTGTCGTCTGATCGATCAATATTTCTCTTGTTTTTAATTTACATTCCTGCCCTGTCCGCGTCAGGGTATCGTTACGAACGCAGGTAATAAGATTGTAATCCGATTCATTGCCACGACTACGGGTTAGAAGAAGGTAGCTTTTTACCTTAAATTCATCTTCAGCCGACTGCTCGATCCGTACATTAGTGATAAACCTTCTTGTACGAGAAGGCGGATCTTCTGCCCAAGCAAATTCCGTCTCAACTCGCTCAACCCGTTTTTTTAAGGAAGCATAGTTTTCCTCAAAGTGATTCATATTTCCTATAAATCCTTCCCCGTGTATTCGCTCGCGAGTCGTCCTTACAGGCATTACGTACTTGATCTCTTGATCCAGCATGTCTAACCATTTTCTAAAATCCCCACTATCCAGTACCTCTGCTTCAGCTTGCATAAATTCCAGGATTTCAAAATAAACAGGATTTCCAATTTTGATGCTTGTCGAAAGCATGTACTCTCCTCCTCTGCATGTTTTGGCTGTGCTTATTCATTGTTCTCGGTTAATAATTTATGCCATTGGCGCCAAATGTTTAATTGGTTCGCCTCGCTGTAATCTCCCTGATAAACCGTTCCAGGACCCGGCCAATCCCCTTGTTCGGGTTTGCGATCAATCCCCATACGATAAATAAATTTTAATTTCGATGAGGCAATATATCCTTTCGTAGCCCGAGTAATGTTTTTCCACATTTCTGTGTCATCTTGTTCCAGCATGCCACTCGAACCAAATGTTCGGACATACGTCTCTCTTGCAAGCTCTTTCCACCAATCCGGCGCTTCTTTTTCGACAAGGACCCATGAAAAGACCTCCATCTCATGCGGTCCTTTCGGCACCCACTGTCTTAATGTCAAATATGAACCTGGATTCTTTCCTGCTTCTGTTGCCCAAGAGAAATATCCAAACGACATGTTCGGGTAAATGTTCCCATGGATATAAGCAAGCCGGCTAAACGCTTTTTGATGTTCGGGTGTTAATTTCTGTTCAATCTGTTCGACGATATTTTGGGGAACACCGTAAAAAGGCGGAAGTTCATATTCGGGCGGTGCACCAATCAGTCCAAGACCATTTCCATTCTCACAAGATACATGAACCCCGTAAAACGCGAACTTCGGATCCCCACTCGGAACAATTTTTAATTGGACAGCCGATTGATGGGTCATGAAGGTATGGTAAGCATCCCCAACAAAGTTGTCGGCTCCCAGCTTCCAGTTCGATTTTACGGTCCAACGCTGCGGTACTCCGATGACTTCCATTCCCCCATGGGTATGGCTTAACATCATATCCAGGTACCATTTCATGCTTCCTAGCTGCTCCTCTAACGGAGGAGCCGAATCATTAAAGGTGCCAAAGATAAGCCCTGCATATGTGGCAGCTCTCGCCTTTACCAGACTGTATTGGGTTTTATCAAAGGCATCACCGAAGGCCTCCTTATGTGCAGGAACTCCGATGAGATCTCCATTCTGTTTAAAAGTAAAGCCATGGTATGGACATCTAAAATGGGAAGAGTTCCCCATTTCTGAACGGCATACAGGTGATCCTCTGTGAGTACATGCGTTCAGTACGACGTTGATAACACCGCCCTCCGAACGTGAGACAATCACCTCTTCGTTCCCAATATACCTTAATACATAGTCGCCTTTATTCGGTATCTCAGATTCATGAGCAATCGGAACCCATACTTTAGAAAAAATCCTTTCGATTTCCATCTGATGAATTTCAGGATCACCGATCACTCGTGATGAAATATACCCTTCCTCCAGATCCAGCAATTCTCTTATCTTTGTCCCGTCCGATAAACAAACATCTTCGCCTACATTTTTTTGAATCGCCATTTGATTAATCGCTCCCTTCTCTTGATAATGCTGTTTCAGTGCGCCCACCAAAGAAGCCACGTTGGTTAAGGAACCAACAAACTGCTGATCTGACCTGCGAATTTTAAATGATAAGGTTCTCTATGATGAAGGAAACACTTTATTACCACCCCTTTCAAAAAAGTAATGAAATTCTAGAATATTAGTTTGGATGCGCTTACAACATGTGCTATGGAATCATTATACATTTACGAAAATAGATCGTCAATATAAAAAAATTTTGCCAATGCCAGAAAAGCGGTCTGCTTTGCTTATGGCAAGCAAATCACGCAGACCGCCGGCGAATGAGGGGAACGATATGTTTCATACAAGGAGAACAGTTATTTTTAAACCAGCCTGAGCTTACGTTTGATCACAGCGTAAATAAGTATTCCCGCCAAGACCGCAAGGGCAATGGGCGTCAAGTACTGCTTGGCCAATGGAGCTACGTGCTCCCACTGCGGGCCCAGCTTGTATCCCAGGTACACATACAGGGAAGTAATCGGGAGCATGGCCAAAAAGGTATACGCCGAAAATTTAAGCACATTCATTTTGGCTATACCGCAGGGGATTGAAATGAACGTTCGTACCCCCGGCAAAAATCGTCCGAAGAAAGCCACTCCGCCGCCATACTTTTCAAAAAAACGATCCGAGGCCTGCAGCTGCCGGGAACGGATAAAGAAATACTTTCCATATTTTTCAATAAACGGCCTGCCGCCATATCTCCCCAGCAGATATAAGGTGAGAGGTCCGGTGGTTCCGCCAATCGTTCCGGCCAGGATCGTCGGAAGCAATTGAAAGTCCCCTTGAAAGACCCAGTAGCCTGCTAAAGGAAGCACGAGCTCAGCCGGCACAAATTCAAAGGTAAGGGCGATAACGAGACCGGAATAAGACAGCCTCTTCAGGAAATGAATGAATTCAAGGATTAACCGTTCCATTGAAAACTCCTTTATATAAATTGGAAATCTATCCTACTTATTATAGAAAATAGTATCCGCCTGTTTCAAGTGATCCCGGAATCCAACCAGGGACCTGCCGCGGCCGATCCCTGTGTTGATTCTAACATTACAAGATTTTAATTTGATCGGAACGATAGATTCGCATTCCTTTACTTCCCTTCTTAGCCGCTTGTATCATTCCTTGTGCCACCGCGGTCCCGGTAATAGGTTTATATTGTCGCAAGCCTCCGATCATTAGGAATGAAAACAAGCCGCCGAGGATCTCCGCCATTTTTTCACCGAATCGAAACTCATCCCGCTGCCCCAGCAAAAGCGAGGGTCTGAAGATATGTAATGAAGGTAAATCCAGGTCCTTAAGGCTTTCTTCCACTTCTCCCTTCACCTGGCTGTAGAAGAACAGGGAATCCTTGGAGGCTCCCATGGCGGAGACGATCAAAAACGACGAAGCACCGTACTTTTTGGCCAGTCGTCCAAGCCGTACAGGATAATCGAAATCTACTTTACGGAATTGCTCTTTGGTTTTGGCCTTCCGTATGGTTGTGCCCAAAGCGCAAAATACATGAGAACCGTTCAGATCATCCTTTATAGCCTGCTCAAGCGGTCCCTCTTCCCAATCGGTCATTCGCTGGATCAGCTTTTCATGATTCAGCTCGATCGGACGTCTGACCAAAGCGATGACCTTGTCATACTCAAGGTCCGACAAAAGAAGTCTGACCAGCTCGCGGCCGACCAATCCCGTCGCTCCGGCTACTATCGCTGTGTTTTTCATCACGGCCTCCCCGTTATCTCTTTTTTATGTACAGCTGCCCTCGTTATATTTATAGTAATGGGACGCCATTATAAACTCAACCTTTAGCAGATAAACCACAAAAAGCCCTCTACAGTTTATCGTCTAGGGCCTGCGCGTGTAAATGGAAGAAGCTTCTCACCGGTGCTTTTCCATTCTATATTCGGCTGTTTTCATTATAATATTTGCATGCTTTCGATATGCTTCTTGGTTTCCGGGGTACCTAATTCATAGATCAATGAATAAATATCGTGCAAGCCCATGTCATACGCATCATTCGATGCATCGTAATGATAAGGAACACCGGCCGCATGGGTCCGAAGAAAATTGTCATTTTCTATGTAATATTGATCCTCGAACAGTTCTTGAAGTTTGACAATTTCCTCCGGTGTGGCTTCTATTTCGAATTCGTAAGCAGCATCGCCTTGGTTGGCCATGATTGTCCCCGCCTGCACCGATACATAATACTTGTTTTTGTCCATACCTATCCTCCATTTACCGAGTTAAATACATGACTAATATTGCTCCCAATGCAAGTATGATTGGAAATAATATATTCGCAATTAATATCGGGTTTGCCAGAATCGGATGTTTGATCGTCGTTTCATTCATGCCTTTGTCTAATTCTTTATGTTGTTGATTGCGTATGGCTATCAATGACCAGATGAGGGCCACTACACAAACGATAAGCGCGGCTATAAGTAAAAAAGTAAGCACCTTAGATCTCCTTCTTTTTAGTTAAATTTGATTTGTATGTTTACTTTTCCACAAACAGTAAATTTCTATTCAAATGACCATATTTTTCAAAACATCGATAAACTTGCCGCGAGTCGGCTGCCCGCAAAAACAACAAAACCCGGCTCCCTATGCAGGGGCCGGTTCCGTTTGCGCATTTAATAATCTGCCGATCGGTCCGTTCGGATCGATAATGTCCATGAGATCCCGAAAGGGGATTTCAAACGTCGGAAAACCGTACACGTAAGGCGTATATTCATACAGCTGAAAGTAAATGCCGACCGCTTGATCGGTTAAATAAAAGGACTGGTTCCTGTCTATGGCCTTAAACTCCGTAAGCATCGGGATATCACGGGACTTAAACTCGCGCCTGATGATATCAGACAAACGGTCGACGTAATTGCTTCCGGGCTTAAACAAATCCTCCAGCCGGTATTCGCTGCCGTCCTCCAAATTAAACGTCTGCGAGCTTTGATACGTGATGCCGTGAGCCGCATGCTGCGCATAACCGTAATTTTCATAGAGGAGGCTGAGCAGCCCGTTCTTGAACAGCTTGACATGATAATCGCCGGTAAGCGTCTTCGTCGGGTCCTGCACGTAGCCCTGCAGCCGGATGAGATCGTACACCGCATCCAAAATCGAGTTGTTGATCATGCGGCGCACCAACCCGTTCTTCAGCCCCACCACCTGAGGATAATGAACGTTCAGCCGCGGTTTTATCAGCCTTCTGGTAATAATCCTTTCTCTTCCTTCACGCTTCTCCGTATCGATTTGTTCCATCGTCTCACACTCCCGGCGTATCATAAGATTATGCCCAGTATATGCGGACAAATACCCGGTGGTGTGAAGAGCCCGGTACAAATAGAACTGTCTTTTTATGTGTCCAATCTATTGACAGAGGTCCATTAAAGGTCTGGCATCTTTGAAAGGACACCAATATAGGCGTTTTTATCCGGCAAAAGCGGCGCATGTGGACAGGTAATCGGTATTCCCGATTTGCTTCTTTTGGTTGCTGAGCAGCTCCGCTCCCGGATTATTCACCACGTATGGATCGCTCACGGGGCGCATGTCCCCCCAGACGCATTCCACACCCTGTCCTCCCGCATCTCCCGCATACATTCGGCAGCTTGCGCAAAACCCTTTCTTTTGCTCTTCATCGAGCTTAACGATTTTATTGCGCAAGCAGCAGTAGACGCGGCTGTTCTCATCGGCCAAGTTGATATGTCTGATTTGACGCATAAGCATGCGCTCCTTTCCATGTGCGTTGGGCTATTCGCACAACAAGCTGAATTAAAGAGTAATACCCATTATATATGCGGACGAACCCGTTTATGTGAACTTTTTCAAGGAGCGGCTTTCAAGCGGCGGCTTGCTTTTTCAGGCAAAAGAATTTATAATCAGCAGTGCCTAATTATCGTTAGTTAGGAAAAGGAGGGAAGAAAGCATGTCAGTGCAAAAAATCAAATCGGCCGCCCTTCGTCTTTTTGCCAGGAATGGGTACGATGCCGTTCCCTTGTCGGAAATCGCCAAGGAAGTCGGAATCAAAACGCCGTCGCTCTATGCTCATTTCAGAAGCAAAGAAGATTTATTCCTTGCCGTATTCGAGGATTGTCTGGCTGAACACACCGCCCGAATGGCGGCTCTAATCGAGAGCCTGAAGGGGCGAACCATAGAAGAACAGCTGTATAGAGTCATCCATGACGCTTGCCGGTCGTATTTGCTGAGCGAAGAGCACATGACCTTCCTCAAAAGAGTGATGCTGTTCCCGCCGGCAGCTTTGCAGGAAACGCTGCGCGAGCGGTTTTCTGCTTCAGAAGATCAGCTCAACGGATTATTGACGGCTCTTTTTAATGAAGGCATGGATTCCGGCCTGCTGCGGCGTGAACGTCCCGAGGATTTAATCGCCTCCTATTACTGCTTGCTTGACGGTTCGTTCATTCAACAGTTTTATTACAAAAGCGAGGATTGGGAGCATCGGCTCGATACGGTTTGGAGAATCTATTGGAAGGGCATTACCACTTCATAGCTTATTCACTCAAAGAAAGGACAGGATAGACCATGGCATGGATTTATTTGTTTATCGCCGGATTAATGGAGATCGTATGGGCAATGGGACTAAAATCAACTAACGGATGGACGAGGCTTTGGCCCAGCGTCATAACCGTCACTGCCATGATCGTAAGCTTTTACTTTCTGTCGATGGCTCTCAAGACCCTGCCGATCGGAACGGCTTACGCGGTATGGACAGGAATCGGCGCAGTGGGCACCGTAGTCTTCGGCATGCTGTTTCTCGGGGAGCCCCGCGACTTGCTTCGGCTTGGATTCGTTCTTGCAATCGTCGTCGGCATTGTCGGTTTGAAGGCTACGGCTTAAGGCCGGCCGCCGGCGGCGTCAAGCCCATAGCACGCTTAGAGTAATGAACGCCGCCTGCTGCCGCAGGCGCTGCGGATTTGGCATCACCAGGACGTCTTACGCCATCCCTCATTCGCTGCCTTCTTTCTCTGCCCTTGCTGTTTCGGGGTCCAGCGGAAATACGCTGCAAATGGCCGATACAATTTCCCTCGCCATCGTCATCACCCTATATAATGAAGTGCTTTGTAATACGGCATATTTTTGCCCTTGATCCACATTGACAATAGCCGCAATGGAATAATCGCCGACACGGGGCAGCTGTTTGCCCACCGATTTGCCCGGCTCGATCGGACGATTGGACACCTGATACCACCCTAATGACATCGTCTGGCCCAGACAGGCATCGATGGCGATAATTTTGAGGCCGGGAGGTATTTCCCGCAGCCGTTCACGCATATTGCTCGCATCGAACGGAGACGCCAGCGTTCCGACCACATGCGGATAGCCCGCTTCCTGCAGCATGGTCCCGACCAGCGGACCAAGCGCATCTCCGGTCGAGCGATCCGTGCCGATACACAGTAACAATAAATTGTGTACCCCTACTCCCTCGCCGCGGATGCGATCCAAAAAATTAGGAAGCTCAGCCGCTTTCAGTTTTTTGCGATAAATCGGCCCGGCCTGATCACTAGTCATCCTTTTTCCCCTTCCGTCTGCATCATGATCGTTGAGATAAGCGCCAAGCTGATGATTCGATACACTTGTAGCATACCGTATGGCTATCGTCCGTTCAAGAATCCGTTTCAAGATCAGAAGATTTGTTGTCCGTCTGAAGCACGTGGTATAATTTGAAATAACTGTTGTGTTTTGATCCAGATTCGGCAGAAAGCGCAGGTGTTGGTCGATGCGGATCATGGAAGTCTGGGCGCTGGTTGCGCTGGGTTACTGGTTGTTCATGCTGTGGGATACGGTTCGATCCCGAAAATGGATGTTCAGCCTTCCCCGTTCCGCTGGGGATGCCGGGTTTAACATAGAGAAATCGAACGGGCGTGAAAACAGGAAAATCTCGGCTGCTCCCGGGCTGATGGGCTCCCGGCCTTCCGTGCCGGATACACCGCTGGTTTCCGTCATTATCGCTGCCAAAGAGGAGGAAGCCTCTATCGCGGATACGGTCAGGCATCTGCTCGGCCAAACGTATCCGAAGCTTGAAATCATCGCCGTCAACGATCGCTCCCGGGATGCAACCGGCCGCCGGTTGGACGAGCTTCGCCGCTGGTCCGAAAGCCGGGAAGGCATCACCGTCCCGCTGCGGGTCATCCATATCACCTCGCTGCCGTCCGGATGGCTGGGCAAAAATCACGCTTTATACCAGGGCTATTTGCAGGCCCGGGGCAAGTACCTGCTGTTTACCGATGCGGACGTGCAGTTCGATCCGCATACCGTTGCGGATGCGGTGCGTTATATGCAGGAGCAGCATGCGGATCACTTAACGCTCGCTCCGCGGATGATCGCACGCGGGTTTTGGCTCAAGGCGTTTGTACACTATTTCTTTTTTGCCTTGTCTTTATTTATTCGTCCGTGGCGGGTGAACGATGATTTACAGCACAGGCACGGTATGGGCGTCGGCGCCTTCAACCTGATTACAAGAAGGGCATATGAAAGAATCGGTACGCACGAGGCGATCGCGATGCGGCCGGACGACGACCTCCAGCTCGGGCGGCAGGTGAAACGGGCCCGACTGCGCCAAAGGCTTGCCTCCGGCGTTCACCACATCTCGGTGGAGTGGTACCCCGGCTTGAGCGAGGCTGTTCGCGGGCTGGAGAAAAATATATTTTCCGGCTTCGGCTATCGGATCAGCTTCGCAGTGCTTGGGGTCATCGGGCAGCTGGCGTTGTTTTTATTTCCGATTGCAGGTATCGTGTTGGCATCCGGCTGGGCAGCTGCAGCGTTTGCTTTATCCGTCTTTCTGATGCTCACCGTGTACTTTTTGCTGATCCGGTCGATCGTAGGCGGAGGCGGGATCGAGGTGCTTGCGCTTCCCGTCACCGTCAGTTTGCTTTGTTATGTCGTGAGCCGTTCGGTATGGCTGACGCTGCGGCAGGGCGGCATTTATTGGAGGGGCACATTTTATTCACTGAAGGAACTCCGACAGATGAAGGATCCAAATTCATAATCATGAGCATTCGGAGGGGGGGCAATTATGAATTTCAATCGAACCAGATCAGTACGGGACAACAAACAAAACATCGCGAACTCCTCGTTAAAGCAATGGAAGTATGCCCTGGTCAGCGTACTGCTCACGTTCGCGCTGATTGTGCTTTATCAGCACGTGCAGCAGTATTGATGAACAAGCTGTAAAACGACAGGTTCCACAGATTGGGCGGACACGGCGGCGTGTCCGCCTTTTTATTTATCGGCCGCTACATCCGCCAAAGCTCACGGCGCCAAGCCAGCACGCCCACGGTGATCGCGACGCAGCCGGTTCCCATCAGAAGGCCTGCGGTCAGGACTCCGGCCATATCGGCGACCAAGCCGATCAACAGTGCGCCCAGCGGGATGAAGCCGCGGTCCATGAGCGCGATGCTCATGATGCGCCCGCGCAGCCGGTCAGGCACCTGCTGCTGCATGGCGATGCGGCTCATCGTGCGGTAGGCTTGTCCGAACAAGCCTGCCGCAAACATGGCCGCGGCCGCCCACCCGAAGGCGGGAGCCGCCATGAATCCGCAGAGCGAGACGCCGAAGCCAAGCAGGGACAAGACCAGCCAGCGGCCGGGCCAGCGGGCTTTACGGCCGAGCGAGAGCCAAAGCGAGCAGAGAAGCGACCCTGCTCCGGATACGGACAGCAGCTGGCCCAGCTTGTCCGTACCGAAGCCGAGCAGCTCCTGCGTGAAGAGCGGCAGCATGGATGTATAAGGGAAGCCGAAAACCATCGGCGCAACCGCGAGCAGCAGGAGCGATTGCACTGCCGGCTCCGAGCGGATATAGCGCCATGCTTCACGGGCGCCATGCTGGCCTGAATCCTGCACGATGGCGGCCCTGCCCGGCTCCTCCGCAGAAGGGAGCGGCTTCACCGCCGTCACGACAAGGATCATGGCCAGCGTGCTCGCGGCATTGATCCAGAGAATGATCGACGGCGCCATCGTCGTCAGCATCACGCCAGCGACCGCCGGACCGATGATGCGCGACAAATTCAGCACCGCGCTGTTCCAGGCGATCGCGCTCCCCCGCTCCTGTTCCCGCACCAGATTGGGCAGCAGGGCATGCGTCACCGGCGTCTCCATCGCTGAAAACACAGAGCGCGCCGCAATCAGGGCCAAAAACAACCAGAGCGGTCCGTCCATCGCCATCCACAGGCTAAGCCCCAAGGTCAGAACAAGACTGCCGGCTTGGGCATAGATCAGCAGCATCCGCCTGTCGTACCGGTCCGCCAGCGTTCCTGCCGGCAGGCTGACAAGAAAAATCGGCAGCAGCCTGCAAAGATTGACCAGTCCGAGGAAAGTCCCCGACCCGCCGGCCTGCAGCGCAATCCAGTTGATCGCGACAAAATCCATCCAGTCTCCGGTGCGATACAGCGTGCTGCCGCCGATAAACACACGAAACATCCCGTTCCGAAATGCGGAACGGGATGGGTTTAGCAACACATTCATAACATCCTTCTCTCCCAAACTTCCTGTTTATTTCGGAAACGGGAAATACAATCCCAAGGATAGGCATCCGAAAGAGACGTCCCGCCCTTTTTCTTCCCCAACCTCTTCAGCGTATCTGTCTTGGCTGCTCCGTGTTCGAAGCGACCTCGTCCAGGCTTTGCAGCGCTTGCTCCAACTGATGCTGAACCTGCGCGAGCTCCTGATGATGGTGTCCATGATCCTGCGCATCGATCTGGCTTTGCGCTTGCTCCAAAAGATGCTGAGCCGCTTTCATCTCTCCAATGGCGAAGGACAGCTTATGCGGATCGGATTGCAGTTGGGCGTGGCGCACAGCCATCTCTGCGTCTTTGGCATTCTGCATGGCTTTCTCCGCATTGTCGATGACGTGGCGGATCGGCATTTGATGTTGGTTGACCTGTGTCATGTTCGGCATCTTCCTCTCGGGTAAACTGGATGTGCACATGATTCACCCTTTAAGATGCGCATAAACGGCCCGCTTCATTCCACTTGTTGGAGTTCCGTATCTGCTTGTCCGCTAACCCGTTCATAGAGGACAAATTCATAATCATACGGGTTTTTCTCATCCCGTATGCCTTTTTCCCGCGACACGCCCCGCCACTGCGTACGGTCAATCTCGGGAAAAAACGTGTCCGCTTCAAAGCGATGGGCAATTTCGGTAATATACATCCGGTCCGCATGCGGCAGCAGCAGGCCGAACAGCTCCGCGCCTCCGATGACAAAAAGCTCTTCGGACGCCTTGTCCCCTCCGCGGCCATAAGGTTTAACGGCTTCCTTCGCCGAATGCACGATTTCACAGCCCTCAGCCTTAAATTCAGGGTCCCTCGTCAGAATCACGTTACGGCGTCCCGGTAAAGGCTTGCCGATCGAATCATACGTTTTGCGGCCCATCAGTATCGTATGCCCCAAGGTCGTTTTCTTGAAGAACGCCAGATCCGCCGGCAGCCTCCATGGCAGTTTATTGTCTATGCCGATTCCGCGGGCTTCATCCATCGCAAATATTAACGATATCGTCATTCGAACCTTCCTCCTGATACCACACCACAAATCCCGACAAATCGGGGCTGATCACGCGATTAGACCGCTATGGGCGCTTTAATCCCGGGATGCGGGTGATAGTCGATAAACTCAAAGTCTTCAAATCGGTAATCAAAAATGGACTCCGGCTTGCGCAGAATGTTCAGCTTCGGCAGCGGACGCGGCTCCCTGGTTAATTGGAGCTTTACTTGTTCCAGGTGATTCAGGTAAATATGAACGTCGCCGCCTGTCCACACCAAATCGCCGACTTCCAGATCGCATTGCTGAGCCACCATGTGGGTTAACAGAGCATAAGACGCCAGATTAAACGGCAGTCCCAGGAAGGTATCCACGGATCTCATCTGAAACATGCACGACAGTTTGCCATCGGCAACATAAAATTGAAATGCATAATGACACGGCGGCAAAGCCATCTGATCGATTTCTGCCACATTCCATGCACTCACCAGATGTCTTCTGGAATCCGGATTATGCCGAATCTGTTCAATCACTTTGGTAATTTGATCAATCGTCTGCCCTCCCGGCGCCGGCCATGTACGCCACTGCGCACCGTAGACACGACCAAGATTGCCCTCCTCATCGGCCCATTCATCCCAGATCGTGACGCCATTCTCACGCAGATAATTGACATTCGTACTGCCGCTTAAGAACCACAGGAGTTCATGAACGATGGATTTAATATGCAGTTTTTTGGTTGTCAGCAGCGGAAATCCTTCAGCTAAATTGATTCTCATTTGTCTTCCAAAAACGGAAATGGTGCCTGTGCCGGTTCGATCATCCTTACGGACACCTTGTTCCAGTATATCACTTAGCAGGTCCAAATACGCTCTCATTGCTTCACCTCTTAAGATACTTTCTTCGCCGGCCGCGAGGAATGAATACATCTCATTATATAACGAGTTGAGGTTTTTAACTATATTTTCATTACCATACATGAATCCTGAAATTTCCTCATGATATGCGGAAGCATGATAGACAACCCGCCGGCCAAGATGATCTATGTGTTCTTCGAGGAAAGAAATGTACGTATTGTAATATGTTGTTAGGAACCATGGAATCCGCTCGAACGAAATATAAGTCCCCCTTTTGATCACGACTTAAGAAATTGCAGTATATGTTGACAAACGTCTGCCGAACCATATTCGTCGCTTTTATCAGTACAGGTATCCCCTTCCTTGGAACAATTCGTCCTGCATAAACAATCGCCAATGAATTACCGATACGATATTGTTTTCTAACTCTAAAGCTTAGCGGAAGTGTTCCATCGGGGATACTATTTTTGGAGCTGTTTTGCCGCCTTCGTCCAAACCCGGCGGCAGCAGCACAAATCCCAAGAAGGACGGATACATTCTTTTCTGCGCGCTGTGATATAATCATGGGGAATAAACGATCAAGGCCAGGTGATCCGATTGGAGTGGCAGCAGCTTGAATATTTTCAAACCGTAGCCCGAATGGAGCATATGACGCGCGCAGCCCAATTCCTGTCCGTCTCGCAATCCGCACTCAGCCGCTCCATCTCCCGGATGGAGGAAGAACTGGGCGTTCCGCTGTTTGACCGGGTGGGCCGTTCCATCAAGCTGAACCGCTACGGAGAGCTGTTTTTAAGGCGGGTTCACCGCATCATGAAAGAATACGAGGAAGGAAAGCATGAAATTCGGAACATGCTGGATGAAGAAGCCGGGGAAGTCATGCTGGGATTTCTCCATACGCTCGGATCCCATCTCATTCCCGACCTCATCGTTACGTTTCGCGCCAGCTACCCGAATATTCGCTTTCAGCTGAATCAAAGCAATACCGCTTCCTTGCTACAGCAGCTCATTCAAGGCTCGATCGACCTTTGTCTGCTTTCTTCTCCGGATGAAGCCAATCCTTCGGTGGAATGGAAAAAATTATGGAGCGAGGAGCTGTTTATTTTCGTCCCCGCCCATCACCCGCTGGCAAACCGCGGAGCCGTTTCATTGGAAGAAATTGCCGACGAGCCAATGGTTTCCTTTAAGAAAGGCTACGGACTCCGGAACGTCATTGACCGTCTGTGCATGGAAGCCGGCTTCGCCCCCAAAATCGCTTTTGAGGGAGAAGAGGTTCCCACCGTGGCGGGCCTGGTTGCCGCCGGACTGGGTGTAGCCCTTATTCCTGATGTGAAAGGATTGACCGACCGGAAACTGGTCAAGTTAAGCGTAAGCTCGCCCGAATGCTACCGGATCATCGGCGCAGCCTGGATGAAGGAGCGGTATCTGTCTCCCCCGGCCCAACGGTTTCTGCAATTTGTCATGCATTACTTTGAGAATGCAGATTAGATTTCTCGGGCAAAACAGCGGTTAATACAAAGGAAACCAGCATGGCGCAGCCAATCATAACGGTAATCATGCCGACAATCCCCGCCCATTCAAACCGGCTCCAGAACAAACCGCCGATGGATCCGCCCAGACTCGACCCTACATAATAAAACAGCAGGTACAAAGAAGAGGCCTGCGCTTTTCCTATGGAAGCCCTGCTTCCGACCCAGGAGCTGGCTGTGGAGTGCGCGCCAAAAAATCCGAAGGTGAACACGGCCACGCCGATGATCAGCACAGCCAAATGCGCCGAGAGTGTCAGCAGGATTCCCGTCAGCATCAATAGGACATTAATCCACAAAACAATGCGCAGCCCAATGCGGTCGCTGGCTCTTCCCATCCACGAAGAACTGAATGTTCCCACCAGGTATAGAAGGAAGATCCATCCGACCAGCGTTTGCGACAGACGAAAAGGCGGTTCGAGCAGCCGGAACCCCAAGTAATTGTACAGCGTGACAAAGCTCCCCATCAAAATCGCGCCTAACACAAAAAGAAGGATTAGTGCGGGGTCGCGGAACTGTACGGCAAAAAGACGGAGGTTGGCTTTGGGTTCTGTCCGCTGCGGTTTAAAGTGCCGGGAAGGCGGCAGGTTGCGCCAAAAATACAGACTCGCCAACAGACTGATGACCGCCAACACACCTATGCCCATTCTCCATGTATATACATCGGTTACCATGCTGACTGCGACCCGCCCGAACAGTCCGCCTATCGTATTCCCGCTGATATATAATCCCATAGCGAACCCGAGGCTTTTGGCCTCCATTTCCTCGGCCAGATAAGTCATCGCCACGGCAGGAAGACCGGCAAGGGCAATCCCCTGAATCGCGCGGACGATAAGCAGGCTTGTAAAATTGGGCACGAAAGCCGTGCACAAGCAGCAAATCGAAGACACAAAGAGTGAAGCCGCCATAAGTGATTTTCTCCCGATACGATCGGACAAAAAGCCTGCCAACGGCAGCGAGACGGCAAGCAGCACCGTACTGACGGATAAAGACAAGCTGACAGCCGCCGGCGATAAACCGAATTCCCTGGAGTAAACCGGAAACAACGGTTGAACACAGTACAACACCGCATAAGTGGCCACCCCCGCAGCGAATAAAGCCAGACTGCCCTGCTGATACTCCTTGCTTCCGCGCTTCAGGTATTCCCGGCTCCTCGTGTCCAATATCCCCGCACGATGTTCTAAACCAACATCGGCTTGCATCTTTGATGTCATCCCCACTTGAGTTCATATCCTTCCAGATTCATTTTTTCTATTTAGAATACACCCGAATAATTGATGTGTAAAATTGATCTTTTGCAATGTTTTAATGCATATATGTAATTAAAAAGCCACATTTCGCATTCAAAACGAAGCAGCCAGTCACCGATTCCATTTCGACGACTGGCTGCTTAAATTGACATTTATTTTGTTATTGGGGGTCAGTGCCTCTGACCTTATTCGCTGTCATGCCCTTTTTTTGATCCTGACGGGTGAAATACCACTGCACCGCGGGAATCACCACAAAAAAGATAAAGAACAAGCGAAACAGCTGATATGCGCTGACGACTGACAAATCGGCTCGCGCGACAGCCGCGGTGACTCCCATTTCCGCGATTCCCCCGGGAGATGTGCTTAGAAAGGCTGTCGTCAGATCGATGGGAGTGACCCACCACAGCAGCAAAGCGCAGCCCAAACAGCATAAAACGACGATCACATTACTGGCCGCCGTATATATGCCCAGCCGGCGCATGTCTTTTAGAAAGTCCGGCTTCATCTGCAGCCCAAGGTGGATGCCGATGCTGAGCTGGGTAAGCAGCACCGCCGTATCCGGCACCCGGGGAGGCGTGGCGCCGCACAGCACAACAATGGAGGTGGCGAGCAAGGGCCCGGTCAATGAGCTTCCCGGGAGCCTGATCCTCTTGCCGACAAAGAAACCTGCGGCCGCCACCACGGCAAATAATAAAAACGAAAAAAGAGAAGCCGATCCCTCACCGGGAAAACTGTAATGGTTTCCGGATCCGCCTGAGCCGGTCAACGTATGCAGCGCAATAAACGGCACAATAAACGTTACGGTAAGAACACGGATCGTCTGCATCAGCACAACAGTGGTCAGGTCGATTTGCTTGGATTCGCCGCTGAGGGCGATAATATGGTTCAATCCGCCGGGCATGCAGCCAAATACCGCGTTCATCGGGCTTAAATTCAACTTGCGGTAGAGCAAATAGCCTGTCACAAAAGCAACCGATAAGATGAATACCGTTGAAGCGGCCATATAAGGGAGTTGGGCCGCCATTTGGCGCAAATTTACACTGTAAAATGAAGATCCCAGCATAAAACCGAGTATGGCGAGCGCAATGTGGCGAAAGGATGAAGGCCAGGCCAAAGTCCGGCGAATTCCAAGCCGCGAAACCATCACAGACGTAAGTGCACCGAGCATCCAAGGCAGAGGCATATGCAGCAAAGAAAACAATACCGCGCCAATGGCGCCAATCAGTCCGGTTTCCAAGACAGATATAAGGCCCTTTTGCATCTTTCTCATCGCAGTACCCTTTCGCCTTAGCAGTTTAGTCTATTAGTAGTTGATCAGGTAATCTTTTTGGCAGAAATCAATAATTCCGTGATCGGCCGAAGATCCTCAATGTCCTCCAAATGGTTAACCGCAGCGACGATGCCGTCAATTTGCGATGGCGGCAGAACGCCGTCCGCGCAGCCTCTGAATTTGCCGACCCGCTCAACATCACTGAGCGGAGACAGCGGATCTCCTTTGGCAATATCGACGCGATGCTTGTAGATTTCGCCCGCTGCGGTTTCCACCTCTACCTCGCAAGGCCACAATTTTGGAAACAGCGCGTCCATTTCTTCAGACCGTTCAACGGTCACCTTGCGGTGCAGCTCCAGTATTTCCGTGTCGCGAAACACTTGTTCGGAAAAATCAGCGGATACAATCGGCCGTTTCGACCGTAAAGCGACTGCAACAACATAAGCGAAGCTGAAAGCAGCCAGCCGCGGATTGAGCGGTTCGGAAAAACCGCATTGTTTGACGGCAACGTCATACGTGCGTATCACAACGCGCTTGATTTGCTCAACAGGGACATTCTGTTTCTGTTGAATATGAAGCGCGGCTTCAATCGCTCCATGTGTCGTGCGGCAGCATGGGTACGGCTTGTAGGCAACGTTCAGGATTTCATAAGCATCGGGAGATTCCAAACCGTGCAGAAGTTCTTGCTGCCAATCTGACGTTTTGTAAGGAGCAAAAGCTTTGAAAAATCCGCCGTCCTCCGCCTCCAGAATGTAGCGCGAGCCGGTAAAGCCGGTTTGCGCCAATACAGCGGAAATGAGCCCTCCCTGCGCGGCTTTTCCGGCATGGAGCGGTTTGCTCATCGACCCGTCCGATGTGAATGCCCATATTCCGGCAGCTTGGGTTCCCGCCGAACCGAGGGCGCTCATGATCCGTTCCGCATCCAGACCCAGAATCGAGGCTGCCGCCGCTGCGGCGCCAAAGATGCCGCATGTGGCTGTCGCATGCCATCCCTTAAGCCTGTGCTCGCCCGCCCCGAGCGCTTTCCCCAGCCGAAGGGTAACCTCATACCCGGCCGCAATGGAAGCGATAAGCTGTTTTCCGCTGATTTTTCCGTGAAGCCATGCGGCCCCAAGAGCAGCAGGAATAATCACTGCTCCGGGGTGGGTTTTGGACTGCTTGTGCGAATCGTCAAATTCCGTGGCATGAGCCATCAGGGCGTGCAGCAGCACACTGTTCTGCAGGGAAGTCCGCTCATCTGTTCCGAAAATCCTGGAGCTGCCTTCGCCAAGCAGGTTCATGGCCGTAAAAGCCTTTTGGAATTCTTCGCCCTTGCTTCCCTCCAGAATACAGCCGAGCGTATCCAGAAAACATTCTTTTACCTTCTTGACCACATCGTCGGGAAGCTCTTCATAACGGGTATTCCCGACGAACGCAGCCAGTCGTCCAGTGGGATGGTTCATGTAAAAATCCCTCCGGTCACAGGCCTAGTTCCCCGCCAGTTTTTTGCCGATCTCGGCAAATTCTTTTTCCACGAACGGATGACTTTCGCTGCTGGGCCGAAAATCGTTGGTCAATCCGTTGGCATCGAGGTAATTCACCCACTCTTTATCTTGCGATAAGGCCTTGAACAATTCATCATATTTGGCAATGATCTCTTTCGGCGTGCCCTTTTTCACATAGAAGCCGCGCCAATGAGACGATTCCAGTTCGGGAAATCCTAATTCGGTGAACGTAGGCGTGTCCGGAATTTCATCCATCTTTTCAGCGCTAGAAACAGCGATAATCTTCAATTGGCCGGCTTTTACATATTCGAGTACTTGGCCGACATTCGTAAGCGCTGCCTGGATATGTCCGCCGAGAAGCTGTGTCACCGCTTCAGAACCTCCGGCATAAGGTATCCATTCAAAGGAGTAGCCTGCGGCTTTCGCCAGATCCGAGGCAAAAATCTGGTGGGCCGAGTTGGCGCCGAATCCGCCAATGGCGAATTTTTCGCTGTTTTTAGCGGATTGGACGAAATTTTCAAACGTATCGAGACCGGTACCCGGACGGACGACCAAGGCGTAAGGATCCCCTTGGTTTATGGAAATGAAGTGGAAGTCATTCAGGTTAAAATCGTTTTTCAAGTCGGTGTTCAAACTGATCATTTGGCTCCGCGTGTTGACGCCGATCGTATATCCGTCAGCCGGTTTGGAAAGGATGGTCTGCATGGCGGAAGCTCCGTCGCCGCCCGTGATATTCTCGACGACAACCGATTTTCCCAGTTGATTTCCCAGGAATTTGGCGGCCTGACGCCCCATCACATCCACGCCGGAACCGGCTTTGGACCAGACGATAATCGAAATCGGCTTTTCCGGCCATTTATCCGCTTTTTCACCGGCGCCTGCGGCTCCCCCCTGAGTTGTATTACTGCTTCCCGCATCACTTGTGTTATTACCGCCGCCGGCGCAAGCCGCCGTAAACAGCGCAATGATTACAAAAATGAATGACCATTTTAACCACTTTGTCTTCATAGTATAGAAACTCCTTCCGTCGAAAAGTGAGTATTTTGGGGTTTTTCCATCGTCCGTATGCTGTGATTACCGAGCAGTCCAAAAACCTCCGATACAGCGGACAGCCCGATGAGCGGAGGGATAAATGGAATGCCGTTGAAAAGGGCTGCATGCTGTAGGTCATCCGCTGCATCCCAGGCAGTCAAATACTAAACGGCCGGATCGGGGCGCTCAAGGCCGAAGTGATCCCGCAGGGTGACGCCGGTATACTCCTTACGGAAGATACCTCTTCTTTGCAGTTCCGGCACGACCAATTCAACAAACTCGTTTAAACCGCCCGGCAAATAGGGGCACATGATGTTAAACCCGTCGCACGCTTCTTTTTCCAACCATTCTTCAAAGTTGTCGGCGATTTGTGCAGGCGTTCCGACGAGCACACGGTGTGAGCGGCTTGCTCCGAAGCGTTTACCCAGCTGCGCCAGCGTCAGCCCTTCTTCTTTTGCCAGCTGCGCAACAATTTTCTGGCGGCTTTGGTTACCCCGCATCGTATCCAGTTCCGGAAGCGGCTTGTCCAAATCAAATTGCGACAAGTCCTGATTCATACTGTCGGAAAGCAGGGAAAGCCCGGCAAGCGGATGAACCAATTCTCTCAGCAGCTCTTCTTTTCTTTTCGCTTCCGCCTCGGTTTCACCTATGATCGGCATAACGCCCGGCATGATTTTAACCGATCCCGGCTCCCGGTTGAATTTGGCCAGCCTCCCGTTAATGTCTTTATAAAATTCGCGCGCTCCTTCCAGCGCAGGCTGCGCCGTAAAGATAACTTCGGCCCAGCGGGCGGCAAAATCCCTGCCGCGTTCGGAAGAACCGGCCTGCACCAAAACCGGACGGCCTTGCGGAGCGCGAGGCACATTCAACGGACCTTTTACCTGGAAAAATTCCCCTTTATGATTCACATAACGCACTTTCTCCGGATTACCATAGACGCCCTCTTCCCTGTTGATCACCAAAGCGCCGTCTTCCCAGCTGTCCCACAGCTTGGTCACGACTTCGATAAATTCCTGGGCGCGTTCGTACCGGGTGGCATGGTCAAAATGAGCATCTCTTCCGAAATTCCTCGCTTCACCGTCATTGGTGGAGGTCACAACATTCCATGCCGCTCTTCCTTTGCTTAAATGATCAATCGTGGCATAAGCTCTGGCGACGGCAAACGGCTCGTTATAGCTGGTCGATGCCGTGGCGACGAGGCCGATGCGGCTGGTAACCGCAGAAAGCGCAGTGATCAGCGCAACAGGATCGAGCCGGAAAGAGGCAAAATAACGGATCGAATTATTGAAATTATTGCCGAAACGGTCAGGAATGGCCAATCTGTCCGCAAAAAAAATAAGATCAAATTTTCCTTTCTCGGCGATCCCGGCCACTTTTTTGTAATACTCCAAATCCAGCAGACTGCTAATTTCGTTGTCAGGGTACCGCCATCCTCCGGCATGATGGCCTACCGCATACAAAAACGCTCCCAAATGCAACGTTTTGTCACTTTTCTTCATCAATTTTCCACCTCTTTAGTTGTTGCCATATCTTTCGTTGTTTTGGGAAGAAAAAATGGATCAATGAGCTTCCCGTTGTCGAGTCAGCATTCTGAAAATATATATTAAACTCATTAATCCAATGTGTCAAGTTGGATTAATAGGAATAGTAGGAACATGCTTCGTGTCCAACCCAAAGCCCTTTTTCCAAGAGTGAAGTATGAAATACCCATTAAAAAAAATGCAAAAAGGGCTTCTTTTTAACTTTTTGGCTATGTTTAATTTTAATGTTGATTTTTCGACCAAAGGAAAACCGCCCCACTAAAAGGGCGGTAAATGACTGTATGAAATCGAGTGAAAATACGCCTCTATTTATCACTGACGAATTCTTTTCCGTTCCACACGAAGCTTTGTTTCACGTCTTTTCCGATGCTGTTGTCATAATACGAGCATGAGAAACCCAATTTGGTTTTCGTTAACTTTGTGGAGTAACGCCCAGTACCGCTCACGAATATGTCGGGATACCCTTTGATCGGCAAATCTTTTATTCGTCCAGTCTGATCAAGGGTAAACAGTTTAAATACATCTCCGTTACTCGAAGCATATTGACCAATCGTAAAATCGATATTCCCATCCCCATTGTAATCATCAAATTCGATGTTAAAGAATGAGTTAAACACAATATCGCCATTGCTAAAGCCGTTTAAATCGAAGGCACTTGTCACTTCGCCGCTTTCATTTGAAAGTTGAATTTGAAATTCACCCACCCAATTCCGACCCATAAACGGACTTGGAGTCCAATCTTCAAAATACTTTCCGCTTATAAGTACCACACTCAAGTATTCATGCTTATTTGTATACTGAAAAAGGTCGTTCCTGGATAATGTGAGTGGTCCCGTTATCTGAATTGTGTTAGATGTGGGTGTAGGCGAGGACAATTCAACTGTTGATTTATCTGTTGTGGTTGATCCTGTGGATTCGGTGATTATAGGAGTCGGGGGCTTCATACTGGTTGTTGACGCCTCTGAGCACGCACTCAATAGGAACATGGATACCATTGCAATAAATAACTTCTTCATACTTACAGTACGCTCCCTTAAACGAGTAATCTCTGAAATTTCTCAATAATTCAAGTACATATGAGTTAGACGTAAAAAAAAGAAATTTGTTCTTCTATCCTACAAGTTCAACAAGAAAAAGCTGTACGTCGAAGTTTGGTGTTGGTTTCCATCACAGTAAACAGGCAAGAATTGACCAACATTTGTTTTTTGTTTGACGCTGTATTTTCATATTCCTTACTGTCAAGGTAACGAAACCAAGCCAAATAATTCTGCAAATACTTTGTTGCAACGCCATTAAAGCGATCCATCCATCTTTTTAGACGGCTGTGGTAGCTGTTAACGTTTTGGATATGGTACACGCCTTTAACACGTTGTTTTCCATCCGACTTGAAACGGTAATGATCCAACCCTTTTGAATTCGCATAAGAGCTAAATGCCCTCCACGAGTCGGTACAAAGTACGTTTGAATCAGATAAGTAATCACCAATTGCCTCATCCAACTTGGTTGTCCGAATCCGCCCTCGCCCAAGAACCCCAGAATAAGTCATTTTCTGACGATCACGGGCAACCAGTACACAAATTTGGTCGTTACTGATGCCACGATATTTGGCTTTGCCACCACGTTTACGTGGCTTGCGTTCGGCGATGTTCCGTTTACCTTTTTCAGAGAACAAGAAATAAGTCTCGTCCATTTCGACGATACCCTGGAAAGCCTCGGTTGGAATTTGCTTCAAAGCGGAAAGGATTTTATGTCGCCAGTAGAACAAGGTAACATGCGTAACCTCTTCGTGCAGTATTTCAGCACACTTACGAAGGGGAAAGCCTTCAATCATGCATTCAATGAATCGAACCCAAAGATGAGGTCTGCGTGTGCGTTGGAGAGGTGTGTTCGTAAGGTCGTTAAAAGTTTGACGACAGGACTTACAACGGTAACGTTGACGTTTAACCTCTCCAGTGTGTTTTCACAACGTACTTCCCGAACCGCACTACAGAGTGATTTTTACAATGCGGACAAACAAGCCCATCTTTATGCTTCTGCTCTTGAATTTCGTCTATCGCCCGTATAGGAGTCGCTATCCTTTTGGTTCGGGACTGCAAAAAGTAGATAAGCTCTCGCTTTCCGCTATCGTCCAAGGCATCGGCAAGCCTTTTTAGTTCTTTCAAATCCATTTGGTAAATCATCTCCGAGACAATGATATTACCTTAATTATAGAACAAATGTTCGCAATTATCAAATATCAACAACATGATTTAACATAGCCAATTTTTTTAAAAAACACTTGAGAATTTGAAGATCCCAAGTGTTTTTCTCACATCAAAGGAGTAATTAACGGTCTATAAAGATTTAATCATGCCTCCGTCTTCCGCTTTTATCCGATCCAGCTCGGCTGTTCGATCCGTCATAATGCGTCCGGGAGCCACCGTATTGACTAAGATCCCATCCCCGGCAAGCTCTGTGGCCAAGCTTTTGGCAAGAGCATGGACCCCTGCACGAATCGTATGGACAGAATCATATTTGGAAGTACCAAAACCGATTTTTCCTTTTAATCCGAGATCCATAAGATCAACGTCCTCTCCTCTTCGTTTTAACCGATGATAAAACCTGCATCCTCTTGGCGCAATCCGGCTGCATGTCACCTCCCCGATTCCGAAAATGTGCCCGACAGCTGAGCTTCTTTATAATATTTCTCCGCGCCGGGGTGAACCGGAATCGGGAGGTTTTGCCTCGCCTTCCCAATATCAATGGAATGGGCCGCCTGATGAGCCCTTTGTAAATAAGTCAAGCTTTCAAACAACTCTCTGGTCAGCTTATACACGAGCTCTTCATCCAGCTCTTTTCTTACGAGCATCACATTCAGCGTGGCCGCCGTAGGAATGGAGACGTCGTTCCGGTATGTGCCCGCAGGAATTTCCGTCATCTGAAAGAACGGGTACGTTTCCTTCAGTTTCCTTACTTCCTCCATCGGGATAGGAACGATCGTGACCGGTTTCGATTTGGCCAGCTCGGTGACCGACGGATTAGGCAGCCCGGAAGTAAAGAAGGCGGCATCAATGGTTTGATTTTTTAATTGCTCCACCGCTTCGGTATAGGACAAATATTCGGGCTGAATATCCTGATACGTAATGCCGAGGGCCTCAAGCAGCATGCGCGCATTCACCTCCACCCCGCTCTCGGGAGCGCCCACGCCGACCCGTTTGCCTTTTAAATCGGAGACGGTATGAATGGGACTGCCATGCAGCGTAATGATTTGCACACAATTCAAATACAGCCCTGCCATGGCCTGTAAATCTTTCATTTCTTTGATTCCCCCGGTTCCGCTGTAAGCGAAAGTAACCGCGTCCGACATGGCAAAAGCCATATCCGCCTTTCCCGCTTCCATCAGTCCCATGTTCTCCACCGAGCCGCCCGTCGTTATGACAGACGCATTGATCCCGAGCTTCTCTTCATACCTTTTGGCTAAAGCGCTCCCAATCGTAAAGTAAGGGCCGGAAGCATTGCCTGTCGCAATGGTCACGATGGTTTCGTCAGAATGGCTCCGGTCCGGTTGATTGCCCGAAGACTGAATCGTATGATAGACAAATAGAGAAAGCCCCGTAACCATAAGCGCAAGAACCCATAAAAATCTTTGCCGCATAATGAATTCCCCGCTTTCTCCGGCTAATCCTTGGAGGGCAAAAACTTGGATAATTTATCCCTGAGCCCTCTTTCGCTGATATCCAAAGATTCAGCCGTTTTTTTGCGATGCCCGTTGCAAATTTGCAGCTTATGCAAAATAAACTCCCGTTCGGCCTGCTCTAACGTCAGTCTTGAGGGAATGAAGATCCCATCCCCTCCCTGCTGGCCGCCGTCTTTTCTCTCATAAGCCTTCTCCTGCAAATAAACAGGAAGATCGTGAATTTTAAGCAAGCTGTCATTGGCCAAGGCGACTGCATATTCAATGATATTGGACAGTTCCCTCACATTTCCCGGAAAAGAATGGCGGTACAGCACATCCATGGCCGAGGAATGAAAGCGGACATCGGTTTTGCCCATTTTCACACCGTAGATTTGAAGAAAATGATGGATCAGCAGCGGCAAATCTTCCATTCTTTCGCGCAGCGGCGGCACATGGACAGGGATGACATTCAAACGGTAATACAAGTCCTCGCGGAAGGCGCCTTTGCTGACCTCCTCGGCCAAGTTCCGATTGGTCGCCGCAATGATTCGGACATCAACGGGCTTGCGCCGGTGGGAACCGATCGGGACGACTTCCCGCTCCTGAATGACTCTGAGCAATTTGGCCTGCAGGTGAAGGGGCAGCTCTCCGATTTCATCGAGAAAAATCGTACCGCCATGCGTTTGCTCGAACACCCCCTCCTTTCGTTGAAACGCCCCTGTGAAGGCTCCCTTCTCATGCCCGAACAGTTCGCTTTCGAGCAGGGTTTCCGGTATAGCCGCGCAGTTCAAAGCGGAGAAAGGATATTTATGCCGCGCTCCTTCTGAATGGCATACTTTGGCCACCATCTCTTTGCCCGTCCCGCTTTCTCCTGTGATCAGCAGGTTCGAGTCAATGTTTTTCACTTTAGCGATGAGTTGAAACAAGCTTCTCATTGCGGAGCTTTTGCCGATAATGCCGCAATAGCTGTATTCCGGCCGCAATACCTCGCGAAGGCGCCTAACTTCTTGTTTCAAATCGTTGATGTGCAGCGATTTTTCAATTAAAATGCGGACCTCATCCAAATTAATCGGCTTGGTCAAATAATGGTAAGCGCCCAGCTTCATCGCTTTCACCGACGTTTCGATCGTTCCGAACGCCGTCATGACAATAATGGAAGTTTTCGGGGAAATTTCGAGCAGCTTAGGAATCAGCGACAAGCCGTCAACCCCTTCGATCCGCATATCGAGCAGCACGACATCGATATTTTCTTTTCCTATCATAACCAGGCCTTCATCGGGTGAAGTCGTCGTAAACACTTGATACTGGTCTTCCAACGCAAACATCAGGGAGGTACAAATGGCTGGTTCATCATCAATGATCAAGACGGAATTCATTAAAATTCACCCCCGGGAAATTTTAATGTAAAGGTCGTCCCCTTGCCGGGAACGGATTGAACATCGATATCACCGCCATGCTCGGACAGGATATTGTAGCAAATATATAAACCCAGACCTACTCCGTTCCTTTTGGTTGTATGAAAGGGCTGGAACAGCCTGGACATTTCATCGTCCGGGATCCCCGCTCCCGTATCGATAATCCGAATGCTCGTACAGCCATCCTCCGTTTCGGCTTCGAACGTAATCGCTTTCACATTGCTCTCCGATATGGCGTCGATGGCATTCGTAATCAGATTAATGAACACTTGCTTCATCTGCTGCTTATCAAAATAAAGCGATATGCCCGGAACCACCGCGTTGATCCATTGAATCGGCTGAGAGGCGTATTGAATTTCAAACGGCTTCATAACGGAAGACAGAAACTCATGCAAATCCACCCGCTCTTTCACGGGAACCTTACTTCGCGTATAATCCAGCAGATCCTCCACCACATGGTTCAACCGGCGGAGTTCGGCCGGTACATGCTTCATAAACTCCTGCCTGTAGCGAAGATCATCGATTTTATAAGGAAGCAGCTCGATAAACACCTTCATGGACGTCAAAGGATTTCGCAGCTCGTGAGCGATTCCGGCAATAAGTTGACCTAAAGACCGGAGCTTTTCCTGAAGGACCAGTTTATTTTGCAGGTTTTTTTCCTGCGTTCGATCCTGCATGCTGATGATCCATCCAAGCTTTCCGTCCAAATCGTTGCGGAGCACGGCCGCGTAATAATGGACCAGCTTCTCGTCCGAACCCTCCTGAATCAACACGAATTCCCCCTCGTGGCCCTTTTCGTCCAGAGGCAGATCGAGAATCCGCTCGATTTCCCTGAATAAAGAAGAACCGGAAATGCAGGTATTCACAGGATCGGTCTTCAAATTCCATATTTCCATCGCACGCTTGTTGGCCAGCCGGATGATTTTATCCTTATTGATGGAGAAAATGCCGTTATCGATGGTATCGAGAATTTGCTGTTGAAAGGTCAAATAGTTTCTGAGCCTTTTGGTATGTCGTCCGATTTCCCTTTTTAACCTTTTGTTCATCATATAAATAAACAACATGAACATGGATACCGCAATCGAAACCGATCCCAGGAGCCAGGCGATTTGTCTCCAAAGGGTATCCTGCGGGAATAAGGGCGGAAACCAATGATTATACATCCGGCGGTATTCCCCGTTTTGCTGCACCAGCTTGATTCCTTCATTTAACCGGCGGACCAGCTCGTAATTTCCTTTGCGTACGGCGAAAGCGTATTCATAAGAATGAATCGAATTGACTCTCACATCATAATCCGAATAGAGGTCATGCTTGGTAAAATAATGCCGAATCACTTCATAATTTCCGACAAACGCATCGGCCCTTTGATGTTTTAAAATTTCCAGCGCTTTCGTTTGACTGGAGGCGATATTCATTCTGACGTTGCGGATGTCCTCCAATATGTCATAGGCGCTGCTCCCGCGCTGGACGGCAACTGTTTTCCCTTTGAGTCCCGACAAATTGTAGATTTCCTTATTTTCTTTGGGCACGACCAACGCGTCGGATAACGAAAGGTAGGATTCTGAAAAATCGACTAACTCGTTATGAGCGGCGCTGTATTTCATGCCCAATACCAGATCGATGTTTCCCTGATCGAGCGGTTCGGGATTGCTCGTTTCGATGGCGACATATCTCAGTCCCAGGCCCGCATGCCTAGCAATTGTCCCTATTAGCTCAACACTAAATCCGGAAGGCCTTCCATTCTCGTCCAGGTAGGAGAACGGCGGATGATCACGCTCGAATCCGACCCTCAATACATGTTGCTGGAAAGGCAGATCCGTTTGCGCCGCCCATCCTGAAATCACAGGAAACCATACCAGAATCAGTGTACAAAGTATAATCTTTCTCATTTTCGGGCACCTTTTCCAAGAATACAACTCTTATATAAAAAGATAGCATTTTAAAAAGGCGCGGAAAAGAGCCATCTTTTCCCTTCAAATCAGAGGCTTCACTCCATTATAGGCAGAAACTGCCGCTTCTCGATAGGAAATACGGCAAAAAATGCCGCCCCCCCTGTGGGTAAACGGTGAATTCAGCAGAAAAATCATTGGCATGAAATTTGCTCATTTACCTTACTGAAAGAATAAAAAAATTTTTTATAAAGCTTTGTAAGGAGGGTCGGTCAAGATTTGCGAAAGCGCTTTTACAAGTGTCAAATCCAGAAAGTCATGTACCCAAATTGAAAAACCGGGAGGAACGTGTTATGAAAAAATGGCTTGGCATTGGACTCATTTTTGTTTTGACAGCGCTTGCAGGATGTGGTGTTCCTACTCCGAATTCCTCAAAAGATGCAAACCAGGCAAATCCGCCATCAGCGGCTCCTGCACCAGCTTCCAATAAAGAAATTACGGTTGCGGCCAACGGAGGAAAAATTGAAAAAGCGATCCGCGACGTCATTGCACCGAAATTCAGAGAAGAGACCGGTATTAAAGTCAATTTCCTCTCCGCCTTGTCGGGCGAGATTCTGTCCAAAGTGGAGCTGCAAAAAAATGCGCCGCAATTGGATGTGGCGGTGTATGTCCCCCTTGACGTGCAGCGTGCCGTAGAGAAAGATTTGGTCGAGACGCTTGACGAAGCGACCGTTCCCAACATGAAGCTGCTCGATTCCCGGTTCGTCGCGGTAGACAACAAGGGCGTCCCGGCTTTCGGCCTGGTGATTGCGCCCGCATACAATACGAAGACGTTCGAGCAAAACGGCATTGCTCCGATCACCTCCTGGAACGATTTAATACGCGCCGAATACAAGGGAAAAACCGCTTATTCCGATATCGCCAACGATTGGAGCTTCACCACACTGTATAATCTGGCCTTCGCCAACGGCGGCAGCCTGGATAATATGGAGCCGGGACTGGAAAAGGCGAAAGAACTGGCTCGCTATTCGGATACATTCTATAAAAACTCGACGCAGATGATGCCTGCCATGCAGCAGGGGGCTGCCGATGTCACCGTGATGGGCAGCTATGCCATTGCTGATCTAGCCGAATCCGGCGTGCCGTTAAAAATGGTCATTCCTAAAGAGGGGGCGCCTCTTCAGGCATTTAACGCGACGGTTGTCAAAAACGCGCCGCACAAGGCGGAAGCCATTCAATTTTTGAATTATCTGATATCCGAAGAATCGCAAAAGCTTATTTCCGAAAGCGGCTTTTACCCGGTATTGCAAGGAATGGAGATTCCTGAAAAATTCCAGGCATCGATCGGCATCAAAGGCACGGACAAAGTGTATCGTCCGGATGTCAAAAAGCTTTCCGAAATCCGCGCTGCCTGGATGGACAGATGGACGAAGGAAGTCACTCCCGAGCTCGGGAAAAGCGTAAAAAAATAAGCAATAACGGAGGTAAACTATGCAGCAAGTGATGAACGACGTTGAAATTCGCGGTGCCTATAAAAAATTCGGCACCAATGTGGTATTGGGCGGCGTCGATCTCGATGTCAAGCAGGGTGAATTGCTCACCCTGCTTGGCCCCTCGGGCTGCGGCAAAACAACAACGCTCAATTTGATCGCCGGCTTCATCGATGCCGATCAGGGCGAACTGTATATTAAAGGAAAGCGGATGAACGGCGTTCCGCCTTATAAGCGTGACCTGGGCATGGTGTTCCAGGGGTACTCCCTGTTTCCGCATATGACGGTTTACGAAAATTTGGAGTTTGGTCTGAAGCTGCATAAAGTAGACAAAACGGAAAGCGGCAGCCGCATTAAGAACGCACTGGAGATTGTGAAAATGACGGGGCTCGAGCAGCGTTATCCGAGGGAGCTTTCCGGAGGCCAGCGGCAGCGCGTAGCGATCGCGCGGGCGCTGGTTGTCCAGCCTAAGCTGCTGCTGCTTGACGAGCCGTTAAGCAATCTGGACGCGAAATTACGCCAGGAGCTGCGGATGGAAATCAAGCGTCTGCAGAAGGAGGTAGGCGTAACAACGATTTTCGTCACGCACGATCAGGAAGAAGCCTTGTCGATGTCGGACCGGATCGTCATCATGGATCGGGGAAAAGTCGAACAGGTGGGAACGCCCACTGAAATTTACGCGAACCCCAGAAGCGAATTCGTGTTCAATTTTATTGGTAAATCCAATAGTATGCACGGTTCTATTGTCCATATCGATGCGAATAACATTACGGTACAGCGGGAAAATGGAGAACAAATGCTTGTGGAAGCCGGGAATGTGATGGGAGCAGACCGTTTATGCTCCATCGGGGATCAAGTCAAGCTCTATATCCGGCCGGAGAAAGTAGCCATCGGTCCGGTCTCCGATGCCGATTACGATCTGCATACCGTGCGTATCACGCAAATGAATTATTTGGGGTCTTCCTGGGAAATATTCACATCATTTCAAGGAGATTCTTTACAGGTGCAATGCAGCGATATTGATCCCGCCTGGACGATTGGAAGCGAGGTGAAGATCGGATGGAAACCATCGGACGTCATGCTAATCAAGCAGTAGACGCCGGCGCTCAGCCTTCTTCCCCGCCCGATCTGCCGAAAAGACGCAGAAGACATGCAAGACTGGTGTCCGGATGGCTGATGCTGGCTCCGCTCTTGCTCTTCATCATTGGATTTTTCGTCGTACCTATGCTTTATATCTTTTATTTAAGTTTTATTGAGGTGGACGAAGCGTCAGGTCATGCAGCGTACGGCATTCAAAACTATATTAAATTTTTCACCGACCCGTATTATATGAATTCGCTTTGGCTTACGATCAAAGTCAGCGTATACACGGTGATCGTCTCGCTTGTTCTCGGTTATCCGGTAGCCTTAACGATGTCCAAATGCTCGCCGGGCGTAAGAGGATTGCTGGCTTTGCTCGTAGCCTCGCCGCTGCTAGTCAGTATTGTGGTGAGAAATTTCGGCTGGTTTTTGCTGCTTATGCCTAACGGAACGATAAACCAAATCCTGACCTCCCTGCGTATCGTTGATTCCCCTCTGAAGCTGTTGTTTTCAGAGATTGGGGTCGTCATCGGGATGTCCAACGCCTATTTGCCGTTCATGATTCTGGCCATTGCGACCAGCTTGTACAATATCGATCCGTCGCTGGAAAAAGCGAGCTCCATTCTGGGCGCCAATCCATTTCGCACCTTTCTGTCGGTCACGCTGCCGCTCAGCCTCCCGGGCATCGTTTCCGGAGTAGCGCTTGTATTCAGCATGTCGATGAGCTCTTATGTGACGCCGGCCCTCATGGGGGGGCCCAACGTGCCGATGATGCCTGTGGTGGTCTATGATCAGATTCTACATTTGCTGCGCTGGACTTACGGATCAGCCATCTCCTACGTGCTGCTTGGCATCACGCTGATCATGGTGACCGTGTTTACGCGGATGTTTGAAAAAGGACGATTCAGGGAGGCGTTCCGTTGATGAAAATAACCGGAAAAGTCCGTATGCTGATTACTGTGCTGGTCATCGTCTATATCCTTCTCCCGCTTCTGGTCATCATTCCGGCCTCCTTCACCCGCGCAAGCTTCCCAAGCTTTCCGCCGCAAGGATTTTCATTCCAGTGGTACGTGATGCTGCTCGACCGGCCCGAATTTATTGAGGCGTTCCTGAACAGCACCAAGTTCGCGCTCTTGGCCTCGCTGATCTCGGTCATGCTCGGTACGCTGGCCGCTCTCGCATTGGCGAAGTATGATATGCCCGGCAAAACGTATCTGGTATCGCTGCTGACGGCTCCTCTGACGGTCCCGCAGCTTGTTTTAGGCGTCGCGTTGTTAATTTATTTTACCCCGATGCTTCTCGCGGGTACGTCAACCGGCTTTTTGATCGCACACATCATTATTTGCGTGCCTTATGTCGTCCGCTTCGTCATCACCGGGCTGAGCGGATTCGACTATACACTGGAAAGAGCGGCCATGATCCTGGGCGCCAAGCCCATCACCGTATTCTGGAAGGTCACCCTGCCTTTGATTCGGCCGGCCATTTTATCGGGAGCGCTATTTTCTTTTCTCACTTCTTTTGATAATGTTACAGTATCCCTGTTTATGGTATCGCCGGGTATGCGAACACTTCCGCTGGAAGTCTTCTCCCAGATGCAGGATGCTTACAGCCCGCTTATCGCATCCGTGTCCGGTATTGTTATTTTTATCTCGGCAGCGCTGATCCTCGTCCTGGAGAAAATCCATGGGGTAGGGAGAATGATCGGAAAATCCCATTCATGAGGCGGAGGGGACTCATTCATGATTCCGATAAACACTTTGTTTATCGCAGGACACGCCAAGCTGCCCACAGGCATGGCCGCCAAAAATGTATATGACTCGCTCACCATCACAGCGGAGATCGACAAAAAATACGGCGTTATTCTGGAAGCCTCCTGCACGTTGGCCACAGAGCATGGACGAGATTATGTCAGTAGCCTGTTAAGAGGCTTCAGTCTTCAAGACGGCATAGAAGAACCGATCAGAGTCCTTCAGCATCATTATCACGGCAGGGCCGCCAACGCTCTGGCCGCCGCCTTGAAAGACCTGCATTTGCAGTACGAACATCTCAAGGGAAAAACCTAGCATGCTTCGTGTCCAACCCAAAGCCCTTTCTCCAATGGTGAAGTAAAGGAATTACCCATTGGAAAAAGGGCTTCTTTTAAGAATTATACTTCCGAGAAAATTCCGCGCTGACGCATCAGCTCCCGGTACAGCTCAGGATGCTTCTCGAAAGGCGCCCTTCCATGCATCCAAAATCCATTGTTCAGCATAATGAGCTGTCCTACAGGCAGAGGCATGGCAATGGTAGCGGGACTATTCTCCAAAGAGTCGGAAAACTCCTGCAGATAGACGGCTTGATCAATCGTTTCGGGATAAACGAATTGATCGATAAAGCAGACACAAATGCCGTTGTTTTGTTTGAAGAAGGTTTTTCGCTTCACCGTTATACTGGTATTTTTGCTTGGCGGCGATTTATAAGTGAAAGGATAAGACCCCAGCGGATGGCTGCTGAACTTCTCCAGCTCTTCCCAATCGTCCAGGTGCAGAATTCTGGATTCTCCTCCCACCGCATTGCGCTCCTCAAATTTCATCATCAGCAGCCAATCGGTGGCTTCTTCCACAAACGTCCCGTCGGTATGAAGAGTGAACAGACGGTAAGCCTGACGCAAATATGAATCGCTGTTGTCCGTATCCTTGACGGTGAACCGGGCGTAATAGGTGCCGGTCATGGCGTCAAAATTGGGGGTTCCAACCAAGTGGCTGACAGCGGTGCCGAATTTAACATAATCTTCCGGATCGACGGTTTGCCCCTGAACGCCGATGGTGAACCCGCCGGACTGGCGGTCATGCAGAATATGGCGTATAGCCTGCCCGAGCGATGCGCCGAACAATTCCTCCAGCCTTGCGGCCAATATAAACCGCTTATACGGCACGTACTCCAGCGCTTGCGTGCCCACATCCCGAAACGAGGAGAAAAACGTTTGCAAAAGTCCGTTATCCAATTCAATATGATACAGCCGCGAATGATCCGGATGGGGTACGATTTCAAACCCCGGATGTTTCTGTACAAAAGTCCTGTCCCGATGGCTTACCCACATACTCATAAAACCAAATCCCTCCTATAGGTTTGATATGATGCGGGCACCGCCTTATCGATGTGCTAAAAAACGCAAAAAGCCAGCAGATCATTCAACGACGAATGATCGTGCTGGCTTAAACCTGCTTCCATTCTCTGTGGATCAGAGTTCAACAAGTTTCTCAGCGTTTATATTCCATGATAAGGGTGGTGCTGCCGCTTTTCATTCACGGATCTTGCAAGGGCTGGCAAGCAAGACGCGAATGATCACATGTGATTATATTCATCATATGCTACAATGGCTTCCCGTGTCAATTCCTGGATTCAAAATAGATGCCGCCGCAAGCATGAGGGCTGTGGAATTCCCTCTTTTACCTGACCGCAGCGCTCATTTTTCTTCTTCCCCAGCTTAAAGACATGGCCAAGCTGATGATCAGAATGACTGCCCCGAACAAATAAGGGAAATTGACATGAACATCAAACAGGATGCCGGCCACGGCCGGACCGAAAATATTGCCGATGCTCATATACGCATTGTTCATGCCCGCAACATATCCCTGTTCGTCCCCCGCCATTTTGGAAAGCAGCGTATTGATCGCAGGACGCAGGATGGACGTGAAGGAAAAAAACAAAGTCGTAAGCACAAGGATGTACCAGAAGTTCCCGGACAGCAGCATCAGCACCATAGTCAACGCGGACAAAAAGAACGTCAAGTTGATCAATGTCTTTTCGCCGAAACGGTTAATCAGCCTTCCGATGAGCACCGCCTGCACCACTGCGCCGATCAAGGCTCCTACGGTAATGAGTACCGCGATATCGCGGGAGGTGTAGCTGTACTTATGATCCACGAACAGCGGGAAGACCGCTTCAAAATTGGCAAGGCCGAACGTCAGCGTGAAAATAAGCACCAGCAGGATCAAATACGGCGCTTTGAACGATTTGCCGAACTGCCGCCAGATGTTCTCTTTCCTTTCCGTCGAGAGTCTGGCCGCCTGCCGCTGCTCGACCGACCGGGTCTCCTTAAGCAGGCTCAAGGAAAGCAGCATCGCGAAGCCGCCTACCGCCGCAGATACATAGAATGGTGCGCGAATGCCAAGCTCGGCAAAAAAACCGCCGATCCCGGGACCGATGACAAAGCCCAGCGACATCGCGGCGCCCAGCATCCCAAGACCTTTGCCCCGGCTCTCTTCGCTGGTAATGTCGGCTACATACGCCAGCATAGCGGGAATCATGGCCGCGGCCCCAATGCCTCCGATCAAACGCGAAACGTACAGCTGCCACATCTCGTGAGCAACAGCGAATAAAAAATTGGAAAAACTGAAAAGCGCGAGTCCCGACACAATCATCAGCTTTCGGCCATACTTATCCGACCATTCCCCCGCAATGGGTGAAAACAAAAACTGGGTCAATCCCATGGCGGCAACCAGATAGCCCGCCGCCTTGCCTCCGGCGTCAAAGGCCTTCAAAAAATCCGGCAATACGGGAATGATTAATCCTATCCCAAGCATAGCGATAAACATGTTGATCATCAGCATGATCAAAGCTGCGTTATTATTTTGTTTCATTTTTACTCTCCTTACTACCTATCCAAATAACTGTAACAGCAGGTACGAATTCCATCCCATCCTACAGAATAATTGACGGATTAACTAAAAGTCAATTTGTAAGATTAAACATCTCCTGAACGCTTCGCCGCATGAAGCTGCCTTGACAGTTCAGCAAAGCTCCATCTATGATATAGAAAATTTCATGCGGCGCAAGGTCCGGCATTCTTTATACTGATAATAAAGGAGATACAACTCATGGCTCAACGAAGATTACTGACCGATCAAGACTTCCAGGAGGCGATGGATCGGCAGGTCGCTGTACGTGTTTTTCAGAATGACCATATTGTAGATTCGGGCGGAATCATCATTCGTTTTACCGATACGTCCATTGTGACCCAGTCCGGCGTCAGCGATGTAACCTATCATCAGCGGAATGCATGTGAATTTTTTGAGATGAAAAAGCGGTAAATAAAAAGCAGGTCACCCATGTCAGACGAACGGTGACCTGTTTTTGTTGCAATCTTTTGTAATTTGTTTTAATGATTATCCTTGCAAAGCTTGTTTCACGGTTTCTTTCAGAGGAGTCTCCGATCCGATCAGCTTCCGGAGATCGTCAGACGTTCTGGACGTTTCGCCCTGGGAAACCGCATGATAGATACCGGCAAACAGTGCGGCAACGGGTTCAGGAAAACCGGCACCCTGGAGTATATTTTTCTCCTCCTCAAAGGATACGGACTGATGCACGATTTTCTTACCGGCCACTTCGGAGACGATTTGAGCCAGCTCATCATAGCTCCACGTTTGATTCGACACCAGATTATACGTTTTGTTCTCATGACCTTCCCCTGCAAGAACCTCCGCCGCAGCCAGGGCCAAATCACCGCGGGTTACCGTATTCAGTCTTCCGCTTCCCGTATTCGTAACGATGGCCCCTTGCTCCAGGGATGCGCCCAAGCCCGGGTTCACGAACACTTCCGTATATAAAGAGTTGCGCAGGAATGTATAAGGAATTTTCGTCGTACGAATCATATACTCTGTAGCCAGGTGTACATGAGCCAGAGGGATATTGGATTCCTCGGCAAAAGCAAAACCGGTATAGGCGATATATTTTACGCCTGCATCTCTGGCCGCTTTTACGACATTCGCATGCTGAACGATGCGCAGCGTGTCATCCGAATCGGGGCTGGAAATAAAGAGCAGCTTATCGGCGCCGGCAAACGCTTTTTGAAGAGATTCCGGTTGCGAATAATCCCCATGGCGAACTTCTACTCCCAGATTAGCGAGAGCGGAGGCTTTCTCCACATTACGGACAACAGCAACAATTTGATTGGCAGGTACCTTTTTGAGCAGGTGCTGAATCACCAGACCTCCAAGCTCACCTGTAGCGCCGGTAATAAAAATAGACATGAGACATTCCTTCCCTTCTTTGGATTATAGTTTAAGGGTGAATTTATTATAACCGATTCGGTTACAACGAATGCAAAAAAATAGAGAACAAGATCGGTTACAGCACATATTAAAAACCCTCACATCGAGTCCTTTCAGACAGACAGTTAACGGCGGCAGTTGAACTTGTCAAAAGCCTTTTTTCTCGCTAAGTTCCGTCACCAGCTGCTTTAACGTCACTTGAGCCAATCGCTGTTCCATGGCATTCTGGGCCTCTATCATATTCTTTCGCAGAACCGATTCGATATTGGCTCCAACCGGACAAACCGGGTTAGGATGCTCGTGGAAATTGAACAGACCGCCCTTCTCGGCGACTTCAACCGCTTTATAGACATCAAGTAAAGTGATTTCATCCAGCTCTTTGCGCAGATAAGTTCCGCCGGTTCCGGCCTTTACGTAAACCAAGCCGGCATTCTTGAGCTGTCCGATGATTCTTCGGATAATGACCGGATTCGTATTTACGCTTGCGGCGATGAAATCCGACGTGCACGGCGATGAGCTCAGCGATACGAGCGACAAGATGTGGACCGCGATCGAAAAGCGGCTGCTGATTTTTTTCATATGTTTCACCCTCTTGTTGTAACCATTATAGTTCCAGCGCAAAAGAATGTCAACAGCCTACACCCTGCGTTTGCTTGTGTTCTACATTTTACGCCGCTCTTAGTTTAATTCCAATTCCATTTTGTCCGATAAATCATCGGGATTTATGCTTAATGGAGCATGCCGGTCTTCAAGGTTCAGCATGACTCTAACCTGGATGGTATAGCGTCCTTTGGGAACACGTTTCCCTTGGTTGTCTTTGAGATCCCATACTTCTGTGAATGAGAGCGTATCGGCTTTCTTCAATGAACTGACGATCAGCGCTTGAGTGAAGGCTTTATTGACGGACCATCTGTATATTTCCTCATTGGCCTCGTTATATACATAAATATCATACTTTTGGCCGGAGCTGTAAGATATTTGCAGGTCCTTACCGGAGGTGTTGCGGACAGAAAAGCTGAACTTCATGCGATCGCCTTCCTGTTTTGCTTCCAGTGTCGTATCAAAATAGCCTGTAACGGACTTGGCAGGTTCTTTTTCCTGTTTTTCCTCTTTTTCCAACTCCTCCGTTCCTCCCGGATGCACCTCTGCCGTTTTGGAGGGACTGGATTCAGCGGAAAAGTTGTTTTGCTGCCCAACATGGGAACAAGCCATAAGTACGGCCGGTATGACGATGAAACACAGTACAGATTTCATTCTGCCTTTTCGCATAAACCGTTCACCTCCATGTTTAGACGTAATGAGATTTATAATTGTTGCAATGGGGCGGAATCGAACGGGTTGAAATTGTAATCGAATTGAAATCTTATTATCATCATTCTTTAATATAAGTAGCCTATACTTATTAGTGACCCCCCTTTTTTTATATATAACCCTTAGACCCGTGGCCCGTAGCTTGCGGGTCTCTTTTTTTTGACCCCGGTGATCCGCTGTGCTTGATCCCTTTGTTATGCCCAGCTTCCCATATTCCACCGGCTTTTCTCCACCAGCATCTTGTTGTCCGAGACAATCTCTTTTAAATTCTTACCTTCGTTTATACTGGCCGTTCAAGCGAAAAAATGTCCCCCAGCTTGCTGTAGCTGCTGCCGGCAAGCCGGCTTACCGGCTTAAGCCCTTCCGGATCGATCTGCCCGTTCCGAACCAGCTCATCGGCAATGTGAAAAAATACGACGCGGCCAATCAACAAATCGCAGGCGGGCCTCTCTTCGGATCCGCCGAGAGGAATGGACCGTTCAAGCACGCACTCCATGCGGATTTTCGCTTCAGCTACACCAGGCACCGCTATTTTCTCACTTGGGACAGGTGAAAGCCCGGCTAATTGAACTTCACTCTCCTCCGGCCCCAAACTGGCGGCGGTTTGATTAATTTTTTCGATATAGGATTCGTCGCTGATATGAACGACAAAAGCGCCCGTATCCTGCGCATTCCTGGCCGTATCTTTAAGCAGACCCTGATTGCGCTGCACCGATACGGATACCATCGGAGGATTCGATGTAACGATATTAAAATAACTGAACGGGGCAGCGTTCAACACCCCCTTCTTGGAAAGGGTGGTCACAAACGCAACGGGTCTGGGTATAATGCTCCCGATCATTAACTTATAGTTATCCCTATCGCTCTGGCTGAGCGGATCGATCGATATCACGTTCATTCTCCTTTCGGCATCATGGTCCCGTTCATTATTGCTTTACTAAATATGGACTGAACCAATCCGCGGCCGCTTGCACTTCCGAGCTCGTCAGCTGATGGCCCCGGTTTTCCCAATGTACGGTAACGCTTGCACCGGCTCCTTCCAGCAGGTGCTGCAGCTCTTCGGTTTCCTGCGGAGCACAGATCGGATCGTTCCTGCCTGCCCCGATAAAGACCGGTGTGCCCGTCAGATCCGGCAGCTCTGCGCCGCGGCGCGGCACCATCGGATGATGCAGAACGGCTCCTTTTAAGGAATCCTTGTGATGAAACAAGAGGCTTCCCGCGATATTGGCCCCATTGGAATATCCGATGGCCACCATATTGCGGCGATCCAGCCCGTATTCATCCGCAGCCTGGTCCAGAAAATCATTCAGCTCCTTCGTCCTGAACAACAGATCCTCCTCGTCAAATACGCCCTCCGCAAGTCGTCTGAAAAACCTCGGCATGCCGTTTTCAAGCACATTGCCTCTTACGCTCAGTACGGATGCAGCCGGTGCAATGATCTGAGCCAGCGGCAGCAAATCGTTTTCGGTTCCGCCCGTTCCGTGTAAAAGGACAAGCGTCGGCAATGAGGGGTCCGTTCCTTTTTGAAAAATATGCTTCATGGTTTATCCTCCCCCAAAACACGAATTTGAATAGGCGGCAGCCCCTGTTCGATGGCGGCGCGATGCGGTTCATACCATTCGGGAAGCATCAGCTTTTCGCCTAAGGCGTCAACCGGCTCATCCAGCGCAAACCCTGGCGGATCCGTAGCGATTTCAAAGAGAATTCCCCCTTCTTCGCGGAAATAAATCGCATTGAAATACTGCCGGTCTACAACAGGAGTCGGCTGAAACCCGTTCTGAAGAAGCCGGTTTCTCCACAATTGGTGGTCCTCATCATCCTTCGCACGCCATGCAATATGATGAACGGTACCGGCCCCGCCAATACCTGAACCTACGGGCGCAGCATTGATGTCGATCACGTTGCCCAGATCGCCTATGGCTTTAAAGCGGACAAAGCCGTTTTCTTGACCTATCTTTTCAAGGCCCATCACCTGCTGCAGCACATTCATGGTTTTATCAGGCGCGTTACTGTAAAGCACGGCGCCTCCGAAGCCTTTGATGGCTTTGTCCGGCGTTACGCCTCCGAACGCCCACTGACTCCGGGGACCCTCCTCCCGCTCGACGATCTCCAGTTGCAGGCCGTCTTTATCCTTAAATTGGAGGTACTCTTCAGAAAACCTCTCTGTCCGGGTAAACGGGATGTTAAATTGCTGCAGTCGCTCTTCCCAGAAGGCGAGCGCGCCCTGCGGCACGACAAACGTGGTGAATCCGACCTGACCTCCTCCAATCCTCCCGCGCCGTGCACCAGCCCACGGGAAGAACGTGATCGCGGTGCCCGGGCTGCCTACCTCGTTGCCGAAATACAAATGATATACTTCCGGTGCGTCAAAGTTGATCGTCTTTTTGACGAGCCTAAGGCCAAGCACCCCGGCATAAAAGTCAACGTTGTCCTGTGCGTCTGTAACAAAAGCGGTAATGTGATGGATCCCCATGGTTTGTTGATGCATGTGATTTCACTCTCCTGTTTGGTTAATGGTGACTCTGTAGAACAAAAACGGCTATTCTATCTTCTGGGCTTCCAACCCCAGTTTTTTTAACAGCACAATGGCGTCTGCTTTTTCCTCCGGTGTGAGTCCCCCCATGATGGACTCGATCACGTCGGCATGGTCCGGAAAAATCGCACGAATAAAATCGGTTCCCGCATCGGTGATAACGGCATACGTCACTCTGCGATCCTCGGAACAAGGAACCCTTTTCAGGTATCCTTTCTTTTCCAGCTTATCGATATTGTAGGTAATGCTTCCGCTGGTCACCAAAATTTTATCACCGATCTGCTGAAGCGGGATTTTCCCCTTGTGATACAGCAGTTCCAGCACGGTAAATTCCGTCGCGGAGAGACCGTATTTTTTCATATCTCTCATTGCGCGATCCATAATCACTTTATACGCTTTGGAAAGCACAACCAGCAATTTTAGCGAAAGCTCCCGGTTATTCGCCAGTTTGGACTCGTTCCCATTTGTCATCTTTCTTCATCCTCAAAATATTAAATTTAAAAGTCTTTAATTTAAGATAAATATACGCTTCATTTAACGTATTGTCAACATGCATGGATTAAAAACGACAGCATTGCCTCACAGCGGAGGTTGTCCATGGCAAGGGATCATGTGAACATAGGCTGTAAACCTCTTTCGGACCATTTTCATCCTTCCCGGCTTAGGATATAATGAGGGAATTAGAGAAAACAGGGGTGGAGATCCATGTACAAAATGCTTGCCATTGATATCGACGATACGCTGATTAATGATAAGAAACAAATTACGGAGGGAACCAAACAAGCGCTGTCCGCCGCTGTATCCCAAGGGGTGATCGTCACGCTGGCCACCGGCCGCATGTATGCTTCCGCCAAGCAGCTGGCAGCTGAGCTCTCGCTGAATGTGCCGCTGATTACCTATATGGGATCGTTGGTCAAGAACGCGCTCGACGGCCAGGTATTGTACGAACGTACCGTGCCTTTGGACGCCGCCCGGGCCATCTTTGAGTTCTGCCGTGACCGCGGCCTGCACCTGCAAACTTATGTGGATGATGTGTTATACGTGCAAGAAAGCAACGAGAAAGCCGAGGCGTACGCGGCACTATCGAAAATTCCGTATACGGTATACCCTGATTTCGAAAAGCTTGTCCTCATGCCGTCGGCCAAACTTCTGATTATCGACGACTCGGAGGTACTGGACCGGATTGCCCCTTCATTGCGCGAGCTTGCAGGCGGCAGCGTGCACATGACGAAGTCAAAGCCGCATTTTCTGGAAATCGTCCATGCCGAAGGGACCAAGGGGCACGCGTTATCTCATTTGGCGCAGCATTTCGGCCTGGAGCTATCCCAGGTCATCGCGATCGGGGACAGCTGGAACGACCGCGAGATGCTGGAGGTAGCCGGGCTCGGCGTAGCGATGGGGAATGCCGTCGATGCTCTGAAGGAAATTGCCGATTACGTCACATTGAGCAATAATGATGACGGAATCAAGCATGTTGTGGAGAAGTTCATCCTGCAAACCGCGTAAAGGATAAACAGGGTATCCATATAGATTGCCATACCGCCGCAAAACGAGACGAAGCTCTTATGGAGGCTGAACGCCTATCCCATTACACGCTTCCCTCAGCCTGCAGAAATCACCGTGCCATCATCGGCCGCATGTTCAATAAGCGCATGTGCTTCCTGCATATGGCTTTGGCTTTTAGCGGCATAAACAAGGAAGGCCCGTATTTAAAAACAAGAAGCAGTTGTCATTGCGGCAATCTGCTTTTTTTGTATTTAGGGTTGTTTGAAACCGAACCGAACCATTTCATGTAACGGCCAGAGCCATCTCTACCCTGCTCTCCCGCGTCCGGCAGCGGTACTGTCACGCTGGACGCGCTCGGGCAAATTGCAGCGATCCAAGTTGGCGGTGACACGCTGATCCCGCGGACTCTGATCCCGTACGCCGAAATTCGCGGTATCCGTCCGTTCAAGTAATCCAGGCGCAGCCTGAAGCCGGTTGTACCGGAACTGCTGTTATGACGGCCGCAGCTAAGTCCATCCTGCGCCTCCTACAACACGGGAGCCTCCCGGTATAGGCCCGAGCGGATAAAAAGGTGCAAGCATCTCCCTTTTTCTTAGTCACCTTTAAGTAACAATAACATATATTGGTACTGTCAATAGGCATTCGTACATAACGTCTGCCTACTTCACTGAAAAGGAGATGTACAGATGGTTTATTTCGGTGCTTATTATGATCCGTATCGGAGCGCAACTCCCGGCGGGTTCCCGGGCGGACAGCCGGGCGGATTCCCCGGGGGACAGCCGGGTGGATTCCCGGGCGGATTCCCGGGCGGACAGCCGGGTGGATTCCCGGGCGGATTCCCGGGCGGACAGCCGGGTGGATTCCCGGGCGGATTCCCGGGCGGACAGCCGGGTGGATTCCCGGGCGGATTCCCAGGCGGACAGCCGGGCCGGATTCCCGGGCGGACAGCCGGGTGGATTCCCGGGCGGATTCCCGGGCGGACAGCCGGGTGGATTCCCGGGCGGATTCCCGGGCGGACAGCCGGGTGGATTCCCGGGCGGATTCCCCGGGGGACAGCCGGGTGGATTCCCGGGCGGATTCCCGGGCGGACAGCCGGGTGGATTCCCGGGCGGATTCCCGGGCGGACAGCCGGGTGGATTCCCGGGCGGATTCCCGGGCGGACAGCCGGGTGGATTCCCGGGCGGATTCCCAGGCGGACAGCCGGGCGGATTCCCGGGCGGACAGCCGGGTGGATTCCCGGGCGGATTCCCAGGCGGACAGCCGGGCGGATTCCCGGGCGGACAGCCGGGTGGATTCCCGGGCGGATTCCCAGGCGGACAGCCGGGCGGATTCCCGGGCGGACAGCCGGGTGGATTCCCGGGCGGATTCCCAGGCGGACAGCCGGGCGGATTCCCGGGCGGACAGCCGGGTGGATTCCCGGGCGGATTCCCAGGCGGACAGCCGGGCGGATTCCCGGGCGGACAGCCGGGTGGATTCCCGGGCGGATTCCCGGGCGGACAGCCGGGCGGATTCCCGGGCGGACAGCCGGGTGGATTCCCGGGCGGATTCCCAGGCGGACAGCCGGGCGGATTCCCGGGCGGACAGCCGGGTGGATTCCCGGGCGGATTCCCAGGCGGGTTCCCAGGCGGGTTCCCGGGCGGGGTCTCGCCTTACGGAGTCGGCCAACCGGGGGCCCCTCAAACGGGCGCGCCTCAAACGCCTCCGCCACCCTTCACTCCGCAAAAGCAGTCGGCACAATTGTTTGCCGTTGATCCGGGCGGTATCCGGAATTGCCTATTCCGGTTTGTGTATATCTGGCAAACCAACGGAGATCAGTACTGGATCTACCTTACGTTTGTCGGACGCAACTCCATAGCCGGATTCCGTTGGTTCGGCCGGGGAAATTTCGGACACTGGGTTTACTTCGGTCTCGATTTGCGCCGCATCGAATCATTCTTTTGCCACAGATAATCAGCAGGCCCTGTGTCGTACACGGGGCTCTTTTTTTGCAAAACTAGCCTCCCGTTTGCTCTGCCAAAGCTGCAATAATAAACAGAAACACCGACCGCAGCGATGACGCCGAACTGGGAAAGCAGGTTGCTGTATATCCAAGCGCCGGAATTTAAGCGGAATTAAGGGAAAACTAAACATTTGTTCGTCCAGTTCACGCGCCACGACAGCTATCCCGACGGCTCCGGAGATCATACCCACTAGATTGAATAGTCCCATGCCCGAGATTTCGCTGCTAATCAGAAGCGATTGTTAAATAAAGAAGAAGCCTTTTAAAAGTTTATCTGCAAATCCAAACGATAGTGAAAAGCATCGACAAGTTCTAATGCATCTCTACAAAAATCATAGGGGCGGACAGCAGATGCTTCGATTTTCATTTCATAATTCGCGCGTCCGTCAAATCGAATGGACATATTTCTTCACCGGATATATGCATCTGGAAGTTGGTAGTCGATTGTCTGAACTTGTGTGTAGAAGACTGGAACAAATTTTGCTGTAGAAGAATGCTGCAGAAGAAGGACTGTTTTTAGTACGAGGTATTTCCCCAAGTGCTATCCCAAAAGCCATGATTGTCCACTCTCCGCTTTGGCCGTTCGTTCGATCTTTAAGAAAAAAAGCTGCCAGCTCCACTTTAACAGTGGTTCTGGAAGCTTTTTCGCATAAAATCCGGCTTATTCCACTTTACTCTTTCGGACCGCCCCGGACATTCCAGTCGGCTAACCGCTTGATTCATCGACGCTGTAATCAAACCGGTCCGCTGCAAGCAAGACCGCCGTTTTTCCCGGAACACAAAATCCAAAGCCGGCGAGGGATCCCCCCGAGCAAGATAAGCCCGAATAACGCCTCCAACAGTCCTAACGGAAAGTCAACCGTTACCCCAAGTCAGCGCCCAGCCCAAGATCCGGATTATTTCTTTCTGCACATGAAATAAATGTCAGGCAGCGGAGCATGGGATCAGCGGGCAGCGATATAATCCGGACGAGGCTTTTGACCGGAGAACGGATCGACGATCCGGTTCTCCGTGCTGTTGTACACCAGAAACACGTTGCTGCGCGGCATCGGTGAGATGTTGCTGCTTGAGCCATGCATCAGGTTGCAATCGAACAGCAGAATCGAACCTGCTTTGCCGACCGGAGCCTCAATGCCGCCTTGGCGGACAAGCTCAGTCAGGCTGGTCTGGTCGGGCACGCCGTATTCCTGGCGCCGGAGAGAGCTTCGGTAATGGTCTTCCGGCGTCTCGCCCACGCAGGTCACGAACGTACGATGAGAACCGGGAACGACCATCAGCGGACCGTTAAAGTAGCTGTTGTCTTCAAGCGCTATCGAGCAGCTTAGCGCCCGCATTCTCGGCATACCGTCTTCGACGTGCCATGTCTCGAAGTCCGAATGCCAGTAAAATTCCTTCCCGTTAAAGCCGGGTTTGAAATTAATACGCGACTGATGCACGTAAACATCGCTCCCCAGCAAATAACGAACGATGCCAAGAAGCTTGGAATGCTCGGACAGCTTGCGGAATACCGGGTTATCGCGATGCACCGCAAACACCGATCGTACTTCCCTGCTCTCCGGTTCGCGAATCACCTCGTCTTTATTCGAATGCCGCCCGGCTTCCTGGAGCCTCTTCAGCTCTTTACGCCAGACGTCAACCTCCTCATCCGTAAAAAAGTCCTCAAGGAACAAATACCCGTTCTTCTCGTAAAAATCGGATTGCTCCCTGGCAATCGGGCTCTCCTGCGTCCACTTTGAATATACGACAGGATCCTTACGGCTAATAAATTCGGCCACAGGCTTGATTCTGGAAGGATAAGCGTCCTCTGCATTTTCGTAAGAACGGGGATGTACCGCCGCTATTCCATCTTTTGTACGAGCATTCGATCCATCAAAAGCCACCGTTACCAGCTCCTTTTCTAATCTGTAGTACTCGTCTTTATCCGCGTGCTTCAGCTGCTTCCACAGATGCCGGATACACCCCGTCTTTGTCATGAACCTCGCGTCCCGTTAAAGGAGGATTAAATACACACACCATCCGCATATCCGTCTTCCCCCGAAGGTAGTGTTTTTCATGCCCGTCGAGCGCATAAAGCGTTCCCGGACGGATCGGATACGTTTGGCCGCCAATGACCTCGATTTCTCCTTCGCCTTCAATGCAGTACACGGCTTCCACATGATTTTTATACCAGATCAGCGTTTCCGTTCCCGCCTTAATGATCGTGTCATGCATGGAAAACCCCATGCCGTCCTTTTCAAGCAGCAGCCTGCGGGAATTCCAGGTCGGTGTGTCGACGTCGTCTTGGGTATGCACAACCTGCTCCAAATGTTTTACAATCATATATTTACGCTCCCTTCTCTTGAGACGAAATGCTTGCCGCCAGCTCTTTCATGCTGTCGGAGACCCGCTGCAGCCCTAGATCCAATACTTCATGATCTATCGTCAATGGAGGCATCAGCTTCGCCACTTCGCTGTCCGGTCCGGAGGTTTCCATGATGACTCTGCGCTTGAAAGCCGCTTCGCAGAGCAATCCGGCCTTCTTGGCGTCCGCAAAGGCAATGCCTTGAATGAAGCCTTTGCCCCGCACTTCCCCCTGCAGCTGAGGGTACAGCTTCACCTGTTCTTCCAAAAACGTACGCACCCGTTTCGCCTTGCGTATCACTTCTACCGAAAATGCATCGGTTTCCCAATACGACAAAGCCTCCGTGGCGGCGATAAAGGCCAAATTGTTCCCGCGGAATGTGCCGTTATGCTCTCCCGGAGCCCATACATCCAGCTCAGGCTTGATAAGTGTCAAGGCCATCGGAAGGCCATAGCCGCCGATCGATTTGGATAAACAAACGATATCCGGGCGAATCCCCGCCTCATCGAAACTGAAGAACGTCCCCGTCCGGCCGCAGCCCATCTGAACGTCGTCGATAATGAGCAAAATACCCCGTTGATCACAAAGCTTCTCCAGCCGTTTCAACCATGGAACCGAAGCCACGTTCAGTCCGCCCTCGCCTTGTACCGTCTCCACGATAACGGCCGCCGGAAGAGGAACGCCGCTGCCCGGATCATCCAGCAGCTTCTCCATATAAGCCACTGTATCAGTGTCAGCGCCGAAATAGCCGTCGTACGGCATAAATACTGAATGATTTAAAGCCACGCCGGCCCCCTTGCGCTTAAACTTGTTGCCGGTCACAGACAGCGATCCCAGCGACATGCCGTGGAACGCATTCGTAAAGCAAAGCACCGTTTCACGGCCCGTGACTTTACGGGCGATTTTCATCGCGCTTTCCACTGCATTGGTTCCCGTAGGTCCCGGAAACATGACTTTATATTGCAGGCCTCTCGGCTTCAATATCACTTCTTGAAACCGGATAAGAAAGTCCTCTTTCGCTTTCGTAGCCATGTCCAGACTGTGGGTAATGCCGTCCTCCAACAAATACTGAACCAGCTTTTGTCGAATTCGCTCGTTGTTATGCCCATAATTCAATGCCCCTGCACCGGCGAAAAAATCAATATATTCCCGTCCGGCCACATCCCACAGCTTATCATTGCTCGCTTTCGAAAAAACCGTACGGAAGCTCCTGCAATAGCTCCGCACCTCCGATTCCAGCTCCTCAAAAACGTGCAGGGATGTCATTTCCGCGGTTTCTTTCATCGTTTGCGTCATTCGTCATCCTCCTCCTTTTCGGGTTTAAACGGATACGGGTTTAGGTTGAAGCGGTCCAATGCGATACAAGCTTTCTTCTTCATGAGAACCATGGCCCGGGAAAATCTCGGCCGGATAGCCCTTCCTCGCTATGAAAGCGATATTATACCGTCTTGCCAAACTGCCAAACAACTGCCGGGAAGCCTGATTGGAAGGGCTTATCGTCGCTTCCACGTAATGAACGGGGCGTTCTCCACATTGGGCCAACAGCTTGTCAAGAAGCGTTTTGCCGATTCCCCGGCCGCGATATTCCGAGGCGACCGCAATTTGCCAGACAAATAGCGTATCCTCACGACCAGAGGGACGAAAAGCGGATACGAAGCCCGCCAGCCTCCCGCCCTGCTCCGCCACAAGACAGGTGTCGCGGAAATAATCGCACAGCATGATATAGCAGTAAGCCGAATTGAGGTCCAACGCACCTGCCGAGCGTATCAACTCCCATACCTTGCCCCCGTCCTCTTTGCGGGGCTTTCGGTATCGAATAATTTTTGTATCGGTATGAGACATCCGATCCCTCCTTTGTCATACACTGACCGTTGAACGAAACCTCCTGAGAAAAGCTTGAAGACGTTCACTTTGCGGATGTTCAAACACCTCTTTGGGTGTTCCTTCCTCCACGATCCGGCCGTCGGCGGCAAATACGACGCGGTCGGCCACATCGCGGGCAAACTCCATCTCATGGGTGATGAGGAGCATCGCCATTTCGCCCTCGCTTGCAATTTCTTTGATGACTTCAAGCACCTCGCCTACCAGCTCAGGGTCGAGCGCGGAGGTTACCTCATCAAATACCATCACCTTCGGACGCATAACCAAAGCCCGCGCGATCGCCACACGCTGCTTCTGTCCTCCGGAAAGCTGCGCGGGGTAGGCGTCCAGCTTTTCCTCCAGCCCCACCTTTCGCAGCATGAGCACCGCACGCTCCCGCGCCTCTTCCTTGGCAAGTCCCAGTACACGAATCGGGGCTTCCGTTACATTGCGAAGTACGGTCATATGAGGAAACAGGTTGAAATGCTGAAACACCATCCCGATGCTGCTGCGCATCTGTTGCAGATGCTTCTCATTCGCGCGCACCTGCCTGCCGCCCGACTTCATATGCCAAAGCGATTCGCCGTTGACTTCAATCGTGCCGGAGGTTGGCTCCTCCAACGTCATCAGCAGGCGGCCGAGTGTCGTTTTGCCCGAACCGCTGGGGCCGATGAGGGCGACCTTCTCGCCAGGGGCGATATCCAAATCAATTCCTTTAAGCACCTCGATATCGCCGAAGCTTTTCCGAATGTTCAAGTATCTTACTACAGGATAATCCGTCATTTTGTTTCATCTCCTGTTCCTCGCCTCACGTCAAAGTCCTCTTTGACGATTCAGCCTGATTTCCAGTCTCCTGACCAGCAGAGAGGCCGGAAAACTGATCAGCAGAAACAGTATGCCGACCAGCGTATACGGCTCGAACACGCGGTACGAAACCGAAGCGATATTTTTGGCCGTAAGCAAGAGCTCCACCAGCGTAATCGCAGAAAGGACTGGCGTTTCTTTGAACATCACGATCAAATAATTGCCCATGATCGGCACGATCGGCGGTATGGCTTGGGGCAATACGATGGAAAACCACGTTCTCGGTTTAGAAAAATTCAGCGCAGTCGCCGCTTCCCATTGCCCCTTGGGGACGGCTTCGATGCCGGAACGGTACACTTCGGATAAATAGGTGCTGTAATGAAGCCCCAAGCCAATGATCCCGACGGCAAAAGCCGAAAGCGAAATATTCGCTATCAAGGGTAAGCTGTAATACAGGAAAAACACTTGTACCAGCAATGGCGTATTTCGCACGAATTCCGTCAGGGCCTTTGCCGCCAAAGCCAACGGTTTCCGGCGCGATCTGGCAGCCAGGGCCAGAACCAGGCCGCCTGCGCAGGCTAAGGCAAATCCCCCTGCCGTTGCCGCAACCGTCATCTTTAATGCCCTGAGCAGCTCCGGCAGGATTTGCAGCGTATATTCCCAATTCCACATCGGCTACATCCTCCCCGACGCCGCTTTTCGTTCAGCCCACCGGGTGCATAAGGACACAATATAGGCCAAAACAAAGTAAAACAGAAGCAGCAGCGCAAAAATGTACGGCGTCATCGGGTAGTATTGGTTTCGGAGCAGCATCGCCTGATACGTCATATCGGCGAGCGTAATGAAATATACAAGAGAGGTCGATTTCAGCAGTTCGATCATTAAATTGCCGAATGGGGGCAGCATACGAACAAAAGCTTGGGGAAAAATAATTCTCGTCATCCGATCATAAGATGTCATATTCAGTGCAGTCGCCGCCTCCCACTGCCCTTTGGGAACAGCCAGAATCGCGCTGCGGACGATCTCCGACCCGTATGCGCCGAAATTGAGCCCGACGGCAAGCACGGCCGACGGCAGCTTCGGAAGCTCCACCCCCAGGAACGGCAGTGCAAAATAAAGCCAGAATAACTGCACCAAGAGCGAGGTTCCGCGGAACAGCTCAACGTAAACCGCTGCGGCCGTCCGTACGGTCCGCCATCCGGACAGCCTGCAGAGTCCCGCCGTCACGGCGGCTCCAAAAGCAAGACATCCGGCAAGCACAGCTACCAAGACCGTTACTTTAGCTCCTTCCAGAAGCTGCGGCAGCATACTCATTACGGAAACATCCATGTTATTGACCGCACAGCTTCGCGGCCGTCACGTCGCCCGGAAGCTCATCCTCCGTGAATCCGAATTTCTGCAGGATCGTCAGAAGCTCGCCCGACTCCTTCAGCTTCTTCAATTCTGCATTGAATGCGTCTTTAAACTCCTGGTCATCCTGCCGGAAAGCGGTAGCTCCATATCCTCTGACACTTTTGCCGTCCACGATCGGCTGCTGGAAGTCGGACACCCGTTCCAAATTGCTGTCATTCGCCGTATCCAGCATGGACTGCAGCGATGGCCCCGTCATCGTAATCGCTTCCGCGCGTCCTGCTTGCAGGGCGCTGATGGCGGTTGCCTGATCGGGGACGACCAGTATGCGATCCCTGGGCACGCCGGATGCTTCCAAATACCCGATTTCCACCGCACCGGCCATAACCGCCACACGGGCACTCTTATTCCCGGCAATATCCTTGTAGCTGTATAAAGCCAAAGGATTCCCTTTTTTGACGGCAATCGCTTCTCCGATGCTGTACTCCGGATCGGCAAAAGCGACAGCCGAGCAGCGGTCCGGATGAATGAACATACCCGCAGTAATCAGATCAAACCGTTTGGCCTGCAAGCCGGCGATCAGAGAACCGAATTCGGTGAATTCACCGCGCATTTCGTTAATACCCAAATTTTTCAATACGGTCCGTGCAATCTCTACCGCTTCACCGGTCAGTTCCCCGTCCGCCGTTTGGTAGGCGTAAGGTTTTTCGTTGGCGAATCCTACTGTGACATAACCTTGTTCTTGCGCTCTGGCTAATGTGCCCTCTTTATTGCCTCCGGCGGCAGCCGGTCTGTCTCCCTCAGGAGCTCCGGCATCATTTACAGTTCCGCATCCTGCCACTGCCGCAAACAATAAAAGAATGAGCGGAATGTTCAACCATTGCCTCAAGCTGTCCCACATCCCTCCAAATGTTTTTGATCGCGATCACTTTCAATGCTAACATGATCTCATCTGTGGGTCATGTCGGATATCCCAGCATTATTCCAGATTATACCTCTTCTCCTAGGGTAAGGAAAGCTCACCTGCCCTATACTCCTTATTCCCGGCATATCCTCCCGGATTATACCCAATTCTCCGGTTTACGTCGAAAGTCTTGCTATGTTATGGCATTACCATAATCCGTCCCTTATGTCAAATGACAAAACCCTACAAATAGCACATGAAAAAAGATCCATAAGACCTATACCATTTTTTAAGAAAAGCTCGTAGCTGTGTATGTGACAGAAACAATTTGCCAGGGAGCATCGCCAGAAGCTTTGTTCAGCACAAAGGTAAATGTCTGTTTTTCCGGGCGCTTTCCTGCCGCGTGCACCGTCACCTCTACCGGAAGCTCGAAGCGGGTTTGTCCGCTGACGTCTTTTTCATTGAAATCGCTTATCTTCCGGATGGACTTGATTTGACCTATGGTTTGGATGAAATAGTGCAGCGCCGGATTCTCCCGGTCTGCAAACGATCTACGAAGCAGCTCGGGATCCTGTTGATTAAGGGCTACAAAGAAACTGTCGATCACCCCGTACGGAGATGCTTGCTTGAACGCTTCATCCAAACGGCCCGCCGCTTTGTAGACCATCCACTGATGGTCAGGGTCCACGTTCGCCGATCGATGCGTAGAGCTGCCGAGAAAATGGATGCAGAAGTGGCCGGAAAAGGCGTTATCCGGGATCCCGTCACCTCCGTGGGGCATTCCATGCATGGATGCGGCAAGCGATATCCCGTCGATTTGCACCAGTATGGCTCTTCGTCTCCAGCTCCACTCTCCGCTGTAGATTCGCTTCATTACCCCGGTATCCGCTTTGGTGAGCGGCTGCATGTCCGCATGGCTGCTCCCCGCCCGCCGCTGCGCCCGAAAACGCAAACCCGTTTCGAGATCCACGACCTGAACGACAGATTTCATATAGACCGTTCTCTTGGCGTCTTTCCAGGGAACCAGCCTTCCGTAATGAGCGGTCCGTGCAGCATGAATATAGTCTTTCATCTGCTCCTTTAAGGCAGGCTTCAACAGTAAGGTCTCCTTACGGCTTGTATCATACCAGTCCCCCTGTTCGTCAACCGCATACAGAACATCGCCTCCCGGCCTTTGCAGCCAAATATAGGTATCCGTCGGTATCCGGCGCAGCGGCGTACCAGCTTTCAAGTTCCGAAGCTGTTTCATGAGAGACCTCGAGTGTACGGACAATTCCGTTATCATCTCCGATTCCGAAGATGCCTTGACGATAACCTTGATATAATCTTGCGGACGGGCGGCCGCAGCAGGGGGAACCGGCCGGATCATACCCAAGCTGATCAAAGCCGCAAGACAGACATGCATCAGGTTGCTCATCGCTTCTCCTCCGTTTCTTTGATCAAAAATACAAGCTTTAGCATTTTCCGCTTTCCACCGTTATATTCCTGAGTTCCCAATGAAAAAGTGAAGAGACGGGGCGTCTGTCCATATCCCTTTTCCTTTTTTGTCATAAAATAGAACCATATCTGAGATGGGTAGGTGATGAGCGGGTGCAATATTTGGATATGTTAACCCTTTTGGGTGCAGGAAGCGCGCACCCCGGCGGCTTTGCGGCCACACTGGAACAGCTGCGCCGTTTTCCTCTTCCACCGAAAAGCCGGGTACTCGAAGTCGGCTGCGGCACCGGCAGAACATCCTGCCACTTGGTTAAGCAGGGACACACCGTGACAGGGCTCGACATTCGGCCGGAAATGCTGGCAAAAGCAAGGGTTCGAGCCGAAAATGAAGGCCTGCAGCTTGATTTTGTCGAGGGCAGCATTACGGCTCTTCCGTTTGACGATGATACCTTCGATATCGTGCTGGCGGAATCCGTGACCAATTTTGCCGATATTCCCTCCGCTATCAAAGAATATCACCGCGTGCTGAAGCCCGGCGGCATGCTCTATGATCGCGAGGTTATCATTTCGGAATCTATCCCTGCGGATGTGTTCACGAAACTGACCGCCTTTTTCGGCTTTGGCGGACTGCTTACCGAAGAGGCATGGATCGCTTTGCTTCGGGATCATTTCTCGGATAGCCAGGTGCAGGACCGGTCGGCATTTCAAGAGCATATGGCCGCCGACCAGTCGATTCATCCCGATCTTCATCAAATCATCGATCAGCAGGCCATCCTCGACGCCGCCATCTGGCGTACTTCGCTGGAGCACGATGAGTTGATTCTGGATAATCGGGACTATATAAGCTACGCGCTGTTAATCGCACGCAAATAGGCTAAAGATCGAAAACTATTCAGTCAGGCGGGACCAAGATGAAGAAAATATCTTATATGGAAGCAGCGGAGCGGTTTGTTGCAAACCAATTTCCGTCTTGTGAGGCGGCCATTCTGGCCGGAAGTGTCGTGCAGGGGGGGGCGACCGAAACGTCGGATCTGGATATCGTCATATTGGACGAATCCGGTCCAGGTCCGTTTCGCCGGACATACAAAGCATTCGGTTGGGTGATTGAGGCGTTCGTTCTTACAAAAGAGACATATCGTTATTTCTTCGATCAAGGCATCGAGTGTGCCATTCCGTCGCTGCTTCGAATGTGCGCGGAAGGCGTGCCGATCCGCGGACACGAAACCGTCCTCAGCCTGGCTGAGGAGGCGAGGCGGGACCTGCTCGCCGGTCCTCCCGCCTGGTCCAGACAGGAGTTGGACCAGGCGCGGTACGAAATCGGCGAAGCGCTGCACGATTTGCTCGGCACAGATCATCGCGGCGAGGGCTTGTTTATCGCAGCCAAGCTGGCTGAGGGATTGGCCGCCTTCGCCCTTCGTACCGGAGGACAATGGCTCGGCGACGGAAAATGGATGTACCGCAGCCTGGAACGGTTTAATCCCGATCTGGGCAAGGAACTACTGGAAGCGCTCAACGCATATTACAAGCTCGACCGGAAGGAGCCGCTTGCCGTCCATGCCCTTTCGCTTCTGGAGCCTTACGGCGGGATATTGACGGAGGGCTACAGCGAGGGGGAGATGGAAGGGTTTGGGATCGAGTAGGAGAGGGCGGCTAACCCCCGTCCTCTCACCTATGAAAACATGCAATGGATTTGGTATAGATTAGCTTGGAGCAGACAGTATTTTCGCTAAGTCCTAGATGGAGAGCCATGACTTGCTGATTAACAGCAAACCACTCGGTTATTTGCCGTTTACGCCCTCTGTTCAACATCCCCCATGATACGAGTTCTAGGAGTACGTTAACCGCGTTGCCATCCAAGAAAAAGCATCGGCCGATTTCTTGCGGAACTTTGGCGTAAAACGTGGTATTGACTTCATAGAGATGCGTGGGTTCTTGTTCAGCACAGGTACTTCTAAACAAGCTAGATTGTAATTCTTCCCAATTCGTTAATTACACTATTCATAGTCGGGACACCATACTGATTAGTTGCGATAGGATGTCTATATGACCGATTATGTCCTTTCCCACACTATCAATCGTCCTATGTATGTACATAGTTGCAGTCATATCTGAAAAAAAACGCAAGAATACGAAGATAACAAAAAACAGGTCAATCATGGTGGTATCTGACCATAATCGACCTGTTCAATGTAACGCTATGGCGTTAAATAGGGTATACTTTTTCAGCTATTCTGTGCGTACATCTCAATTCATGCAAACTTCCTACAGGTAGAACAAAGGTTATGTTGGTAATCATGAGGTAAAGTGGTTCATTCGTTTGTGGGTAACCCTCCGTTTTGTCATGTAACTACAATCAAATAACGGAAGGTCTATTCAAATCCAAAATGTCAACGTCTGACTCTTCCAATAAATCTTCTAACGCTTCGCTCCCATGTTTTTGGGCGTATACAAACTCTGTATCAGAAATTGGAATTGCCTGTAACCAAGCTACTTTTTTATCTTCAAAATGTAGGGTTTCAAGGTCCTTATCCCATAAAAATGGACTCACGAACAAAATATGTTTTGTGTTTAATTCTGGGTAATACATTTTTACAATGTTAGGGTAAATTGTTCCCGGTGAACATGAATAATCGGAATTGATAACATTAAAAGCACAAGTACTAATAATATTGCCGAATTGTTCATATTCAGCAGGACTAGCACCAACAAACTCAATTCTTAATGGCTTATCTTCAACACTTAATCCGATATCGTAACTTGATAAACCGATAGTTGAGTAAGATACTTCACCACCGCAAGGGGAGTCAACAGACTGAAGTATAGCTATCTTACTTATGTTATTATCATCCCCATAATTAAACACAGAAGCCTTGCCTCCAAATATATCAGCTATATATTTGGCAATTTGTTTTTTTTCGGGCGTTACACTCATCCCTCGTCATCCTCTCTTAATGGACCTGAATAGCTATCCGTGTCATCCTCTAGTTTATGACTTCTATTTGAACTTGGCAATTCGGGGACATAATGGTCAGGATTATTATGTTCATCTAAAAACTGTTTCCTAGAAATTCCTCTCTCAGCCGCACTAATTTAATGTTTTCTAAACTCGTATCCCGGTTTATAACCCATACCCCACGGTTCTTCTTTGTTCATTACTTTTCTAGTGAGTGGTTCTCTTACTTTACCATCACTATCTTTGGCATTATCCCAAACTTTGCCCTAAAGATGACGCCCATGCTGGGCGTACAAATATAAACAGCGGATCGGGAACCCCGATCCGCTGTTTGCACTTCTATTACAAACTGTTATTGGCGAATACAGGCAATACGATTTCGACCGTTGTTCCTTTTCCTACCTCGCTCGAAATAGATACATGACCGCCGTGTCTTTCAATGATTTGAAAGCTGACCATCATCCCAAGGCCTGTGCCGTGCTCCTTGGTCGTAAAAAACGGATGGCCGATCCGCTCCAATTGATCGGCAGGTATGCCGCTGCCTTGATCAATCACACGCACGACAATCCGGTCCTCTTCCAGCTTGTTCGCCCGAACCGTAATGATACCGCCATGCGGCATCGCCTCTACCGCATTTTTCATCACGTTGATGAATACCTGTTTAAGCTGATTCTCATCGCCGTCAATGAAGGGAAGGCTCTGTTCGCATTCCTTGACGATTTCGATACTGTTCATAATCGCTTGAGACTCGACCAATGTCGTGACGTGCTCCAGCAAACGGTGAATGTCTACCGGCAGGTATTGAACCGCCCGAGGCTTGGCCAGAATCAGCATTTCACCCAATATCTGTTCAATCCGGTTGATTTCCGATGAGATGATGTCGTAGTACTGCTGCTTATCCGCTGCTCCCGATTTCAGAAGCTGGATAAAGCCTTTGACGGCGGTCAGCGGATTACGAAGTTCGTGGGCAATTCCCGCGGCCAGCTGTCCGACGAGCGACAGCTTCTCCGAATTTTGCAGCAATTCCTGCGCCTTGCGGGCTTCGCTAATATCTTTTGCAATAATGCGCACGGCATAATGCCCTTCATACCAGGTAGGAACCGCCGAAAACTCCACCTCAACCGGCTCTCCCTGCACGGTAATAAACTTGCCTTTAAACGTGGTAACGAAATCATCGTTACTTAACGTTTCGGTCAGACTGGATGCCGCCTGAAGCACGTCCGGATCAATGAAATCGTGGACCGGTTTGTTCAGCAGCTCGCCCCTGTTGGCGGCTCCCAACAGCCGGACAGCCATTTCGTTCACACAGACCCACTTGCCGTCCTGCTGAATAAGGAGCGCTTCCGGCATCTCTTCAATAAGCCTCCTGTATTTCTCCTCGCTTTTCAGCAGCTCTTCCTCAGCCTGTTTTCTAGTAGTAATATCCCGTCCGACCGTCATAATATTACTGATCTGTCCATTTTCATCCTTGATTAATTTAACCGAATTTTCCATCCATATGTAATTTCCTTTTTTATGTAAGACTCGGCATATATGTATACAATCATCTGTATAACCATCCATGTGCTTACTCTGTATCTGCTGAAAATCCTCTGGATGAATCAATTCGGCAGAATTTCTCCCGATCAATTCCTCCTCATGGTATCCCAGCAGGCGGTGTATAGCCGGAGAGGTATAAAGAATGATACCTTCCGGATCACAATACGAAATAATATCATGCGAATGGACCGCGATCAGCTCGTAAAGCTGCGGACATTTTTGTTCCTGCACCGGAATAATCGGACTTGTCCCCAGTGCTGTATCATTCCCCTGCCGTTCATCATGATTCCGGGAATCCCCCCCGGGCTGGGTCAGGTATAAAATGAACCAGGCCTCCGTACCCGTTTCCTCGCTTACGTATTTGGAAGCCGTTATTCTTAAAGGCACCGCATAGCCTTCCCGGTGGCGCCAGTCGAATTCCATCTGACGGGAGGTGCTTTCACTTGAAAGCAGGTTCAGTTCATCCCAAAACTTCCTCTTGTTTTCCAAGCTGTCGGGGTGGCACAAATCATCGATCATTTGTCCGACAAATTCCGACTCCGAATAACCCAAAATCTGGCATAACGCCTTGTTAGCTGCCAATAAACGGCCGGAAGCGGCTGCCAAAGCCATACCTGCCGGGGAATGATGGAAACTAAGGAGAAACAAGGGGTGATTAATAAGATTGTCTATAGCCATTCCATGCCTCCTGCAATTTTTCCAGCCACTGGTATTATTAAAGAAAACATTCTATGTACAGGCCGGTTTATCCTTCTATTCTAATGCAAAAAATTCATCTTTTGGCTGACAATGAGTGAGCCCTTTCGTTGAAAAACAACGGCGGCGCACAAGCAAGAAGGTAACGGCAGGTTCTTCAAGACGCATGCGCATAAGGTAAAGACTACCCGTGTGCAATGATCGCCAAAAAGGTCCTTCGCGCGAAGCAAAGGACCTTTTTGAGGTGATGAGGTTCTTATATCAATAAAGTGAGAGCGCCAATGTGTCTCTCTCGTTAATCGAATGAAGGATCGCTTCACAGCCTACCACTTCAATACTAATCAACGTTTGAAGACATTTCTTCAGTGCATGTCTTCCCGTCTCTAACTTATTGTCCAACGCCGTCTTCAGCAGCTTTAACGTTTTCTTATTCAAGTTGTCGGCGAAAACGGGGATTTGTTTGTTTTCGATCGTGACGAACACTTTCATCCCTAACACCGTCCCTACATATCAGATTTGCTTATTTATTGATAGGATAAATTACGATTATTAAAATAAGCTTAAAATATTATTACAAATTGTCAACATCTTTTTGCATTTTTTTTAAGAAATGATGCTGACTTGAAAAATCGAATATGATTCTCGTGAAGGACAAACCATATATTCGACAAAGTGTGAGGGAAGCCGGAAGAGTGTCCATTTCCCGGGAAATTCGTCGAGCCATTATTTCGGGCTAATGGAATCAGTTATAGGAAAGCTCCCATTCGCGGCTTACAAGGAATTTTCTGCTGCTAAGCCATATATATCCATGTGGCCACCCCTTGGTGCTTATTGCTTTTAATTGTTATTATATTATAATAATTATAATTTTCAATAGATACAAACAAATTAAATAACCCTCCTCTTTGCGGCTGGTGAACATTTCTCCACGGCCCATATAGGGGGGATTTGAACATCACATTACACTCCGTCTTCCCATTTTCTCTTCATCCTCGAAAAATGAATGCTGAATATCCCCTTCAAACGCCAGCGATCGTTGCCGATCATGCGCTCCCTGCCTTTTCACCTCCGGCAACTATGGGATTTCCCTCCCATCCGCAACCGGGATCTGATCATGAATAACGCTTGAACATCAGATTAGCTTCATCCATTCTTCATCAAACCTTCATATGATGATCATGACCGTTTTGCATAACACTGATATTATTGAATATAATTAGATTAAGTCTAATTTTAATTTTAAAGGAGGACGCTATGCAAATCACGATCAACGATGCCATTCGTCATTTACAGGCGGCTAATATTCGTATAACAAAACAAAGAGAGCTCATTTTGGAGCATTTATATTTGAAATTATCTCACCCTACGGCTGAAGAATTGTTCGAGTCGATTTATGCCGCTTATCCGAAGTACGTGAGCATGACGACTATTTACAAAAATCTCCGCACGTTAAAGGGGCTGGGGCTGCTGAAGGATTTTCATACTCATCATGGCGATATTCTGCGGTATGATACGAATACCGAGCCTCATCATCATTTGTATTGCGTTCATTGCAGCAAAATCCAGGACTTTACGGCGGCCCTGCCGGAATTAGCCGAATTCGGAAACGGCTTCCGGCCGGAGAACGCCTATCTTGAAGTATCCGGTATATGCGATTCCTGTGAGCGGCTTCAGCTTCAAGGCCAAAGCTTCAAAGTCGCCATTTGAAGGGGAACGTAATCACGAAACTGAAAAAAGCACTCACCGAAAGGAAAGCCTTCCGGCGGGTGCTTTTTGAACGTTCACTTGCTTATTCCGATTATTTCCAAGGCAGTAGTTTGCGTTCAAGCCACTGAAGTCCCCGATTGAAGAGAAGGCCTAACAAAGACAGGAGCAGAACCCCAACCATCAGCTTCGTCGTAATCATCAAATTCCCGTAATGCAGAATCATCGATCCGATTCCTTGTTGAGCCGCGATCATTTCCGCCGATACCAGAAGCAGTAAGGAGGTACCGGCCGCGAGCTTAAGCCCGGCGAAGATCATCGGCAGGGCCCCGGGAAGAATGACCTTCCGAATGACGTTCAGATGGCTGGAGCCGAACGTAACCGCTGCTTTGATCCATATGGGATCCACGTTCTTGACGCCCGAGAATGTATTGATCACCACGGGAAAAAATACACCAAGGGCAATCATTGTAAACTTGGGCGCTTCCCCGATCCCGAGCCATAGAATAATCAAAGGCAGCAAAGCAATTTTCGGAATCGGATAAATGGAATACACCACAGGCGAAAGTACAGCGTCTGCCCAGCGCGAAAAGCCCAGAATGAGCCCGATCAGAATGCCGCTGACCGCGCCAATGCCATACCCGACGATAATCCGGGACAAGCTGGCCAGGATGTTCTCATGCAGCTCACCGCTGGACAGCATCTCCCAGCCGTCCGATAAAATCAGCGTCGGAGCAGGCAGGAACAATGGCGGCACAAGCCCCAGCCGGCAAATGATCTCCCACAGAAGCAGGAGACCGACAATACCGAGCACGGACGCATAAGCCGGTATTTTCTGCTCCAGGAAGGATACGCGGTTGCGAATCACATGCCGCTGCAGTCCTTGTGCCGAAGCATGGGCAGTCCTTTCCGGTATCGATTCATTTGATGCTTGACTCATGCCCTAACCCTCCTTCAGCGCTTCCTGTGCATCATGCCGGATCAGCTGCCAGATTTCATTTGCGTACCGCTCGAAGGCCGCGCGATGCTCTTCCCGGTCTCTTCCCGTCTTGGGAAGATCGATATGAATCACTTCCTTGATTTGTCCCGGATGACGGGAAAGCACGATCACCCGGTCAGCCAAATAGACCGCCTCTTGAATATTGTGCGTGACATATAAAGTGCTTAATCGGGTACGGTTCCAGATGGAAAGCAGCTCCTCCTGCATCAGCGTACGCGTCTGCGCATCCAACGCGGAGAACGGTTCGTCCATCAGCAGCAAATCCGGTTCGACGGCAAGCGCCCTGGCAATGCCCGCGCGTTGACGCATCCCGCCCGACAGCTGTTTGGGATAAGCCGATTCAAATCCCGTGAGCCCGACCATATCGATATAATATTTGCCTTTTTCCTGCTGCTCCTGCTTGCTCGCACCCTGCTCTTCCAGACCGAACACCACATTCTCGTAAACCGTCCTCCAGGGAAAAAGCGCAATTTCCTGAAAAACGATGCCGAGCCGGGGAGGTTTGTCCGAAGATAAACCCTCAAAATATACCTCTCCTCCCGAAGGAGACAGCAACCCGCCGACAATATTGAGAAGTGTAGACTTCCCGCATCCGCTGGGACCGACCAATACCACAAACTCTTGCTCTTCAATCGTAAAGTTGATATTTCTAAGAGCGGTAACCTCTCGCTTCTTCGAGTCGATAAACCGTTTCTCCACGTTGTCCACTACGATTCTCATGGCATTATTTCTCCAGCTTGCTGAGCGCTTCGTCCAGCAGAGCAGTATTAACAATCTCTTGGGTGTCGATGGCTTTGTCGATCAGCTTCTCTTTGGCATACCATTCTACCTGCGTTTTGATGTCTTCGGCCAAAAGCTTCCCGTCACGATCGATATAAGGAAGTCCTTGCTTCACGACTTCTTCGGGTTGGTCCGTGTATTTGGCAACGATCTTAACCACTTCGTCATAATTGGCTCCCGGTACGAGCTTGCCGTCTTTTTTGGTCAGCACTGCATCGTAGTAATAGCGTGTAGCTTTGGCATACGCCTTCAAAAAGCGTACGGCCGCATCCTGGTTGCCCGCCAGCTTGGGTGAGAAGAAGATACCGGAGGTTTGATACTCGATTTCGTCTCCTACCTGAGCGATGACTTTACCGTAACCTTCCTTCACTACAGCGGTGATGTTCGGCTCATTCAGCATAACCGCATCCACCTGCTTGCTCTTGAGCGACTCCATCAAGCCTTTAATACTGTTCAAAGGCACCAATTGAACATCCTTCAGCGTCAGTCCGTGCTTTTCAAGCAGGCGTCCGGCCATGTAATGATAGGTTGATCCGGTTTGTGTAATACCGATTTTCTTTCCTTTCAATTCCTCAATCGCTTTGACCGGAGAATCGGATGGAACCATCAGGGCTGTAGAAGAATAGCCTTCCTGCTCTCTGCCTTTGTCGGCAACAATCACGAGCTTTTGCCCGCCGGCTACCATGTTGTACAAGCTTGCCGTAATTCCGGTTGCCCCCACATCCACGCTTCCTCCTGCAGTGGCTACAGCAATCGGCTGCGCCGCATCGAACCATTTGGCTTTCGCGTCGATATTTTCCTCTTGAAAGAATCCTTTCTCAAGCCCGATAAATAATGGCGCGGAACTGGCCAGCTTGAGCATGCCGATTTCTACCGATACCGCTTCCGTTTGCGTTTTGGGGGATTCTGTTGCGTTCCCCGGTGCTGCTTCCTTATTCCCGCAGCCTGCAAGAGCAGTGGTGATGAACAGCACTGCAGTCAATGCGAAGAGTGATGCTTTTTTCATTCTGTTAACCCTCCAGTTTTTCTAGTTGATTTTGTGGCAAATCTTAAATGCATTCGACACGTATTTGCAATATTCCTTCAAAGCTTCTAAATTTATGGCATGACCGGGTCGAATGGTATGTGCTAATGTAAATCAAAGTCATGAAATCAACAGCCGGCTTTTCCTCCTTCAAGTCTTGTGCTGCGGCATGTCAATACCTCCGCATAAGAAATAGACCGCTCCGCCCAAGGACCCGGTCTACGGTCTGCAGCTCTTATGATAACACTGCACAGTCTGGTACTTCAAGCCAGATCGCAATCCTCCTTCATTTTTTGTCGATAACCCGGAACGATGCGGTTGCCATCGAGCACAAAATGTTATTTTCGTTCTTTAGCGTTGCCTGGGTGGTAATCGTTCTGGCTGACATATGAACGATTTCCGCCACCGCCGTCACTTTGCCCTTGCCTGCCGGCGCGGTAAAATGCATATTCAAGCCCGAAGTGACGACATCGCTGTCCGGACGGGCGGTCATCGCTGCAAGACCCATCGCGGTATCGAGCAGCGACGTATGCACGCCTCCGTGAAGAATGCCGATGAAATTCAGATGGTGCTCTTTCACATCCAGCGTGACGATGGCCCTATGTTCGTTCCATTCCACCAATTCACAGCCCAGATAGCCCCAAAAGGTATGCTGAGCCTCCTCCAGCATGCGTTCGATTTTTTTTTGAATTTGTTCAGTATTCACAGTATCTCTCCATTCGGCGGCCAGACGTTCCTGCCCCAGTGTTCGAGCTCCTTTGCTTTCAAGGACTCTTCTTCCTTCCGGACAATATAAGTTTACACCGTTTCACCGCGGAAGGGGATCGGCACGCCCAAGGCGGCGGCTTCTTCCCTATCCGATGCATAAACGGCGCCTCCTCGATTTCCCGGGGAACCTATTGAAGCCTCCGGCAATTGTTCTATCTCTCATACGGTCCTTGATATCATAATACCCTTTCTCGTCCATTCGCGCCATATCCGCCGCATATATCCAACCATCTTCCGGCATACGGCACGCGGCCGGGATCCTTCAGATGGTTCCATCGGATTAGCGCACGAATTTCTCCGACTCCAACACTCTGGCGGCGATTTGCCGCTTTAGCCCCACCGTATTGACCGGCGTACGGCGGGCCAGCTTCTTTAATACGGAAAGCTGAGTGCGCAGCACGTCTCCGGTCTCTACAGCCGACAGTGTCTCTTTGGCAAGCGACTCTATCCTTTCGAACGCCTCATGCACGAAGACCCTTGTCATATCGATGGCGCATGCCGTTTTGTCTTCGCCCTGTTTTGCGATCCGTTGTCGGGTACGAAGGAGTGAGCTTTCCATAGCATAGATCTGAATCATCATATCCGCCAGATGGCTGAGCGCTTCCTGTTCCTGCTCAAGCTGCGTCTGATATTTCTGGACGGCGGCTCCGCCCGTCATCAGAAATATCTTTTTGGCCATGGAAACCAGGTGCGTTTCTTCCTCTAATATGCCCTCAAACCGCTGCCCCGAAACGAGCTGAAGCAGATCCGACTGAAGCGCCTGCACTTTCTGGATGAGCGGCAGCTCGCCCTTCATGGCGCGTCTCATCAGCGTGCCGGGGATGAGCAAACGATTGATTTCATTCGTCCCTTCAAAGATGCGGTTGATCCGCGAATCACGGTATATGCGCTCGATTTTGTATTCCTGGATAAAACCGTAGCCGCCGTGAATCTGCACGCCTTCATCCGCTACGAACTGGAGGGTTTCCGAACCAAACACCTTATTGATGGAGTACTCCAGCGCATACTCGGCTATCGCCTTGGCGGACTGGACTCCCGCTTCCGGACTGCCGTGATCGATATCGCTGAGCCCCGCATCCATCAAGCCCGCCGTACGGTAGACCATGCTTTCAAGCGCATAAGTACGAACATTCATTTCGGCCAGCTTCTTGCCGATGAGCGGAAAGGCGGAGATTGGTTTGCCGAATTGCTTGCGTGCATTGGCATATTTGGCGGATATTTCGATTGCATCCTTCGAGGCGCCGAGACAGCCCGCGGCCAGCTTGAAACGGCCGATGTTCAGTATATTGAAGGCGATTAAATGGCCTTTGCCCGCCTCCCACAGCAGGTTTTCCACGGGAACCTTTACATCTTCAAGGATGAGCGCGCAGGTGGAGGACCCTTTGATGCCCATCTTCTTTTCCTCCGGACCGATGCTTACGCCTTCCATCTTCCGCTCCACTATGAAGGTGCTGAAGTCCTTTCCGTCCACCTTCGCATAAACGATGAAAATATCCGCGAAGCCCGCGTTGGTGATAAATTGCTTCATCCCGTTAAGGACGTAATAGCGGCCGTCCTCCGATAGACGCGCCGTCGTTTTCGCGCCAAGCGCATCCGAGCCCGATGAAGGCTCGGTCAGGCAGTAGGCCGCGATGAGCCTGCCGCTGGCCAGATCGGGCAAATATTTCTTTTTCTGCTCCGGCGTGCCGAAATAAACGATCGGGAGAGTGCCGATGCCGACATGGGCACCGACGGACAGTGCGAAAGAAGAGGCTTTGGACAACCGCTCACTGATCAGTGTCGTGCTGACTTTGTCGAGTCCGAGTCCGCCCAGCGCTTCCGGCACATCCGCGCCCAGAAGTCCGAGCTCGCCGCTCTTTTTCAGCAGCTTCAAGGTCAGCTCGTAGTTCAGCTTCTCGATTTCCTCATCGACCGGAAGCACTTCGCCTTCCACGAAATCTGCCGTCGTCTCCGCAATCATACGCTGCTCCGCCGTCAGTTCATCCGGTGTAACGATGGCTTGACAGTCCAGGTCTTCCAAGACAAAACCGCCGCCTATCACTTTGTCCGCCATATCCATCTCTCCTCCATCGTATGATATTTCAACCCGCTATTTCGGGTATACTTCAAACACACCGGCCGCCCCCATGCCGCCGCCGATGCACATCGACACCACACCATAACCTCCGCCGCGGCGACGCAGCTCGTAGATCAGGCCTGCCGTCAGCTTCGTACCCGTGCAGCCGAGCGGATGACCGAGAGCAATCGCGCCTCCGTTGACATTCACCAGGCTCTCATCCAGCTGAAGCTCCCGGATAATATGCACACATTGAGAAGCGAACGCTTCATTGATTTCAAAGAGCCGGATATCCTCCAGGCCGAGACCCGCGCGCTCAAGTGCCATGGGGATCGCCTCTACCGGTCCGACGCCCATGATTTCAGGGTTTACCCCCGCCAGGGCGAACGAGCGAAAGGCAGCGAGCGGCGAAAGTCCCAGCTTCTCCGCTTTCTCCCGGCTCATCACGAGTACGGCCGCTGCACCGTCGCTCATCTGCGAGGCGTTGCCCGCGGTAACGGAGCCGCCCGCTTTGAACACCGGCTTCAGCTTGGCCAGTCCCTCCAGCGTCGTATCCGGACGAATCCCTTCGTCCATATCCAGTACAACCGGCTTCTCCCAAGGCTTGCCGTTATCGCCAAAGCCTCTGAGCGACGTGTGAACCGGAACGATCTCTTCCTTGAAGGCTCCGGACCGGACGGCCGCTGCCGCTTTGCGGTGGCTCGACATCGCGAACCGGTCCTGAACCTCGCGGGAAATGCCGAAGCGGTCTGCCACATTCTCCGCCGTGTGGCCCATGCCGATATAGGCCTGCGGCATCTCCTGCACGAGCTTCGGATGCGGCGACAGCTTGAAGCCGGTCATCGGCACGCGGCTCATGCTTTCCACGCCGCCTGCGATGATGATATCGGCGCCGCCCGCGATAATGCGCTCGGCTGCAAAAGCGATCGACTGCAGGCCCGACGAACAGAACCGGTTGATCGTCAAGGCCGGCACCGTCGAAGGGAATCCGGCGTACAGCGACATGATACGGGCGAAATTCAAGCCCTGCTCCCCTTCGGGCATCGCGCATCCGATGATGATGTCCTCTACATCCTCTTTCTTCACGCCCGGCACCCGGTCAACGACAGCCTGAAGCACCGTTCTCCCCAAATCCTCCGCACGGGTATGGGCCAAGCTGCCTTTTTTTGCCCGGCCTACCGGGGTGCGGACAGCGGAAACAATGACGGCTTCTCTCATGAGCGTTCACCTCTCTTCGATTCGCTTAGTTGCGCAACGGCTTGCCTTTGGAAAGCATATGCTGCATACGCTGCTGCGTTTTCGGTTCGCCGCAAAGGCTGAGGAACGCTTCGCGCTCCAGATCCAGCATGTATTGTTCGGTCACCATGGTTCCCGCAGGAACGTCCCCGCCGGCAAGCACATGAGCCAGCTTGCCGGCAATAAGCAGATCGTGGTCGCTGATATACCCGCTTTGCCGCATGGTATATGCTCCGAGCTGCATAACCGCCTTTCCGTCTGCGCCGACCACCCGGATTTTTTCTTTCGGCGGCAGTACATACCCCTCATGCACGAGCCGAAGTGCCGATTGCTTGGCTTCATGGATCAAGCGCTCCTGATTTGCGACGATCCTGTCTGAGGCACGAAGGTAACCGATTTTCCGGGCATCGTGGGCGCTTGTCGACACCTTGGCCGTGCCGATATTCATGAACAGCTCGTTGATGTGCGGCTGCAAATCCGCCTCCGGATTTGGATTCGCCCGGCTTAGCCGCAGCGCCAGCTCCTTGCAGCCCCCTCCCGCGGGAATCAATCCAACCCCTGTTTCCACCAGACCGTAATAGGTCTCCGCGTATGCGCACACCTCGTCAGCCGGCAGACAAGCCTCGACGCCGCCTCCCAAGGTCATGTGGTGAGGAGCGGCAACAACGGGTTTTTCAAAACCTTTGAGCTGCATCATCGTATTCTGGAAAATTCGGATAATGCTGTCGATCTCCTCCCACTCTTCGTTCTGCGCTTCCATCAGCAGCAGCATAATATTGGCGCCGACGCAGAAATTGCGGCCTTGGTTTGCGATGATCAGCGCGTCGTAATTTTGGCGCACCTCTTCCACACTTTGCTGAATCATAAACAGAATATCGGCGCCGATCGCGTTGTTGGGCGAATGGAATTCCAGGCACGCCACGCCGTCGCCCACATCAATCAAGCTGGCGCCGCTGTTGGCGCGGATGATCTTGTTCTGCTCCTTCAAGCTGCGCAGCGAAATGTTCTCGGCAGGCTGATCGGCCGCTTTATATTCCCCTTTGTATACGTAAAATGATTTCCCGTTGGCATGCTGATAGAACGATTCCTTCCCGGATGCAATCCATTCCTTGACCCATACCGGTATGCGCTCCCCCTCCTTCTCCATTCGTTCGACGGATTTTACGAGCCCGATCGCATCCCACGTTTCAAACGGCCCCAGCTCCCAATGAAAGCCCCATTTCATCGCCTTGTCGATATCCGCAATCGAATCGGCGATTTCCCCGACTTTGTCCGCCGAATAAAGCAGCGTTTTCTTCAAAATGTCCCAGGCAAGCCCGGAATAGCGATCCTTGGCGCCGAGCAGCGCCTTCGTCTTTTCCTTGGCTCCTTTGGCCGTTTTGGCCGCCTCAAGCGAGGGGGATGCCGGCTTCCTGCTCTTGCCGTAAGCCATCGCGCCCAAATCAAGGGACAAAATTTCACTGCCCTGCTCTCCCTTGACCTTCTTATAAAAGCCCTGACCGGCCTTCTCGCCGATCCACCCGAAAGACACCATGTCCTTTAGCACCTGCGGCACTTGAAAAGCCTGTTTTTCCGGACCGCCGTCCAATTTTTCATAGACATTATTCGCTACATGCACAAAGGTGTCCAATCCCACAAGATCCAGCGTCCGAAAGGTGGCGCTTTTCGGCCGGCCCATGGCCGGGCCTGTGACGGCGTCTACTTCGTCAACGGTATAGCCTTTGTCGATCATCGTTTGCAGCGTGACCAATAAACCGTAGGTTCCGATTCGATTGGCGATAAAATTCGGCGTATCTTTGGCTACCACCACGCCTTTGCCAAGTCTTTTCCCGCAAAATTCCGTCAATCGGGCCACAATATCCGGATCGGTCGTTTCACCCGGAATGATTTCCAGCAGCTTCATATAGCGCGGAGGATTGAAGAAGTGCGTGCCGAGAACGTGCCGTTTAAACGCTTCGCTCCGGCCTGCTGTCATCCCGTCGATGGAAATGCCCGACGTATTGGAACTCACAATGATCCCCGGCTTCCAATGATTTTCGATTTTGGCCAGCAGCTCCCGCTTTATATGCAGGTTTTCCACGACCGCTTCGATGACCCAATCGACGTCCCGAATTTTACCGAGATCGTCCTCCAGGTTCCCCGGCGTAATCCGGCTGAGGAAGGCGTCGTCATACAGCGGCGACGGTTTGAGTCTGGTCAGTCCGGAAAGCGCGTTTGCCGCCAGGCGGTTGCGGACGGCCGGATGCTCCAGCGTCCATCCTTTGGCTTCTTCATCCGGCGTCAATGCTGCCGGAACGATGTCCAGCAGCAGGCTGGGAATGCCCGCATTGGCGAGATGGGCGGCAATGCCCGCTCCCATGACGCCTGAGCCGATCACGGCAGCTCTATTGATGTTTGTTGCCATGCGCCTCTTACCTCCTGTACCTGTTATTGTTCTTGGACTTTGGCATGACCGAATACCGCTCTGTAACCCCTTACATCTATTGTTATTCCATTTATACAAGAACCATTGACAACGGTTAGCGGATTTCATAAGATGGAATCAGAAAATGAATGAGTATTCATTCATAATGTATTTCAATCTTATCACCGGGGTGCGAAGATGACAAGTAAAAAAATAAACAATAAATTCCATTTGATCCTGGACGCTGCTGTCAAAATCTTCGCCGAAAACGGCTATCATGGATCGCAAGTGTCGAAAATTGCCCGCGAAGCCGGCGTCGCTGACGGAACCATTTATTTATATTTCAAAAACAAGGAGGATATTCTCGTGTCGCTTTTTCGGGAACGGCTGGGCGAGTTGGTGGGCAAGTTCAAGGAAAGCGTCGAAGCGTCGTCCACGGCCGATGAAGCGCTCCGCAAAATATGCGAAATTCATTACACCGAGCTGGAGCAAAACACGGACCTCGCTTACGTTACCCAAATTGAATTGCGGCAAAGTTCATTGGAGCTGCGCAAAGCCATAGGTCAAGCAGTCAAACCATATATTCAATTAATAGAAGCCGTACTGGTCAAAGGCATGGAAGAAGGAACCTTCCGCCAAGGGCTGGATGTCAAATTAACGCGGCTGCTGATCTTCGGAGCCATGGATGAAGCCGTCACCTCCTGGCTGATCTCAGGACGCAAATATTCGCTGAGCAAGCAGATCGAACCGACCGTCGAGTTTTTCCTTAAGGCCCTTAAGCCTTGACCTTCTTCTGCCATTTACCTTGGAAAGGGGAAATCCGGATGAATGTGTATGTGATGCTGAAGCAGACGTTTGATACGGAGGAAAAGATCGTCATTGCCAATGGAAAGATCTCGGAAGAAGGCGTCAAATTCGTCATGAATCCTTACGACGAATATGCTGTGGAAGAGGCAATCCGCATAAAGGAGCGGTTCGGGGGACGCATTGTTGTCGTTTCCGTCGGGCCCCAACGCGCTTCCGAGGCGCTGAGGACCGCGCTTGCCATGGGCGCGGACGAAGCCGTCCTGATTTCGGACGACCGCATTTCCCAGGACGAATATGTGGTATCGGAAGTTCTCGCCGCATATTTCGCGGATAAGACGTATGATGTGATTCTCGGCGGCCATTTTTCCATCGATAACGGCGCAGGTCAGGTGGCCGTGCGTTTGGCGGAGCTGCTGCATCTTCCTCACGTATCCTCCGTTATCAAGCTGGAGCTTTCCGCCGGAACCGCCAAAGCAGAGCGCGATGCCGAAGGCAATGTGGAGCTGCTGGAGGTATCTCTTCCGGCCCTGTTCACCGCCCAGCAGGGGCTCAACGAACCACGATACCCGTCCCTGCCCGGCATCATGAAGGCAAAGAGGAAGCCGTTTCAACAGCTGACGCTTGATGATCTGTCCGTAACACCAGAGGCTCTTATACCCAAAACGTCGTTAATCGGGCTGTTTCTTCCTCCGGCAAGACAGGCCGGACAAATATTGCAGGGCGAAATGCCTGAACAGGCAGCCAGGCTTGTCGAACTGCTTCGCACGCAATCCAAGGTCATTTAGACGGCCTGTGAAGGAGGAAATATTCATGAGCAGAACGTATGCGATCATTGCCGAACATCGTGACGGAAAGCTACGTCAGGTCACTCTGGAAGCACTTCAAGCAGCGCAAATCGCGTTACCGGAAGGGGGCCGTATTACGGCCATTATCATGGGAAGCCAAGTGGATTCTCTGGCCGATGAGCTCGCCGCCTATCCCTTTGCAGACATTCATCTGATCGAGCATGACAGCCTTCGGCATTACCATCCGGAGGCTTATCTTGCTGCGCTTGCCGGCGTTCTTGATACGATTCGTCCGGACGCCGTGTTCATAGGACATACGGCTGTCGGGCGCGACCTTGCCCCTGCCATCGCTGCGAAGCTGAAAGCCGGCCAGCTGTCGGATGTCATTGCGGCCGAGTCGTCCGGCGAAGGGATCCTATTCACCCGGCCCGTATATGCAGGGAAAGCCTTTGAGAAAAAAAGGTTTACCGATTTCCCATGGGCTGTCACCATAAGGCCTAACAATTTTCCCGCAGTCCCGACAGCCGGCGGAGCGAAAGCCCCCATCGTGAAAACCGCTTACTCCCCTCCCCCGACCCTTCGATCCGTGGTGAAAGACGTTGTCCTCAAGACGTCAGGCAAGGTAGATCTGACAGAGGCGAAAATTGTCGTATCCGGCGGCCGCGGGGTCAAGAGCGCGGATGGCTTCAAGCCTCTCGAAGAGCTGGCGGAGGTATTAAATGGGGCCGTCGGCGCATCGCGTGGCGCATGCGACGCCGGATATTGCGATTACGCCTTGCAAATCGGCCAAACCGGCAAAGTCGTGACGCCGGAAATTTACATCGCCTGCGGCATCAGCGGCGCCATCCAGCATCTGGCCGGCATGAGCCAATCGCGCATCATCATCGCCATCAATAAGGATCCGGAAGCCCCTATTTTTAAAATGGCCGATTACGGCATTATCGGAGATTTGTTCGAGGTTGTTCCCCTGCTCACCCGGGAATTCAGGAAAGTACTGGAATAACGAACACAAAGCCCGTCAGGCGTTTAGCCGGCGGGCTTCTCGTTTCGGACATTAAGGACCCAGCAGTTTTTGAAGTCCTAAAGTCGTCCAAGGGATATAGGTGATAATCATAAGAATAAGACATGAAATAATTAAGAACGGAATTAAGCTTCGCGTAAGCCTCTCGACTGAAACGTTCGCAACCGCTGAGGTCACAAACAGGATGGATCCGACCGGAGGGCTGATCAGCCCTAAAGTTAAGTTAATGACCATGATCACACCCAGGTGGATAGGATCAACCCCATAATGAACGGCTATAGGTAAAAGAATTGGAGTTAACAGGATCAAAGCCGGCACTCCCTCCAGAACGGTACCTATGAGCAGCAGCAGCAGATTGACCAATAACAAAAAGACGAACTGGTTATCCGCTACGGCCAGGAAAGCATCGGTAATCAGCTGGGGAATTTGATTGAAATTCAAGACCCAACCGAAAATATCGGACATCGCCAATAAAAAGGTGACAGTCGAGGTGGTGATAATGGTTCGCACCAGAATGCCCGGCAAATGCTTCCATTTCAACTCCTTATAAACAAAACCACCGACCAGAAATGCAACCAGAACCGCAACCGCCGCCGATTCCGTTGCTGTAAAGATCCCCGTAGTAATCCCAACCATAATGAGCACCGGAATGCTCAAGGCAGGCAGCACATAAACGGTACCTTTCAGCACCTGGGACCAACTGGATCGATCGGATCTCGGAAAATTTCGTTTTTTGGCAATCGTGTAAATATATAATCCAAAGCCCAGACCAAAAATAATACCGGGCAGAATCCCTGCCAAAAACAAGCTGCCGATCGATACGCCCGCCGTTACTCCGTATATAATGAACGGCATGCTGGGGGGAATGAGCGGAGCTACAACCGATGCGGATGCGGTAAGCGCACTGCTGAAATCCCGGCTGTACCCTTCCTTTTCCATTACCGGAACCACCGTTTTGCTCATCACCGCCGTTTGTGCGGTGGATGATCCGATAATCGTGGCGAGAAACATGTTGGCTACGACATTAACATAAGCAAGCCCACCGCGAAAATGTCCGAATATGACTTTGGCAAATTCAAGCAAACGGTTGGTAATCCCGCCTTGATTCATAAATTCGCCTAATAGAATAAACATCGGGATCGCTACAAGGCCGAAATTTTGCAATCCGTTAAACAGCTTGGACGGCATAGACTGTAAAATAGTGAGATTGCCCGTCGTTAACACGTAGATCAGTGTCGTAAGACCCAGCACGATCGCAATCGGCACCCCAATAAACATTAATGCAAAAAAACCGATCGCTGTAGTCATTTAGCATCCCCCCTTGCCCTAAAAATATATGCCGACACTAATTTGTTGATATGATCGATAGTAAATACAATAATGCACAGCATAGATATAGGGACGACGGAATACAAAATCCACAAATTGATGGGAATCGTGGCTGAAAGTTGATTGACCACACTGGGACTCTTAACCCACAGGATAGAGTAGTAGCCAATCACCGCTGCAAACAGTAAGGTGCATAAATGAATAAAGATGTCCGTAATCAGCCTGAACTTGGGGGAAAGACGGTCAATGAGGAAGGTGACCGCCGCCATATCGGCACGTTTAACCCCTAAGCTCGCGCCTAAAAAAGTAATCCAACAAAATAGGTACAATGATAACTCATCGGCCCAGAAAATCGGATGGTTTAACACATATCGAAACATAACCGCAACGATCATGTTAAACGTTAATACGACTCCTATGGCTACACTGACCCAAATCAGTAACCTGTCAATGATGTTAGCTATAGTAGAGATGATATTTGGTTTGGGTTGAATTTGTTGGATTTCTTCCATAGAACAGATACCTACTCTTTCGAAATCTCTTTAGCTTTTTCTAGGAACTTGCCGATTTCCGGAGCCTTTGCAATCCACTTATCCTGAACCGCCTTGATGTATGGTTCAAATTCCGCTTTGTTGGTTAATTGATGCGTAGTCAGTCCAAATTTTGTGCTGGCGTTTGCGAGCAAATCTGCCTCATTCTTTTCCACATATTCAACATTGTATTTCATGGCTACATCAACCGCATTTTCTATCAGCTTTTTATCTTCATCGGACAATCCGTTCCATCTGTCTTTGTTGATCAGAATGCCGCCTGCCCAATACATATGTTTGCTCGGCGTCATGTTCTTGGCAATCTCCGTCAATTTCTCGGAAATGACCGACTCCGTATCGATATCCACACCACCGATTACGCCGGTTTGCAGTGCCGTATACACTTCGGTTAGCGGCATTGGGGTCGGGCTGACTTTGAGCGAAGTCAAGAAGTCAAGAATGGTTGGGCTCGGGGTCGTTCTCAGCTTAAAGTTCTCCAGATCCTTAATTCCTGTCACCGGCTTCGTAGCCAAGAAGTATCGGAAACCGGAGCTTGCATAGCCTAAGCCTTTGACATTGTCATTCGTTAATGTATCAAATAAGGCCATGGATTCCGGGCTTGTCCACAATTCGTAAGCTTGCTTGTGGTCATTCACCAGGAAAGGCATTAACCATGCGCCAAAGGCAGGGGAAGAACTGCTCAATTGAGCTGTGGTGATGATCGCCATATCCAGAGATCCGGTATTTAACTGCTGCATCATATCGGTTTCGTTACCCAATTGCCCTCCCGGGAACAATTGAACGGTAATCCGGCCGTTGGTTTTGGCCTTAAGCTCTTCACCTATTTTCCATGCCGTTTGGGCGAGTCCGCTGTTCTCCTTCGTAATGTTGGCGAATTTCAATACCAGCTTTTGTTGATTCTTCCCGTCATCACCGCTGCTTGTCCCCCCGGCGCTCTCGCCTCCGCCACCGCATGCGGCAAGCAAGGACGCAATCATGATCCCGATTGCCGCGGTTTTAAACACTTTTTTTGTTTTTCTCATTCTGTAAGCCTCCTAACTTAATGTGCACACATGATACAAGAGTAAAAATAGTTCTATATACAGGGCTGGTTTAACCAGTCTGAATAGAATCCAAATCGCAGCTACCCTTCATGAAAAGGGTGTAAAAGCCAGGGTGTAAAAGCCCATGAGCGGAGGCAACCTGCAGCCATTAGCGGCACTCATCGGGCTTCGTTCCCTTTGTCACGTTGCAATCGCAAATCTTTGCCAGGCACGTCCGTACTTCAATCCGTCATTTTCACAATAAGACCTGCTATATACCTATATCGGCATTCCTGCTGCCTTTTTTTCTATCATTTTGACCATTTTTTGCAAATGGTTTTATCACGCATGAATTTTATTGGCCTTTGGAATAATAACGTACCTCAAACGTCTTACAGCCATTTGGAGATATCCAAGGGCCGTGCTTCATACCCGGAGGTCGGCAAGCTACCATTCCCGCTGTAAATTCCTGATTGAGCGTCAGGTCAATCAAGGAGCCTTCGATCACGTAAAGCTCTTCCCAAAAATCATGAATTTGCACACCGTTCGGAGTGGTGTCCGTGCCCGGTTCGAAGATAAGAATCCGTGTAGCCACTCCCGTTTCCGGGTCCTTCGCAATCACTCGTTCACTTAGACCCTTTACGTTGGTAAAAGGCTTTTGTTCAAATTTCGTATAATGGGTAAATTCCAGTTCCGGTTTTGCCATTGTTAATCCACCTCTGAGTCCTTTAAAATTTTGGTTTCATAATTTATGGTAAGTTTTCTATTGTTTATCTTATCATGAAGTTCCGCCTTGAAAATACCTCCAAAGTAAAATTTTTCAGTTTTCAAGGGAAGCGTTCCGCAATACAGTGCAATACCAGGGCTGTCATACCCGCGCTGCTTTACCAATTCAAGCAAATCCATCGGATTCAAAAAGGCGCTAAGCGTACCTGATTGATACAGCACTTCTTCTCCGTCAACTTGAACCCAGCTGTTCAGCTCAATCTCGTCCCAGTGTTCGGAAATCGACTCAAACGTCCACAATTGCTTGGAAATGATTTTGGCGCACACCTGTTTTGACTTCTGAATCGATACGGCCTCAAGCACACGATCGGTATGGTCACTGCCCAAACCGATATACCAGGTGCCGTCGATATCCAGCAGTACGACCTCCGCCTCGCCGCTGCTGTCATTGCCGACAACGCTGATCACGTCAGTATTGCTTAATAATTCCGGCGCCAGGTCGTACATCATCGGAACCTGCCGGGGAGCCGGTATCCCCAATTCTTTTAATTCTTCAATATGGTGTTTGACCGCTTCCTGGTCTTTATTGGTATATCCCGCTATAACCAATCTTTGCGGTACAAAATTTAATATTTTTCTCTCGTGCTGAAATTCCATGTCTGTATCTATCCTCCCGGGTTTATCATTATAAAACGCGATGTTTTAGAGAAGGGAAGACTTCACGAATTTGGTCCACTTGCTCAGGATGGATTTCAGTTTTCACAATCGTTTCGTGTTCCCCGCCGGATGCGACAACCGTTCCCCATGGATCCACAACTCGGCTGTGGCCCCCCATGAAGACGTTTCTTGTCGTTCCGACGCAATTGCAAGAGATGAGGAAACATTGATTCTCCAATGCTCTGGCTGAATTAAACAGCTGCCAATGCGCCAAGCGGGAATGCGGCCATGCCGATGTAACGAGCAGCAGCTTGGCGCCTGCGTCCACCTGCTTACGGTATAATTCAGGAAAGCGCAGATCATAGCAGGTGGTGAGTCCGACGCGTCCGAATTCGGTATCGTAGACTCCAATGTCTTCTCCCCGCGTCAACAATTCGCCTTCCAATGAACCATAGCGGAACAAATGGATTTTGCGGTACGTACCCACGATGGCTCCCGTCCGGTCAAATAACACGCTCGTGTTATAATACTTATCCCCGTCTTTCTCCACAAAGCTTCCGGCAAACAAGTACGCGTTCATTTCTTTGGCTTTTGCGGAAAACCGCTTTACGAACGGGCCGTCCATAGGTTCGGCTTCCGCCTTGTAGCGGTCAAACGAGAAATACCCGGTAGCCCAAATCTCAGGCAGCACGATCAAATCGCTGCCCTTGGCCTGATCCAGCAGACCATCCGCCCGTTCGATTCTTTGTTCTTTCGTTTCGCTGTCCTTGATTTCTAATTGAATGGATGCTACTTTCATGCCCTCAGTTCCTTTCTGTTAAGCAGATCCGGAATTATCCTACCTCGATTTCTTTTTCCGTTTTTGCCGTTTCATTCCCAGGCAGCCCGTAGCTTGCCAGGAAGCGGTCAACGATAGCAACCGGCTCTCCGTATCCGTAATTGCGGAACGAGTACCCTTTAACCACAAACGGAGCTCCGTTGTAGAACATTTCGTACTGCTGGTGGCGTCCGCCGAACTCAGATCCGATAATGTCCCAGGCCAATTTGAACAGTTTTACTTTTTCCTCCCCTTTGGCCCCTGTGGAGGAACGGATATATTTTCTCATGTCGTCTTTCGTTTCAGGGTTTATCATTTCCTTATAGGAGGAAGGCACCTGCAGTACGCCGCCGCCTACCAATTCTCTCAAGATGCGGATAACAGACGAATAAATGGTATCCTGCATCCCTACGACGCCATACAGATAACGCGCATTCGGGCGGGCTACGCCGTTCTTATCGATGCTGCACTGATATTCCGAGGCCATCAGCATGCCTTCCACCATGGCCGCTTGCGACGCCAGCTCCCCAAGCCGCTCCTGAACCTGCGGGAATTTATCAGTACCGTTCATTTCCGTTACTTTCCTTGCCACGCCGATCACGAACTTCAGCTTGGCGGACAAGCGGGTTTGCGCCTGGTTGTTGCCCAGGACGTGAGCAGGCGTTCCGTGGAACTGCGCGCGGGTTGCTTCGATGTCTTTGTACACGAATACGTGCTCCCAAGGGATAAACACATCCTCAAATACAACAAGCGAATCGCTCTCATCATACTGCGTCGACAACGGATAATCGAAAGTGCTCGGCTTGTCGGCTGCGAAGCTGGGACGGGCATAAAGCTTCAGTCCCGGTGCATCCATCGGCACGACGAACGAAATCGCATAATCCTCGTCTCCTGGACGCAGCGGTGTAATGCAGCTGCAGAACAAATAGTTGCTGACGGCCGAGCTTGTGCCGAGCATTTGCGAGCCGCGCACGACAATACCGTCTTCTCTTTCCTCGTATACACCTACCGGCAGGAACTTCTCTTCCTGTTCGTTGGCTGCTTTGCTGCGGTCAATTTGCGGTGGAATGATGACGTAAGTGACGAACAGATCGTTGTCCCTTGCATATTTGTAAAAATCAATCACATACTTGGCACGGTCGCCGAATACCTCGGGATGGCTCGCGAACCCTGCCAGGAAACTGGCCACATGATCCGGGCTGCGTCCGGCAAAACCGCAGGTGGCTTCCGCCCATTTATACATTGCCTCACGGCGTGCAGCCAAATCCTCTCTGCTTCTTGGAATCATAAACATCTTGTTGGCAACCGTACCGTCTTCCGTTGTGTACGTCATGCCGTTAGCCGGATCAGCGGACATATCGTACATCTTGGAGAAGGTGTTCACGATTCCTGCGAATGCCGGGTGGGTCGTCACATCTTTTACACGCTCTCCCCCGATATAAATGGTTCTGTTATCCTTCAGAGATTCTACATATTGTTTGCCGTTTCTCATGCTTTTGATCTTCCTTTCCGAAGGTAAATATATATTTTTGAATTGTACACTGTGTGATGTATACACTGATAACGATAATTAAGCGTTATAGATGGCCTCTTTGACCTCAGTATCGAGTTTTTTGACCAGGTCAGCATTATATGTTTTAACAAATTCAAGCTTCGTAGTGATTTTCCCGCCGTAGAAAATAATATCTCTGATTCCTTCTACCTGTACTTCAATCAAGGCAAGCTTCAAGGTCAGCCCTTCGGTTTTGGCTACTTTGACAGAAGCTTTTCCCGTTAAGGAGAATACGGACTCTTGAGCAGTAAAATTCAAAAGCACCGCAGGATCTTGTTCAATGATTTTGATGAAATCGGACTTAGCGTCGATCGCAAAACGAATCGTTGTTGCGTTTACGGCATACACCCAAGACAAAGCCGTCGAATAAATAGCCCCGCTTTCCTTCTCAACCACATTAAGCAGCACGATGTTGTTTCCCTGCAGCGCATCCACCATTTCGGGAGTCAATTCCGTTAAAACTTTTGACATGGCATTCCTCTCCTTTTTGGAATATCAGATCTATAGGCATTTTATAAATCAACAGTGTAATAAAACAGCGGGCTTTGGAGCAAAATAGGAAAGGATTTCGTCCACTGTATGATGTATACACAAAAATTTTGTCGTTTTTAATCTTAACTTAGTGACTTATGTTATGGGATAAATAGTAATATAGTTCGATTTTGTTGTCAATATTTTTTTCGCTTGAATGTTACGTTATATAACATGTACTCGTTTTTTTGGATTTTTGTCGAATAACGTCAAATATTTTCCCATATTGACGACGCTTACAAAATAGAATATTAAAATTTTTCCATTTTTACTATTTTAATAAAATACAGAATTTTCAAGCTCACTAAAGCGTTAGTTGAACTGAGAAATTCTGTATCAGGTTTGAAGAGACTCCGACAGAAAAAAGCTTTCAGCGGATCTCCAGTTTTTCTTAATCTACTTTTTCCAGGATTCCTTGGTCTTACTCAAATGATGGATCATGGCTTTAGCTGCCAAATCCGAATTTTTCTTTTCCATACAAAGGATAATATATTCGTGTTCCGATAAAACCTCCCTCATCCGATTTCTTTTTTTAATCGCTCTCAGACCAATCAATTGAGATAAATTGTGCAAGTTCAATAATACCTGCTCAATCAAGTGGTAATCTGCAAATCGGGTTAAAGTGATATGGAAGGTTTGATCCAGGCTGATAAATGAAATTTCATCATCCTTCTCCATGGCTTCCTGCTGATTTTGATAAATTTGTCTTAGCTGCTCCAATTGCTCAGGTGTGATCGTTTCGGTTAATTTCTTAATGACCTCACCCTCAATGGTGGTTCTAAGCAAAAAGATTTGTTCGGCTTCGCTTTCCGTTACGTTCCGCACAGCCATCCCTTTTCTGGGAATCGTAACAATTAAGCCTTCTTTTAATAAATCTTGAAGCGCTTCCCGAACCGGAGTGCGAGAAGTATTCAGCAGTTCGGCCAGCTTCACCTCCGTGAATATTTCTTCTGAAGAAATATACCCATTTAAAATGACATCCTTAATTTCGTTATATGCTCTCTCTTTGGTTGTAATTTGTTTATCGATGGGTTTCAGATTAAAACTAGGCATCATTAACCACACTTTCTTTTCTTTGTGTATACATTGTACATTATACAGTGCACGTCTTATGTTAGTCAATCGTTTTCAAAAGCCGCCTTAAAATCTTTTTTTCGTATGTTCAATCTACACCCTGCCGTTTCGGGATCCTATCGAAATCTTCTTAACATACGACGCGTCGAGGCACCGTTTCCGGGCACCTCGACGCGTCGTATTTCATCTTTACTTTTGAGCTATATTACATCGAATGAATTCCTAACCCCAGCGCATTTTCGGCTGCCTCCATGATCATTTCCCCAAGCGTTGGATGAGCATGAATCGTTAAAGCCACATCTTCAAGCGTCGCTCCCATTTCAATAGCCAATCCCACCTCGGCTATCAAATTTGATGCTTCAGGACCTACAATTTGAGCGCCGATCACTACGCCCTCCTTCTTATCGGCAATCAGGGTCACCGATCCTTCCGCTGCATGCAGGGACAAGGCTCTGCCGTTGGCTGCATAAAAAAATTTCCCTACCCTGGTTTCAATCCCTTGGTCGTTGGCTTCTTTTTCCAATACGCCCACCACAGCGATTTCAGGATCCGAGAACACAACCGCAGGAATACAACGGTAATCGACCACACTTCCCCTGCCGGCAATCACTTCCGCTGCTGCCTTTCCTTCATAAGAAGCTTTGTGTGCCAAAGCAGGGCCGGGAACAATATCGCCTATGGCATAAATATGGGATACGTTTGTTCTGCACTGGCGATCCACAGCGATCAATTTTTTGTCATTTACTTGTATGCCCGCCGCTTCCAAACCTAATTGATCCGTGTTGGGCTTGCGTCCAACCGTAACCAATACATAATCGGCTGTGAGTTGTTTTTCCTCCCCCGCTGCTTCAAAAGTGACGGTGACCTCATGATTCTTTTCCGAGCAATGTTTAGCAAACGCCTTGGTATATACATCCACGTTCGCCTTTTTCAAATTTCGGTTCACTGTGCTTACTAAACGTTTGTCAAAGCCGGGCAGGATGGAGGCTCCGCCCTCAAGAATGGTAACCTTTGTGCCGAATTTGGCAAAAGCTTGACCCAGTTCAATTCCTATGTATCCGCCGCCGACCACGGCCAGCCGTTTAGGCACTTCTTCCAAATTCAATGCAGCTGTTGATGAAAGAACTCTTTGACTGAACGGCAAATCGGGCAGCTCCATCGGCCGGGAGCCCGCTGCAAGAATACAATGCTGAAAATGGTAATGGTCGGAGCCGTTTGCATGGGTAACGACAATTTCGTTCTTGCTGACGAAGCGGGCTTCGCCTTGGATGACTTCAATCTGATGTCCTTTCAGTAAACTGCTTACGCCGCCGGTCAGTCTGTCAATCACGCTCCGCTTCCACTTCTGCACTTTGGCATAATTTAGTTTGACATGATCGGCATCGATTTCAATGCCCATTTCCTGATAGCGTGACACATTTTGATAGGCTTCAGCCGCCGAGATTAGCGCTTTGGAAGGAATACAGCCTACGTTCAGGCAGACTCCCCCCAGATTCTCTTTCTCAATCACCGTCACTTTTTTACCTAATTGGGCCGCGCGGATGGCTGCCGTATATCCTCCGGGACCCGCACCGATCACCACGACATCAAGCTCAAGAGCCATCTTTCACTCCTCCGTTCCTATTTAAATATTTTTCCAATTTTTGAAATAAAATAGAAGACAGCACAGATACAACCAACCCGTTCCCGATAATGTTGCCTGCCATAGGATGGAGCTGCCTGCAGCATCATAAATATCCCGAGAGAGCTCTGTTTTTTGTACCAGTGCCATCGATTGAATGCTGACCACGATATGGGTTAACATAATCGAACCTGTTGAAGCGAAGCCGCACCAACCATGAAGAAGGTATTGCTCAAAAAAACGGAAGTGTCCGATGCATTGAGGTTAAACAAATGCGCAATGGATAACACCCCTTTAATCCGCAAATGGCCAGAAACCAGGCAAGTCTTTAACTGCCTGGTTTCATCCTATGCCGTATGGTGGTTACAACATCAATCCCGGGGTCTCCAGATAGTCGGCAATCGATTTCAGCAGCTGCGCAGCCGGGGCTCCATCTGCGGCCTGATGGTCCCAAGTCAGTGATAACGATAGAATAGAACGGATCTCGATCCGGTCTTCTACTACCCAAGGACGCTTCAGGATTCTTCCCAGGCCCAAAATGCCGGTTTGGCCGGGATACAATATAGGAGTAAACGTATCGACTCCACTCGCTCCCAGATTGGTGATCGTAAAATTGCCGTTCTCCACATCGCGGGACTCGAGTTTCGAGTTTCTGGCTTTCGTCACGATATCGTTCAGCTCCCTGGCGACCGCTGCCAGCGATTTGCTTTGTACATCCTTGATGATCGGCACCACGAGCCCTTTGTCGGTAGCCACAGCCACATTCAAATCGACGCTTGGGGGGATGACGATCTTCCCGTTCTCCAGCTTCCCGTTGAAGCGCCGATGTATCTGCAGCGCTTTGGCCACAGCCAAAATGATGAATGCTGTAAAAGTGATCTTATCCTTTTGGACCTTTTTTACCGATTCCAGCAGAGCCACGGCATCGGTAACATCGACATCCCTGGTCATCGTAAGCTGCGCCGTCGACTGAAGACTGTGCAGCATTCGTTCTCCGCTGATCGCTTCAATGCGGTTCAACTGATAAATTTCCATGTTCTGCGGCTGCGGCGGGCTGTGATCCTCTGCCTGCGGTTGTTGAATCTCTTCACGGTCCTCAACAACCGTATTCGCCGCTTCTGCATAATTTTGTATATCCTGATGGACAATGCGCCCGTTGGGACCTGTCCCCTTCACCTTGGATATATCTACCCCCAAGGTATGGGCCAGCCTGCGGGCCGATGGGGATATTTTGATGAAGGAATTATTCGGTTGGACATCTTTCCGCTCTTCTTGCTGAGGCGCGTCCGCCTTCGCCGCTGCGGCTCCAATCTCCGCAATCACAGCGCCTACAGGCACATCATCGTCTTCTTTAAAAAATTGTTTGATCAAAATGCCCTTTTCGGGGGCTTCAATCTCCATATTCACTTTATCGGTGGACACTTCCGCTATCACTTCATTGGCTTCCACGGGATCCCCTTCCGCTTTAAACCATCGGGTAAGGACGGCACTATCCATATTTGCGCCGAGTTTGGGTAAGATGATTTGCATGGAAATCCCTCCTTTCACATCGCTTTGTCCATGGCCTTCGCTTAAACAAGGGACAAGACCGCATTCTCAATTTTTTCGGGAGACGGAAGTGCAGCATCCTCGAGCGGCTTGCTGTGAGGAATCGGAACATTCTCCGTCCCTATTAATTTCGGTGGGGCATCCAAATAATCAAACACCTGCTCCATTACTTCATAGATGATGGATGTTCCGATCGAGCCCCATTTGTGCGATTCTTCCACAACGATAAGCCGTCCCGTTTTCTGAACCGATTGCTTCACGGTTTCCAAATCAAACGGTACCAGCGTACGGGGATCGATAATTTCGCAGGAGATTCCTCTTTCCTGCAACCGATGGGCGGCCTCTTTGGCAAGCTGTACCATCCTTGATACCGCTACAATGGTCACATCGCTGCCACTTTGGATCACGTTGGCTTTGCCGAATGGAATCGGATCCCCGCCCACTTCTACCTCATCCCTTATTCCGTAAAGCAATTTATGTTCGAGAAAGATGACCGGTTTGTTGTTGCGCACTGCGGTTTTAAATAACCCGTAAGCGTCATTGGGGCTGGATGGAAGCACGACCTCTATACCGGGCATATTACAAAATAACGATTCAAAGCTTTGCGAGTGCTGCGCACCGTTGCCTCTTCCCGCGCCCTGCTGACCGCGAAACACGACCGGAACCGGAAACTGGCCGCCCGACATATATGTCAATTTGTTCGCCTGATTAATCAGCTGATCCATGGCAACCGCACAAAAATCCATATATAAAATCTCCACAACCGGCCTTAACCCGGTCAGCGCGGCTCCGATCGCCATTCCGAAAAATCCCGTTTCCGAGATGGGGGTATCCAATACCCGGTCTGATCCAAACTGTTCCCACAGCCCCTTCGTAACTTGGAAGGCACCTCCCGGTTTGCCGATATCCTCCCCGAACAAAACGATCCGGTCATCACGTTCCATTTCTTCCTTGATCGCCAAATTGAGCGCTTGAGTATAGGTCATCTTCTGAGCCATATGTATTTTCCTCCTATTCTGCGTAATATAACCCGTCAAATAAATGCTTCGGATCCGGCCAAGGGCTTTCTTTGGCAAATTTGACCGCATCTTCGATTTCCTGTTCTATGGACGCATCCAGCTTTTTCACATCGACCTGCAGTTGGGACAGCTTCTCCGCTGCCGTCTTCAGCGCATCTCTGGCCGCCCAGGACGCAACTTCTTCCCTGCTGCGATAAACTTCCTGATCCCCGCACATATGGCCGACAAGCCTATACGTTTTCATTTCCAGAAATATCGGACCTTTTCCGGCACGAATGTCTTCAATCGCTCTTTTGGCCACTTCGTAGACTTCCTCTACATTGTAGGCATCGACCATATGGGCGGGAATTTTATACGCCTCCGCGCGTTCGGCCATATGCTCGACCGGTACGATTTCTTCAATCGGAGTCATTTCCGAATACAGGTTGTTCTCACAAACAAATAATACGGGAAGCTTATATACGGCGGCCAAATTCAACGCCTCATGAAACGCACCCTGGTTCGTCGCTCCATCGCCGAAGATCGTCACCGTCACATAATCTTCTTTGAGATATTTGGCACTGTACGCCGCACCAACGGCGTGAGGAAGTCCTGCGGCCACAATCGCATTCGCTCCAAGCACGCCCCGGCTTACGTCAGTAAAGTGCATCGAGCCTCCGCGTCCTTTATTGATCCCGGTCTCCCTTCCCAGCATTTCTGCCATCAGCAGTTTCACCGGTGTTTTTCTTGCAATGACATGTCCATGTCCGCGGTATGTCGTGGTCATTTTATCCTGCGGCGCCATCGCTAAACCAACGCCTGCAGCTACCGCCTCTTGACCGATCGACAAGTGAATGGAACCTCTGATGAAATTCTCGGCGAATAATACGCTTAACGTCTCTTCGAATCTTCTGATGGTCTTCATTATGGTATAAGCTTCTGTCAGCAAATCTTTATCCATGGGAACCTCCTGTTAAGTTTGATAAAATGGGGGCTACACGATCAGTTGGCCCCCATTGACATCGAGACATACACCTGTGATGTGGATAGCCTCTTCACTGGTTAAAAATACAATGGCCTGAGCAATTTCTTCTGGAGAAGCCAACGTTCCACGGGGAATCTCTTTCCCCCACAGGTCCATGACCTCTTCTCCTCTTACGGCGATAGCGCGATCCGTCTTCGTTGTGCCTGGAGCTACGGCATTCACCCGGATCCCATAGGGTCCCAGTTCCGCTGCGAGAACTTTTGTCATGGATTCAACCGCAGCCTTGGCGCAGGAATAATGAATCGGCGTGTTTTTCAGGGCGGTGCGGGCTGCTATGGAGCTCACGTTAACGAACGAACCCTTTCTTGAATACATCATCCGCTTGGCGAACTCCCTGGAGCTGTAGAATATACTGTGCATATTGAGCCGAATGACTTTATCCCATTCCTCATCGGTTAAATGGATCGTGGGTGTATAGCCCGTAAACCCGCCTGTACAATGGATAACGGCGTATAAATCCGTGCTATCCCCTGCAATTTCGGCGAACCTGCGAACCTGCTCCGGTTTGGTCGCATCGGTTTTAACATACGTGATCCGTCCGCCCCGTTCTTTGATCTCCCGGCATAGCTTCATGCTCTTTTCTTCGTTAATATCCGCCAAATAAATGTCAGCCTGCTGTTGTGCATATAGAAAGGCGCACGACTTTCCAATTCCTTCTGCGCCTCCCAAAATAGCAACTGCTTTGTTCCGGAAACATGTATAATGCGCCAAATAAATTCATTTCCTCTCTCTTAACGTTAATTTAACGTTAATTCCATGCGAGAAGCCTCTTCCTGACGACTTACCATATAATTCAAAATTTGGAATTCTGAAATTTCATCTCCTTCCAGATTCGCCTTCAGCTCTCCTTGATGCATGACAAGCACTCTGTGGGATATCCCCACAATCTCCGGAACATCCGAGGAAATCACGATAATGGATTGGCCGTTTCTGGAAAGATCGGCAATCAGATCATATATTTCAGATCTGGCTCCTACATCAACCCCTAGTGTCGGCTCGACAAAAATCAAAATTTTGGCTTGAGCAAACACCCCTCTGGCAATCAGGACTTTTTGACGGTTCCCTCCGCTTAACGTATCCACATGATAATCCACATTCACGGCGCGTACCTTCAATCTTCCCGCAAGCTCCTCAACGTCTTCGGTTTCCTTTTTCCGGTTGATCCTCACGCCGTTGGAATAGTTCCGAATTGCAGGCAGGCTGACATTTTCACAAATCGATTTGGATAAATACAGAGCTTCATTCCGGTTGTCGGGAATCAAAAATATGCCTTTATCAATGGCGGCTTTCGTATTGTGAACACGGGTTTCCTCGCCGTTTATTTTAATCAACCCTCTATCCGGCTCCATTCGTCCGAACAATGCCTGGGCCAGCTCGGTTTTCCCGCATCCCATCAATCCGGCGATGCCAAGGATTTCTCCCTCATGCAGTTGAAAACCGACATCTGAAAAATGCGGTAACAAGGATAGCCCTTTCACTTCGTAAACGACCTTGCTGCCTTTCCTCACTTCCTTGGCAGGGTAAATATCCCCGATTTCTTTGCCGACCATCCAATGAACGATTTGTTTTTCGTTGATTCCTTCCGCAGGTGTCGTCGTGACTTTCCTGCCGTCTTTAAGAACGGTGATGCGGTCGCTGATGCTTAATGCTTCCTTCAAATGATGCGAAACGAAAACAATTCCCGCGCCCTGATCCTTGAATTTTTGTACGACCTGAAACAATTTTTCCCGTTCATGCGGGGTTAGTGCGGTAGCCGGTTCATCCAAAATAAGAACCCGTGCGTTATTCAGAAAGGCCCGCGCCAGCTGGACCAGCTGTCTTGTGGCAATATTGAGATGCTTAACCGGAATGTCGGGATGAACGGTGTCCAGACCTACCTGCTTCAGCAAATCCGCCGATCGTTCAATCATGAGGGATTTATTGATTTTCCCCATATGGCTTGGAATCTGGCCCATGAAAATATTCTCTGCGACGGAGAGTTCGTGGAACAGCGCCTCTTCCTGAAACGCTGTACTGATCCCCGACCGGATGGCATCCAACGGACTGTCAAAATGGACCTCCTCATTTTGAACAAATATTTTACCGTAATTTGGGGTGATAATCCCGGCTATGACTTTGATCAATGTAGATTTGCCTGCACCGTTTTCCCCGAGAAGGGTATGGACTTCTCCCGATTGAACATCAAATGATACATCGTCCAAAGCCAGAACCCCGGGATATTGCTTCGTGATTTGTTCCACTCTTAATACTTCAGCCATTTCCCGCCCTCCTCCGTGAGAATCCATATGCTGCTTCCGGTTTTATTGAGCGACCGAAGGTTTGTAATGATCAGGCGCCAAATACTTGTTCACATCAAAACGATCGATATTCTCCTTTGTGATCGTTTCCACAGGAACTCCGATCCGTTTCGGGAGATTTCTCTCGCCGTTCAAATAGCGCACCATTATGTTGACCAGCATTCTCCCCTGCTCCACAGCCTGATAAGGCAGGGACATCGTAATTTCGCCATTTTTAATGAGCATCTGCGTATCCTTACCGATTCCCGACATGGTCACCACTTTGATTTGGCCTGTCTTTCCTACCGCTTTAATCGCATCCGCCACCCCTGCCGCAATCAGATCGGCCCCCGCATAAAAGGCATCGATATCGGGGTTCGCCTGCAGCGCATCCTGGGCGGCGTTGAGTCCCTCGGCCCTGTCGTTTTTACCGTAATGTTTACCTACAATCTCGATATCCGGATGGTTTTTTTGCATGTATTCTATAAATCCCTTTTCTCTGCCGAGCGCCCAGGAAGAGCCCGCTACCCCGGACAGCATATATACTTTACCTTTACCGTTCATTTCCTTGCCCAGGTATTCAGCCGTCATTGCGCCCAGCATTTCTTGCGTCGCCTGAATATCCGTAACAATTTTGTCGGTATTGATTCCTACGGCAAAATTGACGACAGGGACTTTTGCTCTTTCAGCCACCTCTACCGCAGTCACCAATGCATCAGGATTGGCAGGCCCTAGCAGCAGGCCGTCGATACCGCGAGAGAGTAAATCTTCCACTTGCGCAATTTGCTCTATGTGCTTATGATAACCGCCTGCGGCCGTAACGTAAGGCTTGGGCAAGCCCAGCTTTTCCAACTGCTGCTCTATCCCATATTGGAAGCCAACCCAAAGCGGATCGGATAGATAGACAAGCGATGCTCCGATTTGATATTTCTCTTTAGGCACGGGGTCCGGCTGCTGCAGATACCATTTCAGAGCCTCTTCCGGTTCAAGATCGACTACACTGGGTTCATTGGATGCCGTGCCGGCGGGCGTAGTGGCGGGAGCCGAACCTCCCTCGGCGGTTTCGCCGCCTTGGCTGCAACCCGCTGCTATAGCAGTCAGCGCAAAAACAATGGCCATTAGCAATAAGGTCTTCTTCTTGTTCTGTCCGATCATTCTCCGTTCCCCCTTAGCCCGGTTTATGTTTGGTGACGTTTTTTCCTTCTGCGAATTTGATCGAGGCTGACTGCCAATACCAAAACGACGCCGAGTGCAATGTCCTGTACATAAGAAGAAATACCGATCAAGTTCATGACATTATTTAAAAGAGCCAGCAAAAGGACGCCGAAGGCAACGTTGATGATGCTTCCCGCTCCCCCCGATAGTGACACCGCGCCGATCGCTACAGCAGCGATGGCCTCCAGCTCCAGTCCCTCGGCAATCGTCGGCTGCCCGGAATTTACCCTTGATGCAAGCAGAATTCCGCCGATTGCCGCAGCCAATCCGCTGATGACGAAAACCGAAATATCAATTTTGCGAACATTGATTCCGGTAAGCTTCGCCGCCTCTTCATTACCGCCCTTGGCATAAATGTGCCGGCCAAACACGGTTTGGGTTAAAACATAATACGAAACGGCAAGCAAAACGCAAACAATCAGCACGACTTGCGGAATGGGGCCAATAAAGCTGACAACGATTTCTCTGAAAGCAGGAGGAAGCCCGGTAACCGGCTCTCCGTTCGTAATGAGAAGACCAAGTCCTCTAAGAATCGTCATCATGCCCAAGGTGACGATCAGAGAGGGAACCATGGAATAAGCAACCAATAGTCCATTGATCAAGCCGATGACTACCCCGAGCAGCAGACCGGCAAGGATGCCAAACGCTATTCCGTATTGATTTATCGTCATCGCGGTGACCACACCGACAATAGCCGCATTGGCAGCTACGGACAGATCAAAATTTCTGGTCAGCATGACAAAGGTTTGCCCAAAAGCCAAAATAGCCAGAAAGGAAGCCTGAATCAACAGGTTTTGAAAATTGAACAAAGTGAAAAATCGGGGTTGAATGATCGTCGTCAACAGCGCTACCACAACAATAATCAAGGGCAGCATAAGGTTAGGCGTGACCTTCATAGCGGACTTTGTCTTTTTCGGTAGTTTGGTTGGTTCTATCGTATTGTTCATAGGCTCCCCCTCTTTTTACATTTTCAGAACCTTTTCAATGAAATAAGGAACGATCGCCCCCCAATCCCGGTCGCCCCAACCGTCCGCAACCGCTGTCGTATAGGAAAGAAACGTTATACTGGCGGCCGGAGTCGGAACTCCATAGAATTGACCGGCCGATATCATATTGGCCAGATCCTTTTTGACCCCCTTGATATCGAAGGATACTTCTTCCGTCGCTTGAAGTATCGCCGGAATCTTAACGGGAAGGACCTTGATTCCCGCAGGACTTTCCGCAATGAACTCGAGCATGGATTTCAAATCAATACCCGCCTTTACGCCTATGGCCAAGGCCTCCGATAAGGCGTAGGAGTATATATTCATCGGCATATTCAAAACGAGCTTCATTACCATGCCTGTTCCCGCAGGGCCGATATGTTTCATGCTTTTACAAAAAGTCCCCAAAACAGGCTTCGCCCGGGAAATGCTCTCTTCATCTCCGCCCATCAAAGCAATCAGGCTGCCTTCGCGGGCATGCACCACTGTTCCTGATACCGGCGAATCGATCAAACTCCCGCCTTTTTGGCAGATCATTTCCGCTAATTCACGGATGGTGGCCGGATGAACCGTGCTCATTTCAATAAAGAGCTTACCGTTAAGGCCGCCTTGCAGCAGGCCGGCTTCGCTTATATACATCTCTTTAACCGCTTGATCATCTGCAACCAACGAAAATAAGATTTCGCAATTTTCAGTTAATTCTAGCGGAGTTTCCGCCCACTTCGCACCTTGATCCAACAAATCTTGGGCCTTGGACTTGGTCCTGTTCCAGACGGTCAGATCAACGCCTGCCTGCAATAATCTTTGTGCCATAGCAAAGCCCATTCTACCCAGTCCTGCGAAACCGATTTTCATGTTATCCCTCTTTTGTTTCATAAATTGAAACACTTATGCAGGCCGGTTTAAAAATGGGTTACCCGCCAATCAGATGACGGGTAACACCCGGTTCATTTTAGTTTTTATAGTTCGTTTCCGTTACGTTAGTGAGATCTTCCTTGGCCACAAAAGCGGCTCCCTCGGCATTTGCGCTCGTATTCAATACCAGCAGGCGCCCGGTTCCCCCGCCGACATTATTAAAGCCTCTTAATACCCCTGGCGGAACCGAAATCACGTCCAATGGACCTAATGTTGCTCTCTCTTCGCCGTTAGGACCCCAAAAGAATTCCCATAGTCCATCGAGAGGCATAAAAATTTCTTCGACTTCATGGTCATGCAATCTGGCTTGGGGACCAGGTCCCGCTTCAATAATGCCCAACGAAATTGCGCTGTCCATCAGCACCGGCGGAATGGTGGTTTCCGTAGCCGCCAATGTGCCGATATATCTGTAAGTCGCTTTCTTAAAATCCGGAAATGCATCCCAATTGGCTTTTACATCCTGTCTGCGAATTACACGTTTGTGAACATCCTTTAGATTACTCATTGGTATTCCTCCTCAAAAAATTTTTTTATGTGGAAAATCAAAATTGATTTTCACTACCTCTGTCGTTTTTTTAATATAAAATGATGGCCGCAAACGCTTTCAGAAAGCGCAGGAGAAGCAGCCTGATCCACTTGATCATCCCGGACTGCAAAGATATTGAACGGATGTTGGGGCTTGCCGGGTTGAATTTCACCTCTGATAAACCTGATAATCACCTCCTTCAAAATCATAATAGCCTAAAGATTGCGAGGCTTGTTTGGCAATCATACAAACCTTCTGGATATACTCGTCTTTATGATGTCTGTATCGTTCGACCGGCATCGTCACGGAGTAGGCTGCTATCGGTTTTTTATTCGCTCCAAAAACCGGAGCTGCGATGCAGCAGATCCCTTTCATAAAATCTTCATCGTCCAAACAATAGCCACGCTTTTTGATTTCAGCCAACTCCGTTTTTAATTCATCCAGGTTGGATGGGGTCGATTCCGTTAATTGCTCGAACGGATTGTCTTTAAAATAATTCACGATTTTGGATTCAGGCCAAAACGCAATGACCGATTTAGGCAGAGCACGGGCATGGGGATATTCCTTATACCCGATATAAAGCGTTTTCACTTTTACGGCTTGAGGACAATCGATAATGCCCGTAAGAATCACGGAATCATCAATCTCTTTGCCTAAATAGGCCGTTTCCTGCGTAATGTTGGAAAGCTCCTGCAAATACATGTTCAGTGTGGCATCAGGGGTCATCGATTGCAAAAAAGCATTGTTTAAAAACGGGATCTGATAACCTACCGAGTAGACATCATCCTTGGTTTTGATGACATACCCGTAATCGAGCAGCGTATTGATTAAATGGTAAGTCGTGCTTAAGTTTAAGCGGAGGTCAATACTGATTTCCTTGATGAGCAATCCTCTCGGGTTTTTCCCGAGCAGATTTAAAATTTGAAGTGCCTTGGAAACCGACCTTATCCTAGTTTTCTCCTTTTCCATAGCATCACCCTAATGAAAATATAACAGTGAATATCGTTTAATTCAATGAAAATAAATTCATAATATGAAATATTTCAATAATTCAAAAATATCTGATCATATACGACAAAAAAACCCCTGAAGTTTCAAGGATTTTCGAGTAAAAACGCTAATTTGCATCAAATCAACAGGCTTATTTTATAAGCATTGGGGCTGCACTAAAAAAAGCAAATCGATTGATCAGGGGCAAACGCTTTCCCCCAGCGTTCCTATCAGATCCATTTCAACCCGTTCGCCGGCGGCATACCCTTTTTCCCCGGGCACTCTAACCAGGCAATTGCTTTCCAGAAAGCTGGACAGGATACCGGAAGCCTGCTTGCGGGCAATCTTCACCCGCAATTCACCCGAGGAAGAAATATAAGCGAACCCGCGTAAAAAACGGGTATGAGGCATCGGCATCATGGCAATCGGTTCGTCGCATATCCCGGTTAACCGTTGAGGCAGCGGATTCCTCCGCCCGCACATCCTGCGAATCGCCGGCAACAAATAAAGCCAAGCGTTTACGTAAGACGAGGCCGGATTTCCCGCTAAGGCAAAAATGGGCTTATCCTGCCAGGTTCCAAACAGCGCAGGCATCCCTGGACGGATTAATGTTTTCCAGAACACCACTTTTGCGCCGATTTTCTCAAATGTATTTCCGAGGAAATCATAGTCCCCCATAGAAACGCCTCCGCTGGTGACCAGAACATCCACCTGCTGAAGCGCTTCGGTTATGCGTTTTTCCAGCTCTTCCGGGTGATCCTGCACAATCCCTAAATAAACCGGGTCGCCTCCGGCCGCTCTCACCTGTCCTGCCAGCATGACACCGTTGCTGTCACGGTGTTTCCCGGGGGAGATCTGTTGATCGACAGGCAGCAGCTCGCTTCCCGTCGAGAGAATCCCGACCTTAGGTTTATCGTAAACCGGAACAACCCCGACTCCAAAAGTGGACAGAAGACCCGCCTCAACAGGTCCGATAAAGGTCCCTTCCGGGAGGATGATTGTGCCCTCCTCTACATCCGCTCCCTTCCTTAGAATCGATTCGCCGGCCGTAACCGAACGGTAAATCCATACGCTTGATCGCCCCTCATCTTCCCCAATCTCCGTCTCCTCCACTTTGACAACCGCATCCGCGCCTTTGGGGATAGGCGCTCCCGTCATAATGCGGCTGGCCATGCCCGGGGCAATCTGCTTCTCCGGTATATGTCCGGCGGGAATTTCTTCAATAGTGTTCAGCTTCACAGGGGTTGAACGGCTGGCCCATTTCACGTCCTCCGCCCTCAGGGCATACCCGTCTACCGTAGAACGGTCATACATCGGGACGTTATGATCGGACAGCACAGGGTCCGCAAGACAATACCCGTACGCTCGGGATAAAGGAATAGAAGCGACCGGAAGGGGACGAACTGTGGCGAGAACAAGACGCTGCGCCTCCTCCAACGGAATGGGCGAAGCATTAGGTATATATAACGCCATATCGGTTTCAGCCTCCAATGTAGGACATCTCGATTTTCTTTTTCTCCGGGTTCTTGGTGTGGAGAAGCCGCTCGTCGGAGTAACGGTCCCGGCGGCTGCCCCATACCCCCATAATCAACCGGCGTATCTCTTCATCCTCCGCTCCGGAATGGATCAGCGAACGCAGATCTGTTCCTTGAGAAGCAAACAGACAGGTGTACAGGAAACCGTCCGCCGACAGGCGAGCCCTTGTACAGGTCGAACAAAAGGAATCGGTTACGGAAGAAATAACGCCGATTTCTTCGTCCGTTCCCTCATAGCGGTAGCGGTCGGCCACTTCCCCCAAATACTCGGAACGCATTCGTTCCAAAGGCATCTCGGCATGAATGCGTTCGATGATTTCTTGCTTGGACACCACATGCTTGAGATTCCAGCCGTTGCTGTTTCCGACATCCATAAACTCAATATAACGTAAAATATGCCCCGTCCCGCGGAAAAATCGGGCCATAGGCACGATATCCTGATCATTGATCCCTCGAATGACGACCATGTTCACTTTGACTTTCATCCCGGCTTTCGATGCGGCATCGATGCCTTCCATTACCGTTCGGACATCGCATCGCCCGCCGTTCATTTGGCCAAACCGGTTCTCGTCTATGCTGTCCAAACTGACATTGATCCGCTGAAGACCTGCATTCTTCAGCTCCTCTGCATATTTTGCCAGCAGTGAACCATTGGTGGTTAAGGTGACGTCATTCACACCTTCGATCGACCGCAGCATCCGGATTAGATTCGGCAGTTCCTTGCGCAGCAGCGGCTCTCCGCCAGTGATGCGGATTTTTTCAACGCCGAGGGATGCGAAGATGCGGGCTAAACGGGCGATTTCCTCAAAACCGAGCAGCTGATCTTTTGGAAGGAACAGATGGTCTGGACCAAACAACTCTTTCGGCATACAATAACGGCAGCGGAAATTGCAGCGATCGGTTACGGAAATCCGCAAATCACGTAGAGGGCGCTTTAATGCGTCTGTCATTTTGCTGTTCTGATCCATCTTCTCTCCCCCTCATGTTACTTTTTATTTTTGATTTTCAACAGCTCGGCCATAATGCTGACACTGATCTCCTCAGGCCCTTCCGCACCGATACTTAAACCTATAGGTGAATGCACCCAATCAGGCAAAGCATCGGGCGCCATGAGGCGCGTGGTTCTCAATCGGGGTCCCAATACCCCCAGATACTGAGGCGGCGATGCAATCAAATCGCGTAAAATCGTTTGGTCCCGCTGGAAGCTGTGCGTCATAATGAGTACATAGCTTGTTTGGGGAATGTTATTTTTTTGCAGATAAGTCTCCGGATGCTCAGGGATCAATTGATCCGCCGTTGGAAAAATTTCTGCGTTACAGCGACTGGTTTTGGGGTCGATAATGGTAACAAAGAAATCCAAATGAGAGGCCAGTCTGGCTATCGGTTCCACATCCGGCCCTGCCCCGAAAATGTATAGCTGCTCTCTGGGTTCGTACAGCTCAAGTAAGAATTCGCCTTCAATGTCTGCTAAACGGATTAATTCAATCTTCCTGCCGCTGATTAAAAACCGCTTTAACTCCGGTATGATCTTCTCCTTCAAGCCTGTTTCCGCGTCCCCAAGGACCGCCCCGTTGTCCGTATAAAATAAATGCACCCTTTGCGCGTCATCGTCACTTACACGTTTTGCGCTTGCAACCTTGCTGCCGTTATTCAGAACCGATTCCACTTCAGGCCATATGGGCTGATGGTGATCAGGAGGGATATATTCCCATTCATTAGGCTCCACATAAACCCTGATGCTCCCGTTGCAGCCGGCTCCCTGCCCCCAGGACAAATCGTCCTCCGACCTTAAGTCATAAATGACTGTCTTGGGCTGCCGATGGTTAATGATCTCACGGGCATGGTAAGCTAAATCTTCTTCCAAACAGCCGGCGCTAATCGTTCCATATTGGCTGTCGTCTTCCCCGATTAACATTTTTGCTCCCGGGTGGCGGTATGTGGAACCATCTACGGCAATGATCGTCGCCATGGCGAATCGTTGTTGTTTCTTTTCTTTCATTTTCTTTAGAATCCGGTAAGAATCATTCATAGCCATTACTCCTCCGACATGAATATATTTTTCATACGCTGCTTTTCTCTTCAACTATTCATTGGATTAGCTCAGAGCCGAGTGTCAACAAGCACTTTCGGGTATTTGGAGGCAATATCCGAGTGGCATATGAATTATTTCTTAAATACATAAAAGGATTGGGAGACTTGATTCCATCCATGCCCAAATGGCGGATAGCGCCTTCCGTTACATCCTGAATCAACGTGTCGGAAGCTGCCTTTGCGCGTCTCAACCAAACGCCGGAATTGCCCTCGGACATGGGTCGGGAATCAATGGATTTATCCAATAATAATTGTGCGCTGTGTGAAAGCACATCGATTTGGCCTAGCCATCTCACGATCTCCATGTCTTCATTTGGTTTGACACAGCGCTGTCTTTCTTTCTCTATAAAAAGCTCTATTCCTAAATCGGCCATGCCGATGTTGATAGCGCATATTCCAAGGGGGAGAATGTCGGGATGGGTTAAACCCGTAATCGCTCCAGGCTGTCCGACCAACTCAGCCGGAGATAATGGATAGGATTTGAAACGGACGCTGTAGGTAGAAGAAGCGACCATGGCATCCAGACCATTGGATTTGATCACTTCAACGGCCGGATGCTTCCCGTTAACCAGGCAAAGCTGTAAAGAGTCCATCGATGGCTGACTCCACTCGGGCTGTGCAAAAACAACATAATAATCAGCCAGACCTGCAAGAGTGCAGAAATCCTTTTGGCCGTTGAGAATCATCGAAGCATGGTTTTGCGATATTCGGGTAGAAAAATCATACCTGTAGTCTCTTCCGTCCTCTGACCGGGCAAGCGCAAACAGGCTTGCATCATCCAGCCATGTTTTCAGGCGGCTCCGAAACGTTTTCTTTCCCAGCTCATACACCATGTACACAGCAACATTATGAACATGAACCGCCAGGGTCAATGCTCCGTCCCCGTAAGCCAATTGCCTTATCACCTGCAGGTAACTTCTCAGATCCAGCCCCAGTCCTCCGAAACGGGAGTCCACCAGCATGCGGTGAAACCCGGCTTGTATGAGCTGCGGCCAAACTTTTAACAGCACCCGTTCCTTATCCGCCTCTTGATCCATATGATTTCGAATGACTTCGGCAAGGTCTTTAGCAGTATCCAATAAGTCTTTCCATACCATAGGTTGCTGTCCCACCATCCTCCCCACCTTCCCCTATTGAAAAATCACACCAAAACCGCTATAAACCACAGACTTGTCTTCCAGCGATTTTGGTGCTCGTGAAATGAAGTTCGAATATTGTCAGCCGTCATGCAGCGTCGCTGCGTGTCATTCAGCTTGCTTCTTTCTTCATCGCGCTAAAAAATTGCCCCATTAATAAACTGGCTACACCCGACATCATCCGCTGTCCGATCCCGGCAATCACTCCCCCGACCGTAGCCTCGCCTTCGCATATGACGTTGGTTCGGTTGTCGGCCACCTGCTCGAGTTTGATCAGCATTTCCTGCTGTACAAATCCTAACGGCCCCTGGCCGTCCATACTCAACCGGAATTGTTCGCCTTCCACCGCATCAAACAGCTTTACCGTCCCTTTGTAACGCCCTTTCACCATCTTGATTCCAACCTCCAGCTCTGCACTGTAAGTATTGTCATCAATGGCTTGCAGTGATTTCAGCCCTGGCATGGTTCGGATCAAAACATCAGGATCCGTAAGCAATTGATATGCCGTAGCCGAATTGGTCGGAAGTTCATAAGTACCGGACACCTTCATTCATTCCACTCTCCTTGAGCATTGTTTATTGAAGAAAAACTTCCCGGGAGAGAACTCCCGAGAATCGTGTCTTTACTTTTGATTTAACGTTCTCCATATCGATTCCGCAGTCAAAGGCAGATTCAGAAGCTTAAACCCCGGACGGTCGATCGCATCTGTGATCGCACTGGCTAAGGTAGCGGGGACCGGTCCCGGAATTCCCTCTCCCTTGCCCTTTGTGCCCAAAGGTGTATAAGGAGTGGGAACGTTGTACTCGATCATTTCAATATCGGGAACATCGGCAGCCGATGGCATATGATACTCCATTAAGGTCGTGGATAAAGGCTGGCCCGTTTCATCGAAGTAATATTTCTCATACCGGGTGTTGCCTATTCCCAAAACTACACCGCCGTGAACTTGCCCGCGAACGATCATGGGATTAATCGGAACTCCGCAATCGTCTACGACGACATAACGTAAAATCTTGTAATCTCCCGTTTCCGGATTCACTTCAACCACCGCACCGTGTACACCAATACTCAGCATCCCGGCAATATCCGCTTCAAAGTAAGCGGTCGCTTCCAAACCGGCTTCCATTCCGGCCGGAAGTTTGGTTGGCCCCAGTATCGCTACATCGGCGATATCCCTAAGCTTTATTCTTTTGCTCGGTTCTTTATTCCAAATGACTTCTCCATTGGCAAAAGTAAAATCTTCCGGTTCGGCGTCTACTCCCAGGATGTGGGCGGCGATTTTTTGGATTTTCGGCTTCAGCTTCCGGCAAGCCAGAACAGCGGCACTAACCGTATAGGACGCTCCCCGGTTCCCCAAGGTTCCCGAAGCGAATGGAGTACCGAACGTATCGCCATAACTGATATATACATCGTCAATCGTAATCCCAAGCTCGTCCGCTACGGCTTGCGCAATGGTCGTTTCATGGCCCTGCCCTTGCGGGGAGTCCCCTTCAAATACCTGAACCATGCCATGAGCATCAATCTTAATGGTAGCCGCCCCATAACCCGGTTGATTTTCCATCGGCACAAAGATTTGCGAGCCCAGACCGGACATTTCACAGCCCATAGCAAAGCCGACACCGATCAAACGCCCGTTCTTTCGCGCTTCTTTTTGCTCCTCTTTCACCCGGTCATAATCGAGGTGTTCGAGAAGCTTTTGGAAAGCGCCTTCATAATCTCCGCTATCATGCGTGATTCCTGTAGCTGTAACATGGGGGAACTGCTTGATGATATTCGTTTCAAACACTTGACGGGGATCCAGTTTCAGCTCCCTCGCTACCAAATGCATCGCATAATCCATTGCAAACCGGCCGGGGAATTCTCCGAACGCCCTGCTGGGTGTAGATGAAGGCTTGTTGGTTACTACGCAAGACAAATCGATATGGACACTTGGAACATCGTAAGCGTTCGTTAAGTACGCCGCACCTAACCATGACATGACAAATCCCAGGTAAACTCCGATTCTGCCATCCCCGACATCGGCAATCATACGGTTTCTAAGGCCGAGAATTTTGCCATCCTTGCGAACGGCAAGCTCCAGATTATGAATTTGGTCACGTTCATGACCGATCGTCATCAGGCTTTCCATTCGGTTTTCGACCCATTTGACAGGTCTTTTCAGCTTTAACGCCAAATAACTGATGAGAAGTTCTTCACGATAGACAGGAGCCTTGGTTCCAAAGGCGCCGCCGACGTCCTTGGGAGCGATGACCCGCACCTTATGATGAGGAATGTTCATGATTTGCGATATCGCCATCCTCAAAATATGCGGCCGTTGTGAATTGACATGAACGGTCAAACCCTCAAATCCGTCATAGGTGGCAAGCGCCCCCCGCGTTTCCATCGGAGCCGCCCCCGTACGATGACCGTAAAACCGTTCGGAAAGGATAAAATCCGCTTCCTCAAAAGCTTTATCCACATCTCCGTTGGCGAGTACGCCATGCCAAAGCACATTATTTTTCCAATCCTCATAGATCTTCGGAGCTTCGGGCTTGAGCGCTTCCTCCGGATTGATAAGAGCAGGCAAAGGTTCATATTCAATCTCGACCAGCTGCGCCGCATCCTCGGCAATATATTTGCTTTCCGCTATCACAGCCACGACCGGATCGCCTACCCATAGGACTTTATCGATCGCCAGCGGATAAACGGTCGGGAGCTGCAGTTCCCCGCCCAAATTTGGGATAATGGATGGAACGAGCATCGGCTTCATGGCTGCGGCCACTTCCGCACCGGTCACAACCGCTACCACACCAGGGTAGTTCTCCGCCTTGCTGATATCGATATGGCGAATTCGCGCATGCGCATGAACACTTCGTACCACATGAAGATATGTTGTTCCGGGTAAGGTGTAATCGGCAATATATTTTCCCTCTCCCACTAATAACCGGGGGTCTTCACGACGACGAATAGGCCGTCCCACCCATTTCGTCTCAGATGCAGTTGTAGTAGTCATACACCGAATCCTCTCCTTAATAGAGAATAGTTATTTATCCTAGTTAGCCAATAATTTATCCCGCTGCTCCTTAGGCATAGAGGCTAAACGATCTGCGGCATATTGTACCGCTTCGATAATGTGCTGATAACCGGTACATCTGCATAAGTTGCCGACCAGCGCTTCTCTGATTTCGGTATCGGATGGATGCGGATTGACCTTTAATAAATTATATGCGGACATCATCATTCCGGGGGTGCAAAAACCGCATTGCAGGCCGTGTTTTTCCCAGAAGCCTTCCTGAATGGGATGAAGATTATCGGCCTCTCCCAGTCCTTCTACGGTCATAATGTTGGAGCCTTCGGCCTGAACCGCCAACATCAAACAAGATTTGATCGCCTCTCCGTTCAGCACCACGGTACATGCTCCGCATCTTCCTTCCACCGAACATCCCACGTGAGTCCCCGTAAAGCCCAGCTCTTCCCGCAAGAAATCCACCAGCAGCATACGGATCGGAACCTGCTTCTCTACGATCCGGCCATTGACGCGCACCTGAATCGTTTTTGTTCCATCTACACCGGCCGTTTGAACGCCCTGTACTGAATTCGCCATTAGAGAATTTCCCCCTTTGCTCTTCGGATTGCTTTGGATAACACATTAACCCCGTATTCCTTGAGAAGAACCTTGCGGTAGGAAGCTGTCGCGCGCATATCGGATTCCACTTCGATTTCCTGGGCCAGGACATCCGCTGCTTCCTGCAGAAGCTCCGTTGTAACCGTTTTCCCGACAAGGAACTTTTCGGTGTCTACAGCTCGCTGCGGACGGGGGTTCACTCCGCCGACGTAAATTCGGGAAGATTGACAAATATCGTCCGCCAGAGTAACCCGGGCTCCAACGCTAATCACCGAAAAATCGCCAAACACGACGGCGTGCTTACTGTAGGCAGATCCCGATCCCGGCTCCGGGGATGGAATGTCAATATATACAAGAAGTTCGTTATCCTCGACAACCGTCGTCATCAAACCAAGGAAAAAGTCTTCTGCAGAATAAATGCTCTCGCCTTCCTTCGAACGAATCCGGAAGGTGCCGTCCAAAACCAGGATCGGTACCGGAAGATCGGCTGCCGGATCCGCATGAACCAAACTGCCCCCAATGGTTCCTCTATTTCTGATCTGTACATCTCCTATATATTTTGCCGCATCAGAAATAATAGGATATTTGGATAACACCAAAGGATGGGTGGCCAGCGTTTTGTGTCGGGTCAATGCACCGATTCTGAGAATCCGATTTCCCGGTTCCCGGAATCTTTCGCCAAATTCCTGAATTTCCATCACCTTGTTAATGTCAATGACGGCTGATGTTTCCATCATTCTCAGCTTCAATATAGGCAGCACGCTTTGACCGCCGGCGACAATCTTCGCCTGGCTTCCGTACTGATCTAGCAGCTCTAAGCACTCCTCTAATGATGACGGAGCATAATATTCAGATATCGGTGCCGGATACATAAACTTTTCACCTCTTAATTTTAAAGTTATGCTTATGTCTACTGACCCTGTGGAGCAGCTACCATATCCATCTTGCTTTTTTAAGTCATATTCATCACCCCTTCATATTTTATAAGTGATCGGGCATTCAACATTTTGCTGCTTGTCATAGCAGAATGTTCTGTATAATATTTCCGGAATTAAGAGTAGTATAACAATTCAGGAAAGCGTTATCAATGAAACTGTTTTCATATTATGAAAAAAAAGATTTTCCTAGTTTTATGTTAAAAAGGCTGTTGATTTACCATCAACAGCCCCGGAAAAAAACAAACTATAACCAGCATATGCTGTGATAAAAAAAGTGTACAGCACCGCTGCAAATGTATACCTTCGATCCTGGAAAATGCGCGGGAGCATCCGCAATACTAAGAAAACGGATACTGCCGAGGTTCCTGCTGGACGGAAATCCATTTCACCGTTGTGAATTCCTCCAAAGCTGATTCTCCGCAATACCGGCCCAGTCCGGACGATTTTTCCCCGCCGAACGGGATATGGGATTCCACGTTTACGGTCTGATCATTGACGTGAATCATGCCCGTTACAATTTGCTGCGCCACTTTAATCCCCCGCTCGATCGATCCGGAGTGTACCGCGCCGCTTAATCCAAAATCGCAATCATTCGCGATCCGGATCGCTTCTTCCTCGCCGTCTACAGGAATAATAACCGCCACAGGGCCGAAGATCTCCGTCCTGGCGGCAGCCATATCGTTCGTTACATCCGTAAGAATATAAGGCTCGATGACGTTTCCTGCGACTTTGCCTTCAAGCTCAAGCTTGGCCCCTTCACTCAGGCTTTGTGTGATCAGGCTTTGAACCTTTTCGATTTGTTTTTGGTTGATCATCGGACCGATAATCGTATCGGGCTCGGCCGGGTTTCCGGCTTTCACTTTTAAAGTCGCTTCTTTAAATTTCTCAACAAATTCCGGATAGATTTTGCGATCTACGATAAAACGGTTGGTTGCAATACATATTTGACCCTGATGCAAATACTTGCCGAAGGCTGCGGAAGCGACGGCTTGATCCACATTCGCATCGTCAAGAATAATAAATGCGTTGTTGCCGCCAAGCTCTAAGGCCACCTTCTTCAAATGCCTGCCCGCAATTTCGGCAACTCTTTTCCCTGCCGCTGTAGAGCCCGTAAATGAAATCACTCTTGGAATCGGATGCTCCACAAAATTGTCGCCGACTTCTTCCAGGTCGTACACCACTACGCTGAACAATCCCTTCGGTATTCCCGCTTCTTCAAAGATTTGGGCTATGATCAGGCCGCCTGTGATCGGGGTCTGGGAATCCGCCTTTAATACAATCCCGTTACCGGTCGCAATCGCCGGCGCCACCACCCGGATACTCAAATAGAACGGCCAGTTCCAAGGTGTAATCGCTCCGACGACACCGACCGGATTACGATAAATACGGTTCTCCTTTCCCGGTATAAAGGAAGGAAGAATCTCGCCGTTCATCCGGAAGCAATACTTGGCCGCTTCCTTGACATCCCCGATGGCAGCGCCCACTTCAATCGATGCCTTTAATTGCGAGCTTCCGCTTTCTTCCACAAGCCATTTGACAATCTCCTCTTGACGTTCGGCTATAAGTGCTGCAGCCTTTTCCATCAGTGCGGCTTTCTCATGCGGGGGTACCTGCGCCCATTCCGCTTGAGCCTTCCTTGCCGCTTCATAGGCATCATGGATGTCCTGCTTATTGGCGAGCCTAATTTCAGTGATCACTTCATCGCTGAATTTGTTGGTAACCGCTGCGGTCCGCTGACTGGATCCTTCTTTCCATTCGCCGCCGATAAAAATTTTATTCCATAACGTAGCAGGAGACACCGTAGACATGCCGCTTCACTCCTCATTAAGTTTATTATCGATCCTTGACAACCATCATCATCCGGTTCAGTTGTGAATTTACGGCCTTAGCGTGTGTAAGGAACAGACATCACCTCCCCTAAGAAATGCCAACCTGCCTGTCACCACGTTCTTTAACACCTCCTTTTATCGAAATCGAATAGCGCCGCTCCGCTGATGCAACCAATGTCTTCCCCTGTTCATCCGGTCCGTGGTCTCATCTCAACGGGCGGGAAGGAATTAAAATTTCTCCGTTATTGATGTTAATCACCCCTTGGGAAGTCAGCCTTACCTTAGGCAAATGAGTGGAAGATAAAAATTCAAGCGAATAAATCGGGTCGGCAAAACCAAAGCCCGATTCGCGCAGGAGCTCAAGCAATCGTGACGTTTCCGCAATTAAGGCGTCCATATCCAGCAGACTCATCGTACCCAATAAGGGCAGGGACAAATCGAAACGCATGTCCCCTTGATGAACCACGCAAATCCCGCCTTGACCCGCAAGGACATGATTGGCCGCCCGGGCCATCTGAACCGGATCTCTTCCCAGAACGATCAAATCGCCTGTAAGAGAATAAGTAGAGGCCAAAGCATCCACTTCGCCAAAACCCTTCATCACGCCCACCGTGATCCATTCCCCTCTGCGGTCAAGAAGCGAGACGTACACATAACCCGGTGAATCGGTCAGCCGCACTTTTCCGTCGATGACGGTCAGCCGCTCCAATCGATTATGAGTAATCACGGCATTGACCAGTTCGATCACCGGTATTTTATCCTCCGCGCAATATACCTCGAACCATTCCGGCTGTACGCATGGATCCATGACGGCAAGGGGCCCGATACCATACCTGCTCCATTCCACCTCAGGAAAGGAGGCGGTCAGCATCCCCCTCTCAGCAGCGATCCGCCCATTGGCCATCACTTTCACAGGAGTGGGATTCCTCAGATCTTCCAGAAAGACAATATCCGCGATCCGTCCCGGACTGATTCCTCCCAAATCCTGATCAAGACCGTAATAGACGGCAGGATTAAGCGATGCCATCCGGTAGGCGTCCACCGGGTCCAATCCTGCGTCGATGGCGATCCGTATACAGGCATCCGTAAATCCCTCGGCAAGGAAGAAGGGCGGTGAGCCGTCGGTTGTCAGCATCATCCGGTCCCAGTAGCGGCAGCCGGTATTGAGCAAGCCTTTGATCAATTCACCCAAATCAGGCCGGATCGAAGAATGACGAAGGGTGGCATAGTAGCCTAAACGAAGCCTTCTCATCACTTCTTCCGCCGTAATACTTTCATGGCAGCCGGTCGCGCCCGCAGCCGCTACAGCATTCAAGGTTTCTACGGATGCGCCGGGGTTGTGGGTTTCGATCCTTTTGCCGGCGAGACGCGCTTCCCGCATGCGAGCGATCATAGACGGATCGCCGTTAATGGCTTCCTTCCAATAGGTAAGCTCCCCCGCTTGCAGCACAGACGGATTCCGCAGCATGCGCCGAACGCGGTCAACTGTAAACTGCCGCTGCATCTCCTTTTCCCTTACGTTCGGGTCCAGGCGCGCCCACCAAAAATTTTTGACCGGCATCCCCTCTAAAGCCTCGATCAATCCTTCGAATTCATGCTGCTGCAGCTGAAGAAAGAAGGATATATTATCATGCAGGATCGTTGTTGTTCCCCGGGCTAACGCATATTCGCCCAGCGACCGCGGATTGTACATATGAAACGAATGGGCGTGAGGTTCGATGTAGCCCGGCACAAGGGTATACCCTTGTGCCTCGATGATTTGGGTATTCGCATCGGTCAAAGGCTCTTTTTCACCCACGTAGGCGATGCGGTCTTCAAAAAGGACGACATTTTGTTTACTCCATTCGCCGGTATATAGGTTAAGTATGTGGGCTTCCTTGATCCAAGCGGTTGCCGGTGCTCTGAACCGGGAGACAGAAATCAACTCGCTTAATTTTTCCTCTGTAAAATGACGTAAAGTGCTGTTCATGATTTCTACCCCCTTCTCATGATGAGTGACCGCCAGAAACCTCGAATCCGGCTCTGTTCATGCCGCTACCTGCTTTTTCCTTCCAGGTGAATTGAACGGACTCCCGCTTCGGAATTCACATAATCCTCCAATTCGATCTTTTCGAATCCCGGAATCCGAACCCGCAAGTACCGCATGGGCTCGCTTTGCAGAGGAATCGTGCAGTCGAGCCCCATTTTTGCCCCCGTCCCCTCGTCCGTAGAGGGATCGAGCTTGGAGCCCTGTGCTCCATGGACGACCACCAAATCCCTATCCGCCTGAAAACGCGTGGCGATCGCCCATTCCACTTCCTCCATATTGAAGATGTCCACGTCTTCATCCACAACGACGACATGCTTGATGTCAAAGCTGTTTGCAAAGGCGGCGAATATCGCGTTTTTGGCTTCCCCTTCGTTTCTTTTTTTGATGGAAACGACAGCATGGTAGCGGCAAGTCCCTCCGGCGCTCATATGGACTGCCCGGACCGTCGGTACGGTTTGACGAATCGTTTGGAACAGGCTCGCTTCCCGGGGAATGCCCCCAAGCAGCAGATGTTCATAGCCTGCGGGAACGATGGTGTAAAACATCGGATGATTGCGGTGTGTCACTGCGGTAATTTGGACGACTTCTTTATCGCTGCGGGGACCATAGTACTTGGGAAATTCACCGAAGGGCCCTTCCGGCTCGCGTACGTGAGGCAGGATTTGGCCCTCCAGCACGATCTCCGCATACGCCGGGACGTCAATATCGACCGTTTCGCAGCGGACTACCTCCAGGGGCTCTCCGCGCAGGGCTCCTGCGATTTCCAGCTCATCTACCCCAAACGGAGTGCTGGCTTGAGAAGCCAGCAGCGTGACCGGATCAACGCCGATGACAATAGCGCATTCCAGCGGCCTGCCGGCCTCCTCGGCCTGTTTAAATAAGTGGTGCGTATGGCGGGGCAGCAGCAGGGCTCCCAGTTTGTCTTTTCCCGAAACCTGCAAACGATGAATCGAAACGTTCTGTTTGCGCGTGACCGGATCGCGCACGATAAATAACCCTGCGGTGATGTAATTTCCCGAATCCTTCTCATGGTGAACCGGAATCGGCAGCATCTTCATCAAATCGATATGCTCCCGAATGATATTTTCTTTGACAGGCGCTTCCGCGCGATCAACCGGTTTGCAAGGAAGCGGAGAGGAGACGGCCTGGGTAAACCTCGGAATGACTCCGTTTAGATCGGTTTCCAATGCTTCCGCAAAATCTTCCCGCGTAGAGCATATTCCCGACACAACCGGAATCGGATAGTCCTCCACGTGTGAGAAATATACGGCTTTCACACCGTCAAGCTTTTTGGCGACAGCCGCCGCTTCGTACTGCAAGCTGACCTTTTTGTCAACGACCGCCAAACGGTCTTTGGAGTGAAGGTACTCTATCCATGTGCGAAATGTCTTGGCCTTCATAAAGAATAGCCTCCCCGCATGATTGTTTCCTGCTTGCTTACACTGCGGCAGGCTTACCGAATATATCCTTAAGCCGCCGTTCGAACATTTTGGTTAAACGTTCACGCCCGCGAACTTCAGGAGGCGTCGGATACTCCTTCCCGTTCACGACGACCGGCTGGTCATAACGGATCAGAATGTACGGAAGATAATCGTCGTACACTGCGCGAATACGCTTGGCATGGACAGGATTGCGTGCAAACAGCTTCAACATGCGCAGTCCGAAGCCGACATGGCGGCCCTCGTCTTCCTTAATGCGGGCGAATCCTTCCGCCAGTCCCGGGAGCAGCCCTTTGCTTCCGTATACCGCTTCAAATACTTCGTACCCGGTCATGGCCTGAACGCCTTCAATGATCCCTTGGTAATGGGTCAGCCCTTCTACCAGTGCGGCCTCACGGTCCCCGGGTCCTTGCTCAAGAGCCGCCAGCATCTTTTTCACCCGATCATCGAGCTTCTGCTGAACGATATTTTTCACACCGGGAATGCGTTCCTTACCGAAAACCTCCTTGAAATAACGCATGAAAAACTCCGTATGCTTAAATTCCTCAAGCAGCTGAGTGCTTAAAAAAGCCTGCTGCTCCGTAGAAGAACCGAGCATAATCCACGGACAGAACTTTAGGGCCACGTTTTCTTCCGCATCCAGGAAGCCTGTGCAAAAATGAATGAGATAGCCTTGAAGATCCGGATCAAGAGACTCAAAATCAGCTTTGTCCTGACTCAGATCAATGGCGGCCGGGTCCCAGGTGCCGAAGCGGATCGCTTTGCGGTACAAGTCCCACGCCACTTCATCCGTAGACCGGTCAATGCTTGGGATCAGATCCCCGGATTCAACTTGCTTCTCGTTTAGACTCATCATCAATTACCTCCCCAATATAATATACATTCTTTGTAAAACTAGAAAATTCCTTCTAATAACTCCAATACTTCATGTTCCGTCGGCGTACGCGGATTAAACTTCATCATACCGCTTTTGAATGAATCCCTGGCGATATCCGTCAGCTTCTCTTCCGGTACGCCGACATCCCGAAGCCGGGTTGGAAGCCCGATATCGCGCACCATCTGGTCAACAGCCGATGCGGCTCCTTCCGCTTTGGTTCCCGCACCATTGGCTATGGCAACCATCAGCTGGGCAATCGTCGCCGCCTTTTCCGGACGGACGGAGGCGTTGAATTCGACGACGGAAGGAAGCAGCAGCCCGATCGCGACCCCGTGCGGAACGTGGCAATGTCCTGACAGAGCGCTGCCTATCGCATGGGCCAAGCCTAAAAATCCGTTATTGAAAGCCATGCCGGCGAGCAAGCTTCCATGGGACATTCCGATGCGGGCCTCGATATCGGACCCGTCATGAACGGCACGGCGCAAGTTGGCGCTGACGGCGGCAATGGCCCGCATGGCCAGGGCATCGGATGCCGGGCGGGATCTTACGGAGAAGAACGTTTCGATCCCGTGCGCCAAGGCATCAATACCTGAAGCCGCCGTCATCCTTGCCGGCAGATTCATCGTGAGCTCCGGATCAACCAAAGCGATCGTCGGAGCCATGTGCTGGCTTGTTACGGTTACTTTCACTTGATTATGCCAATCCGAGTAAACGCCGAATATTGTTACCTCGCTTCCCGTACCGGAAGTCGTCGGGATGGCAATAAGGGGAACGGGATTGGCCGCAGGAATTCGATTGACACCGGCATAATCTCCGATACTTCCCCCGTTGGCCGCTACTGCGCGAATGCCTTTGGCGGCATCGATCGAGCTGCCCCCGCCGACGGCAACGATGCCGTCGTAAGGTTGGGTCCTGAATGCGGCAGCTCCGCGATCGATCGTCTCCAGGCCGGGATCGGGCTCCACATCCGTATAGAGATCGAACGTGATCCCGGATGACCGCAGCGATTCCGTCATCGCGGTAAGCAAGCCCGCTGACGCTACCCCTTTGTCGCTGACTATGAATACTTTTCTTACATCAAGCTGCAGCAATCTTTCTCCAAGACGAGCCGCCTTGCCGTATCCGAACTCAATTAACGTAGGAAGATGGAAGGAAAACTCAAATTCCTTCGGTTCGACCGCCAGCTTTCCGATCATCGTTGTCCTGCCTCCTCTCGCAATCCGTTGGTTAATCCATTTCAAAATGGATATGCTTGGTTTCGCAGTATTCCATCAGGCCGTCCACACCTCTGGTCCGTCCCAGACCGCTCTGCTTGTAGCCCCCGAATTCGGCCTCCGGAAAGTTCTTATTATAGGTGTTGATCCAGACAGTCCCGGCCTGAATTTCGCGGGACATCCGCATCGCACGGTTCAAGCTGGACGTCCACACCCCCGCCGACAAGCCAAAGTCGGTATCGTTGGCCAGCGCAAGCGCTTCTTCGTCACTGGAAAAGGATTGCACCGCAAGCACCGGGCCAAAAATTTCTTCCCGGACGACACGGCAGTCCGATGAAAGATCGTCAATGATCGTTGGCGCAAAGAAATAGCCTTGATCGTACGCTCCGCCAGTCAGACGGTAACCGCCTGTAATGATTTTCCCTTCCCGGCGGCCGATTTCACAATATTCGTTCACTAAATCAAGCTGACTTTGCGAAACCAGCGGGCCCATATCCGTAGATTCCAGCAGTCCGTTGCCGACTGAAAGCTTCTCGGTATATTGTTTCAAGCGGAAGAGTACCTCCTCCTTGACGGACTCGTGAACCAATAGTCTGGAGCCGGCCATACAGATCTGTCCGGCGGAAATAAAAATGGAACGTCCGATCAGAGGTATCGCTTTATCCAACGGGGCATCCTCAAACACGACATTCGGCGACTTGCCGCCCAGCTCCAAAGCCAGTTTTTTGATGTTGCTTGCGGCAAGCGCCATGATCGTTTTCCCGGTGGATGTATCTCCCGTAAAGCTGATCATATCTATTTTTTTACTCGATCCCATGACGGCGCCGATCGATTGTCCGGGACCGGTCACAATACTGACAATGCCTTTGGGAAAATGCGGGACCTGATCAATCAGTTTAAACAGCTCTACGGAAATGATCGGCGTAAGACTCGCCGGTTTGACAATGACTCCGTTGCCTGCCGCCAAAGCGGGGGCCAGCTCCCGAATCATCAGCAGCGCCGGCCAGTTCCAGGGCGAGATAATCCCTACGACGCCGATGGGCTCTTTGGCTATAACGCCGAAATTCCCCGGCTCCAGCTGTACCGAGCGGCCGAATACGGTCCGGGCGGCGCCCGCAAAATATTTCAAGGTATCCACACACCCCGCAAGCTCCACACGGGATTCACGGATCGGCTTTCCTTGCTCCATCGTCATCAGCCGGGCCAAATGTTCGATATTGTTCTCGATTTGCCGGGCCAATTCCAATAAAGCTTCATAACGCCGCTTCGGATTCACTCCCCAGTCACTGGTGCGATAGGCTTCGTATACAGAATCGATGGATTGCAGAATATCCGTCTCCGTTGATTTCTGCGCATAGCCGACCAATTCCCCGGTAGCCGGATTTCGCGATTCCAGCCATTCCCGCGATGCGGACTCCGTCCATTCGCCGCCGACGTAATTGTAATAAACAGCCGGTTTCTGTTCGGTTAAAGAAGACATGTTTATCATCTCCCGCAGCATGATAATTTTGCAGTGCAGACGCGATTACTTGAACTCTCCCTTGGTTTCCGGTATGATGACGCTTCCAATCAGATAGATAACAAAAATCCCTATGGTAAAATAGCCGAGCATCGCAGGAATGTTTTGCGTCGTTCCGCTGGCTAATTGAACAAATGTCGGCATGATGCCTCCAACCGCAAACCCCATATTCCAGGAAAGTCCGGTACCGGTGGACCGTATGGCTGTAGGGAAACGTTCGTTGAGGAAAATGAGAACCGGGGCGTATGCGGCATTGCCCAAAAAAGCCAGCCCCCAGACATAAGCTGTGATGGAAGCAATTCCGGTTGCGCCTCCCAATTGGTTATAACAGATGGGAAGCATGACAAGATTGATCGTTCCGATGATCAAAAACGTTTTTTTGCGCCCGATAAAATCGCTGAGGGTACCAAACAACACGGAGGATATAATCGCGATCACACTGGCGCCCATGAGAATCATCGATGCGGTTTCCGCAGGGATCTGGTTGATGATTTTAAGAAAAGTGGGGAGATACCCGCTGGTCAGGTAATATGCCGTCCCGCCGCCGGCCACAATCATTACATTCACAATCAGAATGGAGCGGTAATTCCGCGAAAATACGACACGGGCAGGCGCTTTTTGGGGTTTGGAATCGTCTTGGGCCTGCTTAAGCTGCGCCCAGTAGGGGGACTCCTCCAGCGACTTGAAAACAAAAAGGCCAAGGATGGAACTGAGAATCCCAGTAAAGAACATAAACCGCCAGCCCCACTCGCCGAAGGCCTCTCCCGGAAAGATGGCCGATACGATAAAGTAAACAATGGAGGCAAGCAGTGCACCCAGTCCGGCTCCGCCGCCGCCGATCAGCCCTGACATGAATCCGCGATACTTGGGCGGAACCGATTCGGTGCCGATCGTATGTGTGGAGGCAACGACACCGCCGACGAATATACCCTGCACCAAACGCAGAATGATAAACAGGACCGATGCAAAAATCCCGATCTGCATAACGGTAGGCAGCGCTCCGAACAGGGCGGTAGAAATACCTACGCCGGTAACAGCGATGGTCATCGCCCGCTTTCTGCCGGTTCTGTCCGCCAGGTTGCCGAAAATCGCCGAGCCGAGCGGTCTCATAATCAGAGTGATGGCAAACGAAGCATAGACGGCAGCCAAAGAAAGTGTCGGTATACTCGTTGGGAAGAAGAGCCTTCCGATCTCAGGCGCCACAAAAAGCAGGATAAACAAATCAAACAAATCCAACGACCAGCCCAAAAGTGAAGCAATTGAAGCATTAATCATTTGTCTGCGGCTTACCGTAACATTCGGCACATTGATATTGGTATTTTCCTGAGTAGCGAGTGACATCTTCTTTCCCTCCGATATTGGGTATGTGATGCATGTGATCGCTTTGCCCCCGGGTTGAAACAATCAACCCGGGGCGGATGAATAACCATTTACTTGCCGGTAAAATTGGGCTTCCTTTTGCTGTAGAAGGCATCCACGCCTTCCTTGAAATCATCTGTGCTTCTAAGCATTCCGTATGCATATCCCTCGATCTCCAGACCGCTGCTGAGCGGACCCTCCTGAGAGGCGTTAAGCACCTGCTTCAAGGTCCTGAGCGCCAAAGGCGAGAATTCCAGCAGCTCATCCACCAGGCTTTGTACCGCAGCCTCCAGTTCATCCTGCGGCGTTACCAGGGTCAGTAGTCCCCATTGATAAGCCTCCGCTGCAGGAATTCGCCGTGCGCGCATGATCATGTCTTTGGCACGGCCCAGTCCTGCGATTCTTGCGACTCTCTGGGTGCCGCCGCTTCCCGGAATCATTCCCAATTTCAGCTCCGGCAGGGCAAGTAAAGTCGTGTCCGATGCGACCCGGAAATCGCAAGCCAGGGCGATCTCCAGCCCGACTCCGAACGTATAGCCCTGCAGCTGGGCGATGACCGGCTTAGGAGAACGTTCCGGAGCGGCTACGTTCTTGTGCAGTACGGAAAGCTCTTCCGGGGACCGCTCCAAAAATTCGCCGATGTTGCCTCCGGAAGTAAACGCCTTATCCCCCTCCCCTTTGATAATAATGACACGCACTTCGTCATCCTTGTTTAACTGTTCGAATATTTGATTTAGATGAGATCGCGCAATGTAGCTGAGCGTATTCATTTTTTCGGGACGATCCAGAATAATGGTCGCCGTCTTGCGTTCCGGTCTTTTTTCCACGCGGATATGATCCCATTCGATTTGTCCTAGTTTTTGTTCCATTTACGAAGCACTCTCCTTTTTCAGATATAATTCTTCATATTCTCCGCTGCGCAGCTTCCGGCGCAATATTTTCCCGACGGGACTCTTCGGTATGGCGGCAACCAATACATACTTCCTCGGTCGCTTAAAGTTGGATAATTCATTGCTCTCCTTGCAAAATTCGTCCAGCTCCTCTACCGTCAGAGAAGAATCCTTAGGGACTATAAAGGCGGTGACCACCTCTCCGAAACGCGGATCGGGCAAGCCTGCTACAGCCACCTCGGCTACCTTCGGATGCTTCGCAATTACATCCTCAACCTCCAGCGGATGGATATTCTCCCCGCCGGATATAATCGTATCGTCCAGACGTCCGAGGACAAACAGGTCGCCGTCTTCGTCGAGCATCCCCATATCGCCCGTGAAGTACCATCCGTCCCGGATCGACTTCTTGGTGGCGTCAGGACGGTTCCAATATCCCTGGAACGCTTCACTCGACCTTAGATCGACGATAATTTCACCCGGCTCACCGTAAGGCACGATGTCATCGGGAGTGGAGTTGCCTTCCGGATCGGGAATGACTACGCGAAGATGCTGATGAAATCCGGCTTTTCCCGCACATCCCGCTTTTTTGTTCAAATAATTGCAATAGGAGAACGTATACACCTCGGAGGAGCCGTAATGATTAACAAAAACCTCAGGCTTCAGCTTGTTGAAAATTTCCTGTGTCAGGACTTCCGTCATCGCCGCCCCAGCATATCCGACCTTCTTTAATGAAGAAAGATTATAATTTGCAAACTCGGTATGGTATACTACATCATGGAATATGGTTGGCACCAGATACACGCAGCTGATTTTTTCCTTTTCGATCAGCTCAAGAACAGCTAGCGGGCTGTAATCGGGTATCATCGCCATCTTTCCGTTCAGGAAAGCCATCGATAGGAGGGAACGCATGCCCATGGTATGATACAAGGGCATGACGCCTATGGTGCTTTCCTGAACTTCATATTGGTTTTGGATAATATGGGCGATTGCCGCCGTGTACTCATTTTTGTGGCTTCGCGGTACGCCTTTGGGACGTCCGGTCGTGCCTGACGTATATAGCATGAGACAAATGTCATCATCGTGAATTTTCGGCTGAACCGGTTTTCCCGATCCCTTTTCCCGCAATTGTTCGTACGTCACATCGGCACCCTGCGCGCCCTGCACGCTGATTTTCAAAACTTGCAGGTCTTTGACCGCTTCCAGCACCGTTTTTTCGCTTATCGGTTCATAAACGATGGCTTTAGCTGCCGCATCCTGCACACAATACTTGATCTCCTCCTGGGACAGCCGAAAATTGATCGGAGTAAAAACGGCTCCAAGCTTTTGGACCGCCCAATACAGCGTCACCATTTCGAGGCGGTTTTTCAGTACCGGCACTACCCGGTCGCCCTGTTCCACCCCCATGGCTTGCAGAGCGGAGGCCACCTTATTAATTTCAACGTTGATCTCTCTATAAGTGAACCGGGTGTTCCCCTGAATGAGAGCTTCGAACTGAGGATGCCTCTCGACCGCAAATTCAAACAGTGTCCCCAGATTCATTGACGTTCTCACCGTCCTTTCGTCTGATCGCCTCTTTCTCAATCGCTTCAATAATCCCCTTGTAACCGGTACATCGGCATAAATGGCCTGACAGCATTTCCTTAATCTCATCTGTCGTCGGGTCGGCATAAGTACCCAGGAATTCGACAGACGACATGAGGATACCAGGGGTACAGAAGCCGCACTGCAAAGCGTGGCACTCGTTGAATGCCTCCTGCAGGGGATCCGGCCTGTCGTCTTTGGCCAAGCCTTCCACAGTTGTGATCTCCATGCCCTCCGCCTGGACGGCGAACATCAGACAGCTTCGGACCGCCGATCCGTTCACCAGTACGGTACACGCTCCGCAGACTCCATGCTCGCAGCCGATATGCGTACCAGTTAATCCGCAATCCTCGCGCAGAAAGTCGCTCAGCAGCTTTCGAGGCTCCACGCGTTCGGCGTACACCTTGCCGTTAATGTTCACACGAACCTCTATCGTTTCGTTAGCGGACACTTGAATCATGCGTCCCCCTCCTTTCCGGTCGCTCTGTGGTAAGCGGCTTTTATTGCCTTCTTGGCGAATACGCCCGCCAAATGAAGCCTGTATTCCCGGGACGCATGGAGATCCCCTTCCGGATCGACATGAGCGGAAGCCAGCGTTCCCGCTTCTTCCAATATTGACTCCGTCAGTTTCTCTCCTAGAAGGAGGTCCGCCGCCTCTTCCGCCAGCAGCGGAACGGCATCCACTCCGCCCAATGCGAGCCGTGCGGTTGTAATTCGTCCCTCTGCATCGGTATCGATCACACAGGCGGCCGCCACCAAGGCAAAGTCGCCATGCCGCCGGCTGTATTCGTGAAACGAGTACCCCTTGGGCATCCCCTTCAGCGGGATTTTCAATTCCGTAAGCAGCTCGCCGGGCATAATGTCAGTGGTCAGATACGTGATGAAAAACTCGCGCAGCTCTACCTCCCTGGTTTCGTCGGCGCTTTGAATGACGGCTCTTCCATTTAGCGCCAGTAGCGACAAAGGAAGCTCTGCCGTAGGATCCGCATGGACCACGCTGCCGCCTACGGTCCCCCGGTTGCGGGTTTGCATATGCCCGATGAACGGAACCGCCTCCGACAGAAGCGGGCTTAGCTCCCGAATCAGTCCCGAGCGCTCCACATCCCGCTGCCGGGTTGTGGAGCCGATTCGGATCCATTCGTCCTCCCGGCGGATATAGTTCATATCCTGCAACCCGCTGATATCAATCAAGCACCCCGGAGCAGAGAGCCGCATATTCAAAATCGGTATAAGACTTTGTCCTCCGGCGATAAGCTTTCCCTCGTCCCCGGACTGAGACAGCAATTGAAACGCTTCTTCCACCGTCGAGGGACGGAAGTAATCAAAGGATGCCGGTTTCATGCCCTTCCCTTCCTCTCGTAGCTAGGCTTGTGTTCTATGCTTTAGAACCGTTCCTACGCCGATTGTTTGTCATTTTCAATTTCTTTTTTTATTTTTTTGAAAAAATCGCCGATAATCAGCTTCGCCACTCCACCCAGCATTCTTTGCCCGATCGCTGCCACTTTCCCGCCGACCTCCGCGTTATAGCTGTAAAAGAGCGCCGTTTTTCCATCGTCCAGCGAGGTCAGCCGAAGCTGCCCTTCCGCATCCAGAAAGCCCGGCCCTCCTTCCCCATGCACAATTAACTTGTAACTGGCCGGGGCCTGCACATCCGCCAGCGTGATCGTCGCGTCATATTTTCCCTTTACCGCCGCAATACCGACCGTAAGATCCGCACGGTATTTTCCTTCCTCCACCAGCTCCAGCTTCTTGCATCCCATGATGCACTCTGCCAGCACATCGGGATCCATTAATTTGTTCCATACCTGATCGATAGGCGCATTCAAGCTGATTTCACCACTGCCGTTCATATAACCGGTTCCTCCTTTAACAGCTTCGTTCTATTTCGGGCTTCCTGCATTAAAGTCCATATTCGATTCGGCGACAAAGGCAAGCTGTCAATCGAGATACCCAAAGGCGAGAGAGCGTCGGCAACCGCATTCGCGATCACAACCGGGGCGCTCATGGTGTTCCCCTCGCCCAGGCCTTTGGCGCCCAACGGCGTCAGCGGGGAAGCCGTTTCGCAATGCTTGATCGTCACCCTCGGCATTTCGGTCGCCGTCGGGCACAAGTAGTCCATGAAGCTTCCGGTAAGAAAGTGACCGTTTTGATCATATACCAACTCTTCGTATAACGCTCCGCCGAGCCCGTGAGCCAATCCTCCCATAATTTGACCGTCAACGATAAGCGGATTGAGCAGTTTGCCGGCATCATGAATCGTGATATAGTCGAGGATCTTTACTTCTCCCGTATCCGCATCGACCTCGACCGTGACCGCATCAGCCACAAAGCCGTAGGTGGCCGAACCGTTAACAAAGTCGTTCTCATCCGGCGGAAGCGCAGTCGGAATGGAATAAAAAGCGGTTTCATGGATGCCGGGCTCCACCCCCGCCGGCAGGCCCTGCGGGTTCCAGTGCGCCGAGCCGATGAGTCTTTTCAATGAAATTTGCTGCTGCGGATCGTCCAAGGCCACCACTTTACCGTTCTGAATGTCCAGACTCTCTGTAGGCTTGTTCATTTGACCAGAAGCAATATTCAGTAATTTTTGTTTAATTTTTCCAGACGCTTGATAAACGGCGCTTGACCCGATCGGGGCAAACCGGCTGGAATAGCTCCCCGATGCCACCGACCAGGGACTCGTCAGGGTATCCATCTCGGCAATCACCCGGACTGACCGCGGATCTACGCCCAGCACTTCCCCTACGATTTGAGCCGCAACCGTTTCATGGCCTTGACCGGTTGGCGTCGTGCTGATGCGGACGGAAATCCCGCCTGAGGGATCGATCGATACGGTGGCCCCTTCGGCGCATCCCGATTTGGGCAGTGACTTCGCCCGTTGCTCCGGAGTGAGGGCAATAGTGATATACCCCATATTCGATCCGGAAGGTTCTACGATACACGCCAACCCGATTCCCAGATATTTGCCTTCCTTCCGGGCCTGCGCCTGACGCTCCCGGAACCGCCTATAATCGACGCTCTCCAGAGCTTTCTCAAAGGCAGCGTGATAATCTCCGCTGTCGTATATCCCTCCGGAAGCGGTATGATAAGGAAATTCCTCCGCCCGAATCAGATTTCGTCTGATGACATCTGCCGGATCCATTCCAAGCTTGTCGGCGACCATTTGCATGATCCGTTCGAGCGGAAAATACAGCTGCTGACCGCCGTATCCCCGAATCAGACCCGTAGGGCACTTGTTTGTCATGACGGCGATGGTTTCCATAAACAGATTTTGAATCCGGTACGCTCCGGTACTGTTGGAGTGCGTTCGATACAGGCAGGCCGGCTCAGGAGCCCGGATGTAGCCGCCGACGTTATCGACCATTTTCATCTTCAACCCTGTTACGGTTCCGTCCTTTCGCACCGCCGCCTCGATCCAGGTCACCCTGTCGGTTCCGCTGGAGCTGGCCATCAGGTGCTCCTGACGATCCTCGATCCATTTGACCGGCAGCCCGAGCTTTTTGGAGACCACTCCCATCAGGACCATGTAAGGGAATACGCCCGATTTGATGCCGTAGCTGCCGCCCACATCCTTGGGGATGATGACCCGCAGATGATTGCTCGGCATTTGCAGCGCGGCCGCCATCACCGACTGCAGCGTGAAGGGCCCGTGAAAATTCGACCAGATTGTCAAATGGTTGCCGCTGGACTCGTAATGGGCAATCACCCCATAGGTCTCTACCGGGGTGGCGCTGTATTTTGGATACAGAAACTTATGCTTTAATACGATATCCGCTTCAGCAAAAGCTTGATTCACATTCCCGTAATCAAAAGTACGATGATTGGCGACATTGGAGCCGACCTCCTCATGGAGCAGCGGAGCATCCGCTTCCAGCGCTTCTTCAATGTCAACCACGGCAGGCAGCGGTTCGTATTCCACTTCAATCGCCTCAAGCGCATCCTCCGCCAAATACCGGTTTTTCGCTACGACCACAGCGACAGGCTCGCCTACAAATCGCACTTTCCCGACGGCCAGCGAATAATATTTTACCGGCGCGGTAACTCCTACGGGGAACGGCGCTGTCATCCCCGCAATGTCCTGTCCGGTAACAATCCCCTTTATCCCCGGCATTTGCGCCGCCCTGTCCGTTCGAATCGCTTTGATTTTTGCGTGGGGATACGGGCTGCGCAGGATCGCCGCATGATGAATATTGGGAAGCGGATTCATGTCCTCAATGTAGGTGCCCTGTCCCGAAGTCAGTCTGGCATCTTCCACCCGGGACATCGGCCGGCCAATTCGATTCGGATTCATCGATGGAAGCCTCCCTTCTCCTTCAGTCTTTCATAGTCTTCATAGACATCAATATCTTCCGGCTCGGCTGCCGGCACATGGACCAGCCGCCGCGCCTCCGCGTATTTCTTGATCAGCTCCCGCCCGCCTTGATCGCCGGTGACCTGCTGCAATTCATCGAATACCGTCCGGCTAAACAATACGGGGTGACCCGGCTTGCCCTGATACGCGGCCTGGACTATCGGCGCCCCGCTGTTCTCGTAATCCGCCAGCACTTGCTCGATGACGGACGGATCCATTCCCGGCTGATCCGCCAGCAGCATGCATCCCGCATCCGCCGATACGCGGGCGAGGTAATCCACCGCTAAACGGAGAGAGGAGCTCATCCCAAGATGGGACTCGGAGTTGGACAAGACGACCAGAGGCAAATCGTGAATGGCGGCGGCCAGTTCGGGAAATTCGGCATTAACGACAACGACGACGCCGGCGGCTTTTACACGCAGGGCTTTTTGGGCCACATAGCGGAGCATCGGCTCCTCCCCAATCGGCAGAAGCTGCTTCCGCATGCCCATGCGTCTGGAATAACCGGCGGCAAGGATGACTAACCATACCGATGGTTTCATAGGTTCACCACAAGAAGCCCGCCGCTATACTGCCGTTCATGCAGGAGCCCCTTGCGCAGCCGGAGGGATTGGCCGCTGCGCGCGTTTTTGCGGCAAACCAGTTCGGATAGAATGCTTAAAGCGATCTCCTCCGGCGAATCCGCTCCGATATCCAGACCGACAGGGGAGTGAAGCTTTTCCAATGACTCCTCGTTCAGCTCTCCACAGTCCGCCTGAATCTCATCGAGCATACGCTGAATCCGATTGTGGGATCCCAGCACCCCCAAATACGAGATCGAACCGGGGAGCAGCGATTGAACCAGCATGCGGTCCAGCTCGTAGTTGTGCGTCATCACGACAACATAAGCTTCATTCATAACGGACATATGCGAATATTGATGTCGGGACATCAGCACACGCTCATCCGCTGCCGCAAAATGATCCCGATCGAGGTAATCCTGGCGATGGTCCGCTACGGTCACATGCCAGTGAAGCCTCTTGGCTCCCTCCACCAGCGGAACGACATCTGCACCGGCCCCGAATATCATCAATCTGGGCCTGGGCTTCACCGTTTCTACAAACAGCTTAACGGAAACGCCGTGTACCGTATTGTTCGCAAGTCCGCACGTTACACCGGCACTGGCAGGATCCCCGAATTCCGTTTCCCCGCGGTTTAAAATCAAATATGAGCCCGCCGGAACCCGGGCCGGATCTTTCGATTCCAGCACCAGGCCCGATGTATATTCATTAAGAGCGGACACCCTTTGTTCAAACGCTTGCAGCTGCCGCTGCGCTTGTTCGGGTCGATGCACGGGGTCAAAAGGCTGAAGCCAAATCGTCAGGGCGCCATTGCAGCCCACTCCCAATCCCCAGAACAGGTCACCTTCCGACCTGAAATCATAGCGGATCTCCCGGGGGATGCCCGTGTCTATCACCTGCCGCGCATGCTCGAGCAAATCCCCCTCCACACAGCCGCCGCTGAGCGTTCCGATGACGCTCCCGTTTTCCAGGACCAGACACCTTGCTCCTTCCCGCCGGTATGCCGCACCATCCACATCCACAATCGTCGCCAATGCGGCTCGTTCCTTGTTCGTCCAACATTGCTGCAGCGCTTTCGCGATCTCAAGCATGTGTCATTCACCTCACTCGTCGTCTCTGCGAGTCCGTATTTTTATTGTAAAAAAGATTCGTCAGGAACGGTTTTGTTATTGCTTCAATCTCATTTTAACAATTATGCTAATTATTCATTAAATTGGAAAACAAGCTTCGGTACTCTGTAGGCGTCTTCCCTTCCAGCCGCTTAAAGGTTGTGGCAAAATAGCCGGCATTCGCAAATCCGGTATTATTCGCAATGACTTCAATCGGCAGCGAGGTCATTTTGATAAGCCGCTTCGATTGTTCCACCCTGTATTTCGTCAAGTATTCGATAAACGTAACGCCCATCTCCGCTTTAAATAAACGGCTGAAATGAGAAGCGCTAAGATACACCCAATCGGCCACTTCGTTCAAGGTAATCGGTTCGTAGAAATGGTTGTGAATATACCGGATTACGCTTTGAATCGGATTTCCGAGATCCATCTCGACCGGTTTGGAGGGGGATGGCGGGGTCCCCAAATAATTGGTTTCCATCATTAACCCCGGAAGCAGAAGGCCGTCCAAGGCCGTAAGCAGCTCCATGTCGGTAAGCGGTTTCAGAAAATATTTGGAAAATCCTGCGTTCATGGCCATTTGTACGGTTTCGAACATTTTCAAATACGTCGCTACGATGATCGAAACCTTCGGGTTCATTTCCATCATCTTTTTCCCCAGCTTGATCCCGTCCAAATCAGGCAAAGACAAATCCAGGATGACGATGTTCGGCTGATTTTGCTTTAACAGAAACAACCCCCGCTCGGCAGAAGCCGCTTCATAAACGGAGAGGTAGTTGTACTGGCTTTCTTCAATGATTAAACGAATGGCTTGGCGACTTTCCGCTTCATCGTCTACAATCAGTAGTCCAGTCAAGACCGTCCCTCCTGCCTTATAATTCCGTGATCGTTAAATGTTCTTTCCGCAATTCGCGGCGCAGCGTTTTTCCCGAAGGGCTTTTTGGAATCTCGTTGACAAAAACGTATTTCCGCGGCCGTTTGAAATTGGACAGCTTGGGATGCTGCTTACAGAACTGATCGAGTTCCTGGGCCGTGAGACTGCTGTCTTTGGGTACGATGAATGCGGCAACAATCTGTCCCCAGCGTTCATCCTCCTCACCCATAACTACGACTTCCCATACCTTAGGGTGCTGAAGCAAAACCTCCTCCACTTCCGTAGGAGCAATGTTTTCTCCCGCCGAAATCACCATTTCATCCACTCGGCCGACCACATACAGATCTCCGTCTTCATCAAAGTATCCCAAATCGCCCGTATGATACCAATGATTCCGGATCGCTTTTCTAGTTGCGTCCGGCCGGTTCCAATACCCTTTAAAGGCTTCTATCGATTCGGCCTGGACCGTGATTTCCCCGATTTCTCCCGGGCGGATGATGGTATCGGAAGAAGAGGCTTGGGAGCCGTCGGTTGGAACCAGCCGGATTTTTTGATGAATCCCGGGCCTTCCGGCGCATCCCGGCTTTTTATCCAGGTTCGAACAGGTGGTGAAGGTATAGATTTCCGTACTCCCATAATGATTGATAAAGTGAGCCGGTTTTAACATCTCAAAACACTTTTTGGTTAGCGCCGCAGACATCGGTGCACCTGCATAGCCGATTTTCTGAAGAGAGGACAGATCAAAATCTGAAAAACGGGGATCCTTCAACAATTCCAGGTACATGCTCGGATACATATAGAGGCAGGTGATCTTTTCTTCAGCCAGAAGCGCAAGGGCTTTTCGAACGTCGAAGTCCGGGGATAGCACATATTTGCCGTTCAATACGCACATGGAAAGAAGCGAGCGGATCCCCATCGTGTGATATAAAGGCATGGCCCCCAGCGTGCTGTCGAATATTTCATAGCGGTTTTGGATAATGTGCGCCATCGTGGAGGCATATTCATTTTTGTGATATCTCGGGACCCCCTTGGGCACCCCGGTCGTGCCTGAAGTGTACAGCATGACGGCTATATCGTCGCTATCATTATGGGAAAAACCGGAAAAATCGCCGATCCCTCTGGAAATCAACTCCTGATAAGAAAGGTCGCCTTCATCCGGATCGAGACTGATAAGAATGGGACGCTCATTAAATTTGGCGCATTGAACGGAGCGCTGACTGAATTTCTCGTATACAACGATTTTGGGTTCCGCATCATTGATGCAGTACTGCGTATCCTCGGGAGAAAGGCGAAGGTTAATCGGCGTAAAGATCGCGCCCAGTTTTTGTACGGCCCAAAACAAACAAACCGTCTCCAGCCGGTTTTTGAGCAGCGCCATAACCCGGTCCCTCTTGACGATTCCCAGTTTTTGAAGAGAAAAGGCCAGCCGGTTTACTTCTTCATTCAATTGCTGAAAGGTCAACACTTTATGGTCCTGCACAAGAGCGATTTTGTTCGGGTATCTCTCAATGGCATAATCAAACGCTGTTCCCAAATCCATTGTGACCGACTCCTCAAACGTTTGTTATTTCTATTGTACAATGATGGCGGCACTACAGTTTTTGTAATTTTGATATTCGGTCTTTTAGAAACCGATCACATTTTTTTCCTTTCTGTAATAAACATTCGTTAATGACCGGCAAAAACCCTCTTGCCTTGAGGCTAATATCGCTTTCACATTCGGCCGATCGAAAGAAAAGAGCTTTTGAAGCGAAGCCCTTTCGAGGAAGAACCATTCGTGGTTTAGATGAAGCTTTTGATGGAGTCTGTCTGACCACCCGCCGTACAGTCCCAACGCGCGCCTCACATACCGGTAATGCTAAGCTTGCCTCAAAGCAGCCGCCCAGCCCTCCAAATTGTTCGTGCAGACCAGCAGGTCGGAATAAGCGGTCAAAGAGCTTAGCGTCTTCTCGTCGTCCGGTGTCCAGACGATCAATTGAACGTTCTCGGCCCGGCACATTTCCATATAGGCCTGTGTCAAAAAAACGTACTTCATCGACAAGTAACGGATGTTCCATTCCTTCATATACGGGAAAACCGCCGGAGCTGCACCATAAATAATCAGCCCCAAATCAAGCCCGTTATGCAGCTTGCGCGTCCGTTCGACGGCATAGTGGTCAAAAGAAGTCACAATGACCTGCTTCTCCATCCCGGTGCGCCGGATCACATCCACTGCCGCTTCTTCCAAGCCCGGATAAAAATCGCCGGTTTGCTTCAGCTCTATATCAACAATCATTCTGTCCTTGGCGAACAGCAACGCTTCTTCCAATGTCGGAATGCGCTCGCCATCCCCCGCATCCAGCTCGCGAAGCTCCTGAAGCGTATAAGACTTGACGAGTCCTTGCCCATTTGTTGTCCGATTGACGCTGGGGTCATGAATGACGACGGGAACCCCGTCGCGTGTCAGATGCACGTCAAGCTCCACGTGGGTAAAACCAAGCTCCAAAGCGGCTCGGAAGCCGCGTATTGTGTTTTCCGGGAATTTTAGAGGATATCCTCGATGGGCTAAGCCTCTGATTTCCATCCATCACTACCTCCATATTATGAACTATTCCATGATTCCGAAGCAGCCTTCCCCTGCCAGCCTACTACTACCTGTTACCATATCTCCCGAATTTGTGCTGCGGTATATTTATTTAAAGGTTGAATTGGCCATAGCGGCCACAATATGCTTTTGCATAAGCGAAAAGATAATCACAATAGGGATGATCGCCATCACACTCGCCGCCATGATGATATGAAACTCCATGGCTTCGTTGCCGGCGATGGAATCGCGCAGCATGGCAATCCCGACGGTCAATACACGCATCTCGTTGGAATTGGTCATGATTAACGGCCAGAAGTAGGAATTCCAGCCGGATATAAAAATGAGAACGCCCAGCGTCACAACGGTCGGAAGCGCCATAGGAAGCAGAATGCGGTACAGCAACCCGAACCGGCCGGCACCGTCGACGCGGGCCGCTTCCAATACATCGTTATTGAGGGACTTCAGCGCCTGACGAAGCAGAAAGATGCCGAATGCCGATGCGCCGTGCGGGACGATGAGCGCCCAATAGGTGTCCAGCCAGCCCAGCTTGGACATCATGACATATACGGGCACGAAGGTGACCTGATCCGGAACAATCATAGCTGCGAGCACGAGGAAAAACAAAGGCTCCCTTCCCGGAAAACGCCCCTTGGCAAAGGCGTACGCCGCCATGAGCGATACGTTCAATTGCAGCACCACCATCCCGAGGGACATGATGAGCGTGTTGCCGAAAAAACGCGCATAGGGAATCACCTGAAAGGCTGCCATATAATTTTCCCATGCGAACGATTGGGGCCATAATGTCGGAATGGCCGACCTCATTTCAAACTGGGTCTTCAGGGAGCTTACCAGCATCCAAAACACAGGAAAGAACATGAGCAAGGTCACGATGACCGCAGCTGCGGCTCTTACCGCGGCCGTCAGACGGTTTCGGCTACCCCTCATAATGCACCTTCTTTCGGCTGATCATCCATTGTACAAGAGTAAGCGCCAGAATCATCACAAACAAAATGATGACCAAGGCCATAGCCCGCCCTGTCTTGAATTCGTCGAACGCCATGGTGTAAATCCAGTAGACCAATGCGTTGGACGCCTTCAGCGGCCCTCCGTTCGTCATAATGTCTACCGATTGGAATACCTGCATGGATGAGATGAATGTCGTGATCACCAGAAATAATGTCATAGGCGACAGCAAAGGCAGCGTAATATGACGGAATAAATGGTACCGGCCGGCACCGTCGATGGACGCCGCCTCATAATATTCTGACGGTATGCCGCGCATACCGGCGATAAATAAAATCATCGCAAAGCCCGCGCCTTTCCACACGGAAACGGCCACAAGCGCGGGAAGCACCGTCTTTTGATCCACCAGCCAATTGACCGGCTCGAATCCAAGCATGCCTATGAGATAATTAAGCAAACCGTATTGATTGTTATAAATCCAAATAAATACCATCGCGGCTACGACCATCGATACATAATAGGGCAGAAAGATCACGCCGCGCATAAAAGCGTAAAAGCGGGAATTGGCCACATTAAACAGCAGCGCCAGCAGCAATCCGGCGCCCAGCGTGAACACGACGTCCATCCCGGTATAGATCATGGTGACCTTCAAAGATTGGTAAAAATCCTCACTGGTTAACAATCGGACATAATTGTCCGCCCCGACAAATTTTTTGATGGGACGGGTCATGTTCCAGTTTGTGAAGCTGATATAAATGGAATAGAAGAGCGGATAGTACAAAAAGAGACCTAAAAATCCCAATGCCGGCAAAGCAAACGAAAAATCCTTCAGGGCTTCCCACCGTAGGGGACCGGATCGGCGGCGAGAGGAAGCGGCTTCCGTAACGGACGCCGCCTTCCCGCTGTGATGAGCATGCCATTCCTTCTTCATGTTCATTTACTCGAAATCCGCCAAGATATCGTTTATTTTGTTAGCGGCTTCCTTCATCAGGGGGACCGGGTCTTCATTGTTTAACGCCATTTTCCCCATCACTTCCAAATACTGCTTGCTGAATTCCGGATAAGCCGGATGCTGAAGGCGAGGGGTCACGCTGTCGAAATTATCGAATACCGCTTTATACTGCGGCCATCTTTTGAAATATTCGCTGCCTTCGTTCGAGGAAATCGCCGATTTGCGCGTCGGCAAATAGCCAACCGATTCGGCCCACTTAATATTGTGTTCGGAAGACGTCATGAACTCGATGAATTTCCAGGCGGCTTCCTTCTTTTTCGCATCCTCCTGCTCCATCATGACGATACCCGCTCCCCCGATATTGGAGGTGCGCTGTTTGTCACCCGGCAGGAACGATACGCCCACTTCAAACCCGGCATTTTCCCGATACATTTTCAGCATGGCGGACGTGTGCTGAACCATGGCGATCTGACCGTTCAGGAACATTTGCCGCATGTTGTCGGATGCCCCTTTTCCATATCCGATATGCATGTGCCCTTCATTTTTCCACTTATAGAATTTTTCAATATAGCGTAGTGACTCCGGTGTCTCCACAGCCGATTTTTTCATATCGGAGGTGAGGATCGTTCCTCCGCCGTTCACCAGCCACGGATCGTAGTACCAGGTATCCCAGCCCGGCACGGAGAAGGCATAGCGAACCGTCTTTCCATTCTCCTTCTGCGTCACCTTCTCGTTGAAGGCGTCAATGTCGCTCCACGTTTGCGGAGGCTGCACGCCCAGCTGATCCAGCAAGGTTTTGTTATACACGAATACGCTTGTGCTGACAATCAGAGGGAAGCCGTACTGCTTGTTGTTATATGCGTAAGCCTGCAGCATCCCTTTGGAGAAGTCATCCAACTGCACCTTGTCTCTTTGAATCCATGGCGTTAAATCGGCGAATACACCGCTGTTGGCAAAGTTCGGCAGGGAGGATACTTCCACGTTGGTAACGGCCGGCACGTCTCCCGCCGCAACGGCTGCCTGCAGCTTTTTATGGAGTTCGGCGTAAGCGCCTTGGAAAACGGGTTCTACCGTAATATGGGGATATTTCTTGCTAAACTCGGCGACCATGTAGTTCAAGCCTTCCATTTGGGCCTCGGCATGGGAGTGCCAGTATTGAATGGTTACCGGAGTAGTATCATCCTTCAACCCGGCATCCGCCTGAACCGTTCCTTCCGTCGTTGTTCCGCCGGAGCAGGCAGCCAAGCTCGCCGCCAGTGTACCGGCTGCCATCGCTGTCATCCATTTTTTCATTTTCATGCCGCATTTCGGCTCCCTTCACTAGTAAAAATCATTGGAAATTAAAAAAGAGACTTCAAGAAACCCGACCAAAAGACAGACCACCCCCTACAAAATACATCGTAAGCAGCGCGCTTTTGGGTTTTCTCATCGTCTCCACCCGTCCGCTTCATTATGAAATTGTTTCCATATCCCGCTTGTAAGCATCAGGCATGGAGCTTTAGGCAGAATCTTGTGCTACCAACGGAATCAAGATTAATCCCAGTCTACTACCCGATTGTTATGAGAATGTTATGGTATTGTTATGGTTTTGTAATGTTTTGACGAGTTTGCTCGGGATACACGGTCACCTTTTCACCGTCGGACACAAACAAGACGTTTCCATTCAATCCGGTGCTGTATACCGTCGCGTTTTCCTTCTCATAGCGTTTAAGAATATCCAGGCTTTGCAAAACATTCGCGCTGATCATTACAATCTCCGGCCGAACGCTTCTAATAAACGGGCCGGATGAAGAGGTCATGTCTCCGTGATGCGGGGCGTGCAGCAGCTTGGCCTGCAGACGATCTCCATACTTCTCGACGAGAGCGTATTCCTGGTTTTTGTACAAGTCGCCTGTCAAAAGAATGCGGTTGCTCCCATGGGTAATCAGCAGCACCAGCGAATGATTATTCAGCTCCTCGGTTCCCCATTTTTCGAAAGACCCGGGCGTTGTGCCGACCGGAGGATTCAACACCTCGACCGTTACATCCGATGCCCACGAAAGCCGGTCTCCTTCAAGGAGCTTCGTCTGCGGAATGCGCTTATCCTCCAGCAGCTTCTGCACCTTCCTGTACGTTTCCGTATCGTGAGGAATTCCGTTGTGATAGTATGCCCCTACCGGTTTCGTCAGAAGAAGCGTGGTTAACCCGCCGATATGATCGATATGCGGATGGGTGCTGAGAACCGCATCAAGCTTATGGATGCCAAGCTTGTTAAGCCTCTCCTCGATTTGCGGTCCGGCGGATGGAATACCGGCATCGACAAGCAGCTGCCTGCCGTCAGGAGCCGTAAGCAGGATGGCGTCACCCGATTTTTCCCCGGCTTCCAGGTCAAAGTATCGGATGGCCAGTTTGTCTTGATGCAGTGACGTGTCATAAAACGCCGCTTTCTTTACCGGATTCGAAAACGATTCGCCTTCAGCCGCCCCCCCGCTTGTGCTCGGTTCGCCCGTACAGGACACGAACAGCAGCAAAGCCGTCACAGCCGCGATACCTGTCAGCTTCAATCGCCGGAACCGATTCTTTTTGTGCTCCATCATTCATCACCTCCTGCAACCAAATGAATATCCAAGCCTTGCACAGTACAAGCGGATAACGTTCTAAGGTTAACCTTCGATTGTTAGGACAGTGTTAATGGAGTGTAAAACATATCTTGGACCGCGCGCGGAACCTTCCCGCATGAACGGACCGCTATAGAACGATAGGTAGCCAGGCTTCTCTCGGGATTTCCCGCATCGGTTTCGAAGCGAATTCATTGAGCAGGCCGTATCTAATCCCTATTTTATATATAGGAATTATACGAATTTTGTATTGACGACTGTACCGTCCGGACAGTATAGTAAATTATGGAGGTGAGCCATGAACCGAAATTCGAAACGCACCACGATTTTGCAGGTAGCCTGCCGGCTGGTCAGAAAGTTGGGGGCTTCCCATCTGACGCTGGATGCCGTTGCCAAAGAGGCGGGCGTTAGCAAAGGCGGTCTGCTCTATCACTTTCCCACGAAAGAAGCGTTGATTCAGGCTGCCCTGGATGACTTTCTGGACCGGTTCGATTCGGACACGGATGAAGAAGCCGCCCGCAACACCGCGCTTAACAACCGGTGGGCGCAGGCGTATCTGATCAAGACGTTCGAGATCAGCAAGGAGGATCTGGAGATGAGTTTCGGTATTCTGGCGGCCGCCGCGAATCAACCCAATCTGCTTGAACCCATGCGGCAGCGGTACCTGCTCTGGCAAAGCCGGATGACGGAGGAATGCAAAGACCCGGTTGAAGCGACGGTTGCCCGGCTGGCGGCGGACGGATTATTCTTTTGCGAGCTGTTCGGGTTCGCTCCGCTCGACGATCAGCTTCGTTCCGAAGTGCTGGCCTACCTGCTGACTAAGGTGGAGAGCCGTGAACCGCAACCGTAGGGGGCGGCCGTACGTGTACTTTGGCGGGCTCGGGCGCCCGGACTGAAAGCTCCCACGGCTTTCCGGCGATGGTACCGGGGGGCATCCCGCCGGTTTGCGCTGCAGGGAGCTGCGCCTTTACGCCAATCAGGCCTGTCTCCTCCCGATCGGTACGGCTTGCGCCGTATTCACAGGAATCGGCTCAGCCGGTTCCGTGGCGGCAGGCATCCTGCTGTTCCATGAAACATACAGCAAACGGAAGCTGTTCTAAACTAAGCGCCATCGCTGCGGGCATGATCGGACTGCGCCTTATTTCGTCATTTTGCCACAAAAAACCTACTATTTCAATCTGATTAATAAGTTTCGAACGAAAGGATGTGATCGTGTGGCCATCAAAATCCGCCAATCCAACGGCCGCCGGTCGTCCCCGGGAAATGGCTTTTATCTCGCCATTTCCGCCTGCTCGGTCATCGCCGTCCTGCTGTTATGGTGGATAGCCAGCCGCCATGCGTGGGTAAACCCGCTGTTCCTTCCCTCCCCTTCGGAGGTATGGTCGGCATTCGCCGATATCGTCCATGAGGGTTACAAAGGATCGACCCTGCTTGCCCATATCGGCGCAAGCTTCCGGCGGATTTTCCTCGCCTTGATCCTGGTCTTCCTTACAGCGGTGCCGCTTGGGATTGTCTGCGGGAGAAATCGTCTGCTCCGCGCCATCTTCGATCCGTTCATCGAGTTTTACCGGCCGCTTCCGCCGCTTGCCTATTACTCGCTGCTGGTGCTCTGGTTCGGGATTCAGGACACGTCCAAAATTGTTCTGCTGTTCCTCGGCGGCTTCGCCCCGATGTTCATTGCCGCCGTGTACAGCACCCGCCGCATTCCCGTCGACCGGATCAACGGAGCCCGCTCGTTAGGCGCGAACGGACTCCGCCTGTACCTCTTTGTCATCTTCCCTTCCTGTCTGCCCGATCTGTTAACCGGCCTGCGGACGGCGGTCGGAGTAACCTACGCCACCCTCGTGGCGGCGGAAATGGTCGCAGCCGTTTCGGGCATCGGCTGGATGGTGCTGGATGCCAGCAAATATTTGCGAAGCGATATTATTTATGCCGTGATCATCATTATGGGCATCATTGCGATTCTCATCGATTTGGCGATAAGGCTGCTGATTCGGCGGGTATCCCCCTGGATTGAACAATAACAATGGATTAGGAGCGATTAACCATGAACCGATTCGTCAAAATATCTTCCCGTTTGTTCGCCGTTTCCCTCATTGCATCGCTGCTGCTGCTTATTGCCGCCTGCGGCGGCGGCACAAAGGAAACGACCGGTACCGGCGCCGCATCTGCCGGCGAACCTAACGCAGAGCTGCCCAAAGAAATCCGTATCGGCTACCAGGTATCCCCGAACGGCGAACTGATGGCCAAGGCTCTCGGACTCGCAGAGAAGAAATTTCCCGGCGTAAAAATTTCTTGGCTGAAGTTCGATTCCGGACGGGACGTCAATACCGCCATCGCCAGCGGAAGCATCGACTTTGGCCTGGTCGGTACACCGCCGGGCGCTTCGGGCATCGCCCAAGGGCTGCCGAACCAAATCTACTATATACATGACGTCATCGGAGAGAGCGAAGCGCTTGTCGTGCAGGAGAAATCCGGTATCCGGTCGCTGCAGGATTTGACAGGCAAAACCATCGCCACGACCTTCGGCTCCACCTCCCACTTCAGCCTGCTGTCGGCGCTGAAACAAGCCAATATCGATCCGGGGACGATCAAAATCATCGACATGCAGGCGCCGGATCTTCTTGCAGCCTGGCAGCGGGGAGACATCGACGGCGCTTATACCTGGCAGCCTGTTCAATCGAAGCTGCTGGCCGCAAGCGGCAAGGTCATCATCAACTCGAAAGAGGTTGCCGATCAAGGCGCACCGACCGGCGAATTCGGCGTCGTCCACAACGACTTTATCGCCAAATACCCGAACGTCGTCAAACAGTATATCGAAGTGCTTGACGAAGGAACAAAGTACTACCGCGACCACCCGAAGGAAGCAGCCGAGTCGCTGTCCAAAGAGCTTGGCCTGACGCCGGAGGAAACGCTCAAGGCGATGAACGAGATTACCGTGCTCGACGCCTCCCAGCAGACGGACGCCAAATATATGGGAACGCCGGAACAGCCGGGCGCATTCGGTGCGCTGCTGAAAGCAACGGCCGACTTCCTCGTTGAGCAGAAATCCATTAAAAGCGCGCCGGATGCCGATGTCTTCCAAAAGGCCATCCGCAGCGATCTGTATACCAAGTAACGCAACAACCCTATCTCGGAAAGGTGGCATGATCATGTGCGCATATGTTGAATCGCCGGCCGTTCCCGGCCTGACGGAACCCGGTCGACCGGCGTTATCCGCTTCTCCTCCAAAACCGGCGGACACGGCGGGGATCCGACTGACGGACATTGCGTTAACGTACCGTCAAGGCTCCACACCGCTGCATGTGCTTCAGGACATCAACCTTGCTCTGGAACCCGATGAGTTCGTTTGCGTGCTGGGGCCTTCGGGCTGCGGCAAGTCCTCCTTGCTGAACATTATCGCGGGCTATTTGGAACCGACCGACGGCTCGGTGCGCATCAACGGCGCGCTTCATACGAAGCCCGATCCGCAGGTTGGCGTCGTCTTTCAACACGCCAACCTCTTCCCGTGGCTGACCATTGCCGGAAACGTCGCATTCGGCCTGCGGATGGCCGGCGTCCGCCGGAAAGAGCGCAGGCGCATAGCCGCCGACTATCTGGCCCTGGTCGGATTGGAAGCGGCGGCCGACCTGCTGCCGCATCAGCTTTCCGGCGGTATGAAGCAGCGCGCCGCATTGGCGAGGACGCTGGCCGCGAAGCCCAGCATTGTACTGATGGATGAACCGTTCAGCGCGCTGGACGCCCTCACCCGGGAATCGATGCAGCTGCATTTACGCGACATTTGGCGGCGGACGCTTACATGCATGTTTTTCATTACCCACGATGTGGACGAAGCGCTTCTGCTGGGCCGTCGTATTTTGGTCATGCAGCCGGACCCCGGGCGGATCGTGCAGGACTTTGTCAATCCGCTGTTCCGGCGGGAAGGCGGCGTGTCGTTCAATGAACTGCGCGCCGACAAGGAATTTGCCGCATTACGGCAGCATTTGGTGTCCCTGATCGCAGGAGGCCGCACAGCACAATACTAGGAGGAATCGACGTGGAAATGTTTTGGTATTTGCCCACGATGGGCGATGGGAGGTATCTGGGCACCACGAAAGGCGCCAAAATCACGAATATGCACTATTTCCGCCAGATCGCGCAGGCGGTGGACCAGCTCGGTTATTCCGGAATGCTTGTTCCCACGGGACACGCCTGCGAAGACGGATGGGTCGTGGCTTCGGCGCTGATGCAGGCGACGGAGAAGCTGAAGTTTCTCGTTGCGGTCCGTCCAGGCGGTATTTCGGTAAGCATCGCCGCCCGGATGGCGGCGTCGTTTGAAAGGCTGTCGTCCGGACGGCTGCTGATCAATGTGGTGACCGGCGGCGATCCCGCCGAAATGAAGGGCGACGGCATCTTCCTCTCACACGGAGAGCGTTACGAAGCGACCGACGAATTCCTGACCGTATGGAAACGGCTGATGAGGGGCGAAACCGTTACCTTCCACGGAAAACATATCCGGGTGGAAGGGGCGAAACTGCAATACGTCCCTTTCAGCCGGCAGTCTCCGCCGCTCTTTATAGGCGCCTCTTCGGAGGCGGGCCATGCCGTGGCTGCCAAGCATATCGATACGTACCTGACGTGGGCCGAAACGCCCGCCATGGTAGCGGAAAAAATCGCCGATGTGAGAAGCCGCGCCCAAGCCCTCGGCCGCCGGATCAAATTCGGACTTCGCGTCCAGATTATTGTCCGCGAAACGGCGGAAGAAGCATGGGCGGCAGCCCGGAAGCTGATACAGTATGTGTCTGAAGAGGACGTTCGCGAGGCGCAGGCGATGCTCGACCGGTTCGATTCCGTCGGCCAGCGCCGCATGACCCAGCTCGTACGCGACAATCGGCACAAGCCGGAAGTCAGCCCGAATCTTTGGGCCGGAATCGGTCAGGTGAGAGGCGGCGTTGGAACCGCACTGGTCGGCAGCCCCGACGAAGTGGCGGAACGGCTGAAGGAATATGCGGCTCTTGGAATCGATACGTTTATCCTTTCCGGTTATCCGCATCTCGAAGAAGCGTACAGAATTTCGGAGCTGCTGTTCCCGAGATTGCCCGTCACGTATCCCCAACGGCCGAAGGAAACGGAATGGACGCCGATGGGCGAGCTGCTGGCGGAAAACATAAAGCCCAAATCATCTTGAACAAACAAAAGCCCCTCCCAACAAGAGGGGCTTTCCCGACATTTTCGGACAGCTTTCGCACCGCCTGATCATCAGACCCCTGAATACGCCATGAATCCGCCGTCTACCGGAATCGTAATTCCGGTTACGAAGCCCGACATCTGCTCATCGGCCAACCAGATCATCGTTCCCAGAAGATCTTCGGGAGATCCGAATCTCCGCATCGGGGTATGGGCCAAAATTTTATTCGATCTTTCCGTTAAAGACCCGTCTTCGTTGGTTAACAGCTTCCGGTTTTGTTCGGTCAGGAAAAAACCCGGAGCAATGGCATTGACGCGAATGCCCACATTCGCCATATGCACCGCCAACCATTGAGTCAGGTTGTCAATCGCGGCTTTGGCCGCACTGTAGGCAGGAACCTTGGTCATCGGGGACGGCGCGCTCATAGAGGACATATTAATGACCACCGCGCCTTTGCGGTTTATCATTTTCCTGGTGAAGATTTGTGTCGGAATGAGCGTACCCATTAAATTCAAATCAAAAACATATTCGAACCCTTCTTTGCTCAAATCAAAAAAAGTCGTGATTTCATGATTATCAATATCTTCCAATTTTAAGATTTCATTCGTCGTCGTTCCTTTGGGATGATTACCTCCCGCTCCGTTGATCAGGATGTCGCAAATGCCCAGCTCTTTCGAAATGATTTCCTCGGCCTTCTTTACGCTCTCCACATCCAATACGTTGCAGGGGACAGCTATGGCCGTACCGCCTGAATTTCTGATTTCCTGAGCCACCTTTCGGCCCTTTTCTTCATTCAGATTCAAAATGGCCACTTTGACGCCTTGTCGTCCAAGCTCTTTGGCCATGGCCCCGCACAGGACTCCGCTTCCACCGGTAACGACCGCGACTTTCCCTTGCAAATTGCTGTTCAACTGCAGCATTACGCTCTCTCCTTTTGCAGTCTGTCTAGTGTATCCCAGATTCCCCACAGGTACATGATGCCGAGAGCCCTGTCATAAAGCCCGTAGCCGGGACGGCACTCTTCATTCCAGATATGTCTGCCGTGGTCGGGTCTGGCATACCCGGTAAACCCGTTTTCATGATAAGCTTTGACGATATCATATATGTCTACCGAACCGTCCCGGGTTCGATGGGAAGTCTCAATAAAATCGCCGTTATCGTACACCCTTACATTGCGGATATGGGCGAATGGAATCCGGTCCGCGAACTCCCGAACCATCTCCGCTATATTATTGTTTGGATTCGCGCCCAAAGAACCGCTGCAAAGCGTGACGCCATGGTATGGATTATCGACAAGCTTTAACAGCCTTCTGATGTTCTCCCGATTGGTGATAATTCTCGGCAGTCCAAATACGGACCACGGCGGGTCGTCGGGGTGAATCGCCATACGGATGTAGTTCGCCTCGGCTACGGGAATAATCTGCTCCAGGAAATAGTGCAGGTTATTCCATAAATCTTCCTCCGTTACATGCTTATAGGCTTCGAATAATTGGGAAAGATAAGCTAATCTCTCCGGCTCCCAGCCCGGTATCGTAAACTTTGGATTGTCCGCAATTTGATGTACCAATTCCATCGGGTCTATCTGATCCAGCTTCGCCTTTTCATAGAAGAGGGCGGTGGAGCCATCCTCCAGCTCCTTGTACAAGTCGGTTCGTATCCAATCAAAAACCGGCATGAAATTATAGCAAATCACCTTTACACCAACGGACGCCAGCTTCTCTATCGTTTTTTTATAGTTTTCAATATACTGATCCCGGGTAGGAAGACCCAGCTTAATATCCTCATGAACATTCACGCTTTCCACGACATCGATGTTGAACCCATAGTGTTCGGCATGGTTTTTAACTTCAATGATTTTGTCCATGGGCCACTCTTCCCCGACGGGAACGTCATGAAGCGCCCATACGATACCCTCTACGCCGGGGATTTGTTTAATTTGGTCAAGAGAAACATGATCGTTTCCCTCGCCAAACCATCTGAATACCATTCTCACGCTTGCTCCTGCCTTTCAGTCATTATCGGGATTCCACACAGTAAACATGCACATCAGCTTTCCAACGGCCTCCAATCGGGCAGCAGCCCGCATCTTATTCGGGAGGATAGCAAAGAATCACTTTCATCGGCTCCTTACCGGTATTGATCCAGATCACTTGCTCAAGAACAGCAGGAAAAAAGATCTCGTCCGCTTGGCTGACGTCTTGGGCTTGCCCCCGGCAAACGATGGTTCCCGTGCCGGAAATCACAATAGCGATAGAAAATGTGCCGTTCCCTTCGACCTGCAGCTCGTCTAGAATCTCCAGCAAATGCATGCGGAACCGGTCTGTAGAGCTTTGATCAATGAGTGCGTACTCGCTTCCGCCGGCCAGCTGTCTGACTAAAACCGGTTCTTTCTTCCATCGGCTCAATGTTTCCTGTTCGTCATAGGCTTCATAATGGAAGCATTCCAGCATCCGCTCAAAGCCTAACCCTTGATGGCAGGCCTGATCCGGCAGCGAATGGCCTCTGGGCGTCGTTCTTTCCACCCGTAAGGTGTAATCCGTAGGCTCTTGAATTTCGATTAAAAAGCATCCGCTCCCGATGGCATGCGGAACCCCGCCTTCCACAAGAAAGACATCGCCCGGCTGCACAGGAATTTTATGCAGCGCGCCGATCATGCCCGGAATATCCTGATCTTCAAAAAGCTGCTTCCATTTGGCCTGCGTCATTCCCGGTTTGAACCCGAGCAGCACATACGGATCTTCCCCGCCGATGGTGCGGCCTCCGAGAATATACCAGGCCTCCGTTTTGCCGAATACGGATTGGAAGGCGGATTGCGCGAATTCACGGTCCGGATGAACCTGAATCGTCAGCCTCTCCCCGGCGTCCAGAACTTTCCCCAGCACCGCCGTTTCGGAACCATATTTCGCCGTATGCCGACGGCCTAAGATATCTTCCGGATTGGAACGGATGAGATCCTTTAAAGTGATGGACTTTCCATTCTCCAGTACAATCTCGCTTAATCCTTCCACCACTTCTTCTCTTCCTGCATTCGAAGCGATCACCGTCGAGGCTACCCATTCCTCGGGAAAAGAGCTGTCCGATGGATGGGAGCCGCCCTGCCACCGCTCCAGGCATTCCCCTCCGGCATATGTTCGCCAAACCCGGTTTCTCGATAATTTAAACGGCTTTAATTCGATCTGATTCGCAGCCACGCTTTTCACCACCTGCAAAGTCTAAAGGATTCTACTTCAGTCCGGTCATACTCACGCTTTCGATAATATATCTGCGCAAGAAGATAAACACTATGAGAATCGGCAAAACGGAAATCACTGCACCGGCTGAGATAATATTGAGCTCTATTCCGAATGAAGATTGCAGCATGGCCAGCCCAAGCTCCATCGTATAGTAGGTTTTCTTCCCCATGACAAGAAGCGGCCAAACGAAAGCATTCCATGCCTCGATATAGGCAAAAATGGCCAGTGCGCTCATCGGAGATTTGCAAAGCGGAACAATAATTCTAACAAAAATTCCCCACTCCGACGCACCTTCCACTCTTGCGGATTCAATGATTTCATCGGGAATTTGTTGAATGATGTTTTGCCTCATGAAGAAGATCCCGAAGCTCATAATCAAATAAGGGATAAACAAGCTTTGGAAGGTATTGATTAAATCCAATTCCTTCATTTGCAAATAGAGCGGGATCATATAAATCTCAAAAGGGACGATCGCCGTTGCCAGAACGAGCGCAAACAAGAAGTTCTTGCCTTTGAACCGGAACTTGGCGAATATATATCCCGATAACGTCGAAGTAAAAACGATCGACGCCGCTGAGATCAAGGCCATGCCCAAGCTGTTTCTCAAGTACAGTGGAATTTCCACTTTACTAAACACCTCTGCAAAATTGTGCAGGTTCCATTGCTGCGGCCACATACTGGGCGGCCATTGGTTCAGTTCCGGAGCTGTTTTGAATGCCGTCAGAATCATCCAGATAAAAGGGATCAGCATGACGATCGAGCCCAGCATCAGAACGCTTCCCGCCAGTATGTTTTGTAAACGTACAGTACGAATCATCAGCTCAGCCCCTTCTTCGAGGACGTTCTTTCTTTAGCCAATCCCAATTGAATCAACGTTAAAGCGAGTACGATCAAGAATAAAATAACGGCTTCGGCAGAAGCATATCCCATTTTAAAGAAGCGGAATCCGTTCTCGATCATGTCGTACACAAGCACCCTTACCACATAACCCGGAGCGCCTTGCACGTCGGATGCCAGAATATAGATTTGACTAAATACATTGTAGCTGTGGATTAAGGTGATGACCGAGACAAACACCGTGATGGGCTTGAGAATCGGCACCGTAATGTGCCAAAACGCCTTAATCCCCGTCGCTCCGTCAATGGCAGCCGCTTCGTAGTATTCTTTGGAAATCCCTTTAAGCCCTACCATGAAAATGACCATATTGTACCCGAGCGTTTTCCATACGGTCAGCATAATGACCGAAACAATAGCCAGCTTGGGATCCAGCAGCCACGCTTTGGAGGAAATGCCGAAGAATGAAATAAAGTAGTTCATTAATCCATTGTTCGCATCCAGAATCCATTTCCAAATCACCGTCACCGGAACCATGGGTGCAATAAAGGGCAGGAAGTAGATGGCCTCATACCATGACTTGAACCGAACCTGGTTTAATATAAGCACGGCTAACATTAAAGCGAACGGTACGCTGAATAGAAAGACATTAAAAGCGATAATCGTCGTGTTTTTCAACGAGATCAGAAAGTTTTCATTCTGGAACAAGGTGATGTAGTTTTGCAAGCCGATAAACGGCTTCTTAGGAGAAACCATGTCCCATTGAAACAGACTCATATAGAACGTTTTGACAATAGGAATGAGACGGATATAAGTAAATAAGGCAAGGATCGGCAGCAATCCCAGGAAACAAAACCAAGTCGCTGATCTTGTCAGTTTATTGGAACGCTTCACACGTTTAGCCGGCGAACCTTCCGGTTTAATCGTTGTTGATGACAAGAGAACGATTCCCCTTCCATTAGGATATTGACAGATCCGGCCATACAATGACCGAATCTGCCAATTTGTCATTGATTATGGAGCCAGATGTCCGTATTGTTTCAAGATGTCATTCGTTTCCTTGGCAGCCTCGGCCAACAACGCTCTGATTTTGTCCGGATTGTCCACTAAGCTGGCATCGGTAAATATTTTATTGGCAAGCCTGTCTGCAAACTTGGTCATAATTTCATCAAACTCCGGCAGTGGCGGATACGTTTCCAATTCACGTTTTTCAAAGAAGCTCTTGTATTGAGGGACTTCCTTGAACAGGCTCTCCAAATCCAAATCCTCCCTTGCGGGCTGCCAGCCGGTCATGCGCATCAGCTCCACTTGATTTTCAGGCTTCATCATAAAGCGAATGAAGTCCCAAGCGGCCGCCGCAACATTGCCTTCCGCCGACTTGCTGACATGGAAGTTAAAAGGAACAACCAAAGTCGCCTTCGGCATGGGGGCCGTATCATACTGCAGATTTGGAGCTTTCTTCTGAATATCGCCGACCACCCAGGACTCCCGTGAGAAGAAGGCCGCCGCTTCCATTTCAAAAGCTTCTGCATCGTGCTTCAATGTCGGATCATCGGTTTTATATTTGTGAACCATGTCCACATACATTTGAACCGTCTTCAAACCCGCATCGTTGTCATAATTCGCTTTATATTGCCCGTCGCTTATTTTCTTCACGACGCTGCCGCCGTTTTGCATGAGCAAAACCCAGAATTTCTCGGCAACGCCGCTGCCGCCGCCGCTCAAGCGGAGAGATTGTCCGGCTCGAATCAGCTTTCCGGACGCGTCTCGTTTTGCTGTTTTTTGCGCATACTCCAAATATTGATCCATCGTGGTCGGAGGACCGCTAAGACCCGCTTCTTCAAACATTTTTTTGTTATAGAATAAAACGGCTTTCGATATATGAAGCGGAATGCCGTATACATTGCCGTTATAATTTGCGGTCTCCGAAATGATCTTAGGGAAGCTGCTCTCCGTGTTGACCAATTTGGCCAGATCTTCCGGGGCCTTATGCAGCATATCGCCTTCAATATATCGCAAAGCCACGACAGGATTGATCGTTACAATTTCCGCAGCGCTTTGGGAAGGCAGGGCCGCTGCAATTTTCTTTTCAAAGTCACGCAGAGGAAACGATGAAATCGTCACGTTTACATTGGGCTTCTCTTTTTTATATTCTTCAGCCATTTTCTTATACCAGGGATCGATTTCCGGATGGCCTCCCCAAAGATTCAATTCAACCGGGTCCGTAGAAGCGCTGCCGGGTGAAGCTGGCGCCTCTTCGTTACTTGAACATCCTGCAAGCAGCGTTGTTGCTGTAAGAACAGCAAGCGGAATGGAAATGAGTGCTTTCTTCATGTTTTTGACCTCCTAATGATCATATGAATTAAAGCGTTTACAAAAAGAACCTTCATCCGTTGCCCCTTATCACCACCTTATGTTAATTCAGAATATGTATCCGCTTTCAAATCCGATCCGCTCCTTGTTTGCAAGGAAGCGCTTTATCTATTTGAAAAAGGCGGGATATTTCATTTTCAACGCATCCCGATCGTGAATAACCAGATTCAGATGCTGCCGTATGATGGTTTCAGCCCGATCGGACCGCCGTTCTTTGATCACTTGTACGATCTCTTGATGCTGCATCAGAATGTCGGTCCAATTGTAATCCGTAGCCAATCTCAGCATACGAATCCGGTCCAGGTCCATCTTCATGGATTGAATCGTCTGCCATGAGCGCTTTTTATTGCAGCCTTCAAAGATCGTTTGATGGAATTGCTCGTCCAGTTCAAACAATTTGGTATAGTCGTGCTCCTGAGTGCAAAGCTCCTGCATTCTCAGATTTTTTTCAAGCTCAAAGAGATATTCCTTTGGAAAATGGTCACAAGCCAAAAGAATGACGGCTTTTTCTACCTGCTCGCGCATAAATCTGGCTTCTTCCACCCGTTCCAGATCAATCAAAGAAACAACGGTACCTTTTTGTGGATATATTTCCAGCAGGCCCTCTTGAGCCAAGCGAAGAAAAGCTTCCCTTATCGGGGTTCGGCTCACTGTGAATTTTTCAGAAATCTCATTCTCCGAAATGTTGGTTCCGGGTTCCAACTGCATGTTTAAAATGTTTTCTCTTAGTAATTGATACACATGATCCCGGGTAGATCTGGCCATCATCTTTCTTCCCCATTCCAATCTGGATCAACTCCTCCCACACTAGTATACAACCACACTACCATTCTTGTATATAAGTTTTTTAAAAAAATCAACAAAAAAACGATCGTAAGCAAGGTTGTTTTTCAACCGTTCCCGCGATCGTCCTATCTATTTCGTTATCGCACTTATTTTTGGTCGTTTTGATCATGCAGCAATTCATATCTATTGACGGGACGGCCTATCGTGCCGTAATGTACCTCGAGACGCACGATCCCGCGTTTCTCAAGAAATTCCAGGTATCGTCTTGCCGTCACGCGGGAGATGCCTACTCCTGCAGCCGTTTCCTCCGCGGACAGGCGGCCGCCCTGATGCTCCATGACGCTGAGCACCTGTTTAAGCGTCGCCGCATTAAGCCCTTTAGGCAGATCGTCAGACGAAATTTGCCAATAATCCACCGGCGTTTTCTTCATTTCCGCTTCACCTGCGGATTCGCCGCTAATCAGAATGTTATCCAACTGATCCTGGGTTACCGATGCTCCGGGCTTAAGCGTCATGTGCCGTTCACGGTACCGCTCCAACGTCTTGTGAACCCGTTCGATCTTGAACGGTTTAATGATATAATCAAACGCGCCGTTGCGCATCATCGAACGCACGGTCTCGGCATCTTTGGCAGCCGTCACGACGATCACGTCGACAGGCATCGTTGCAGAGCGGATGCGCTGCAGGGTGGCAATTCCGTCAAGCGAGGGCATGAAGATGTCAAGAAAGACCAGATCCGGCTTCAACTGCTCAATCAGCTTCAGTCCCTCTAAACCGTTGGTTGCCATGCCTACAACATGAAAACCTTCCACCTGCTCCACAAACTGGCGGTTCACTTCCTGGACCATAGGATCATCCTCAATCAACAGCACCCGAAAATACGGCTTCTCTGTGTTATTCATCACGTGTACCTGTCCCGCCTTTCATCGGAAATATGATTTCCATCGTTGTGCCCAAACCGACCGACGATTCACATGTTAACTTGCCGTTGCCTTTGGTTACAATATCGTTCAGCAAATACAGGCCCATCCCCCGATTCTCCCCCTCCTTGGTGGAAAAACCGCGTTCTAGCATGCGGTCAATCGTCTCTTGCGACATGCCGCACCCGTTGTCTTCGACCGCGATGGACAGCAGTTCCTCATTCTGCTCAATGCTGACATATACTTCTTTATGCTCGGCTTCCACATCGGCAAGGGCATCGAAGGCATTTTCGATCAGGTTACCGAGCAGCAGTACGAAGTCATGGCGGTCAAGAAGCTCCGGAAAGCGTTTCAATCTGCTGTTCGGGTTAATGCGGAGCTCAATGCCAAGCTCCTTGCCGCGGCTGATCTTGCCCAGAAGCAGTCCGGCCACGCCGTCATCGTCAAAATGCTGCTGCAGAAACCGCGTAATCTCTTCCTGCTGATCTGCGATTTCGAACAGGTAATTGAGCGCCTCCTGCTGTTTTCCAAGCTGAATCAATCCCGCCGCGGTGTGTATCTTGTTCATATGCTCATGATTTTGCGCCCGTAGAGCATGGACAAATTCACGTACGCCGGTCAATTCCTCGGCCATCCTCGTCACTTCCGTCCGATCCTGGAAGATCCCGATGGCTCCGACCGTATCCCCCGCCTCGCGGATCGGAATCAGGTTGCTCCACAGGATCGTCCCTCCGAATTTCAGTTCCTTGCCCAGCGCCGGCTGTCCCGAATCGAGCACTTCCATCAGCCGGGTTTCCGGAATGACATCGCCGATGGCCCGTCCCGTCGCATCATGTTTTATGCCGAAAATTTGTTTGGCGCGTTCATTGAATATCGTAATGACTCCGCTCCGGTCGATGGCAATAATCCCCTCCTGCATCGCCTGGAACGCCGCCGTACGTTCTCTGAACATTCTGGCGATTTCCTGGGGCTCCAGATTAAACATCTGCCGCTTGATATGGCGGGCCAGCAGTACGGAGCCGAAGATGCCGAACAGAAGCGATATCAGGGAAGTAACGGCGAGCGGACGTTTTTCCTCGCGGATCAGCTCATCTATACCCGGGAGCAGGCCGCCCGCCACGACCACCCCGACCTGCTCATGCGCGGCGTTCATGACCGGTACAAAAGCCCGAAGGCCGACGCCCGCTTCGTTTCGCACCTTTGAGACATACGTGTGCTCGGCGAATGCCGTCTCGTTCTCTTCTGCGGCGAACGTTCCGCCGATGCGCTCCGATAACGGATGGGACAATCGTCTCCGGTTCATGTCAAGCACGCTGATATAGGAGACACGATTTAAAATCCGGATCTTGTCCGCAACCGGAGCAATATGAGCCGCGGCATCGGGATCATCGATGGTTTCGATGACATTCGGCAGATTGGCAACGGTTTGCGCCGTTATCGTAAGCCGGTTTCTCAGTTCATCCTCCTTGAGCCGGGTAAGGCTGCCGATCAGTACAATGCCGCCAATCAAGAGGGAGAAAAGGACCAATCCGAACGAAAGAAGCATGATTTTCCAATAGATGCGCAGCCGGTTCACCGTTTCCCCTTCCTTTCGTGCGGTTTATTTTTCTACCTTATTGTGAAATAATAGGGCTGAAATAGCAATAACCCGGAGGTGAGTTCATATCAAAACGGTTGCGGGAATCGGCATCTTTCTTGTGCTTGGCTTGCTTGCCGCATATGTCATCGGTTTTCAACCTGATATCAAAGGCGAACTGCCTTACGATGAGGAGTTTACCGGCCTCAAAGACCGGATTATCATCAAATTCAGCCACGTCGTCGCCGAGAATACGCCCAAAGGACTCGCCGCGGCTCATTTTGCCCAGCTCGTCAAAGAGAAGTCGCAGGACCGTGTCGAAGTCCAGGTGTTCCCGAACGGCATGCTGTACACGGAAGACACCGAAATCGCCGCCCTGCAGCATGACGACGTTCAAATGATCGCTCCCTCATTTTCTAATATGAACAAAATCGATCCCATGTGGCTTGTCATGGATCTCCCGTTCCTTTTTCAGAATCAGGAGGAAGTCGACCGATCCCTTCAAGGAGCTTTGGGTCAGCGCCTGCTCGCGACGCTGGAGGCTAAAGGTTTGAAAGGAGCCGCCTTCTGGCATAACGGCTTCCGGCAGGTCACCAATAACGTCCGTCCGCTGCGGACGCCTGAAGACTTTCAAGGCCTGAAATTCCGGATTCAGCCAAGCACGGTGTTGGAGCGGCAGTTTAAAGCGCTGAACGCATCGACGATCAGCACGCCTTTTAATGAACTTTACCGGACGCTGGAGACTGGCAGAGCGGATGGGCAGGAGAATACCATCTCCAATATTCTAAGCAAACGGCTGTACCAGGTTCAGCGTTTTATGACGATAAGCAACCACGGTTATCTTGGCTATGTCGTCACATTCAACAAGCGGTTTTGGGAGAATCTCCCTCCCGACGTACAGCAGCTTCTCCAGGAAGCGTTAAGGGAAACGTCGGATTGGAACAACCGTGAATCGTTATTGCACCAGAATCAGCTGCAATCCCTTCTTCAAAATCAGTCTCTGCAAATCATCACGCTCTCCGATGAGGAAAAGGTCCTCTGGAAAAAACGCTTTGAGCCGTTATACGAGGAATTCACCGTCATCATCGGGAAAAACTTGATGAATGAGATCCGTTGACCAAAAGATACTAAACAAACAATATGACCGTATTATTGTTTTGATCCGCTTTCTTTAATACACTTGGGACACGAAAAAACGTTTTCAAAAAAGTGAAAGTGAGGCTGTCCCATGAAATTCCGGATCAATTTGAGAAACTTAACCGTTCAAGTCGTTATTGCCATCATACTAGGCATCCTCCTTGGACATTTCTTTCCCGCAACGGGCGAAAAATTGAAAGTCCTTGGAGATGTCTTTATCAAGTTAATCAAAATGGTTATTGCGCCTATCGTGTTCTTTACCGTTGTGCACGGGATCGCAAACATGGGCGATATGAAAAAAGTTGGCCGCATCGGCGGGAAAGCGCTTTTATATTTCGAAATCGTTACCACGATCGCTCTGGCGATCGGTCTTGTGGTTGTCAACTTGGTTAAACCGGGTGCAGGGATCGACGCTTCCAAAGCAACCGGAGACATTTCCAAGTACACGGAGAAAGCGGCGGAACAATCCAATCACGGCTTTGTCGACTTTCTTGTAGGCATCGTACCCGATAATGTCGTCGCCGCCATGGCCGGCGGAGATCTGCTGCCGATTCTGTTCTTTGCGATCCTGTTCGGTTTGTCTTTGACCGCTATGGGCGACAAGGCCAAGCCGGTCATTGATCTGTTCGATAAGCTTTCGCACGCCTTTTTCGGTGTCGTAAACATGGTCATGAAAGTGTCTCCGATTGCCGCCTTCGGCGCCATGTCGTATACGATCGGCAAATTCGGGATTGAGTCCCTTACTTCTTTAGGAAAGCTGATGGGTTCGGTTTATATTACGATGGCTTTGTTTATCATTGTCGTTCTCGGAATGATCACCAAAGCATACGGCTTCAGCATATTTAAATTTATCGCTTACATTAAAGAGGAAATCATGCTGGTGTTGGGCACTTCTTCCTCCGAGTCGGCACTGCCGCGCATGATGGATAAGCTCGAAAAATACGGCTGTTCCAAGTCGGTCGTCGGTTTGGTCGTCCCTACCGGCTACTCGTTCAATCTGGACGGCACGGCCATCTACCTGTCGATGGCCGCCATGTTTGTCGCCCAGGCATCCGGGGTGGAAATGACCATCTGGCAGCAGCTTACGCTGCTTGGCATACTGATGGTAACCTCAAAAGGCGCGGCGGGCGTCACTGGTTCGGGATTCATCACGCTTGCCGCCACTTTGGCCGCCTTTCCTTCCATCCCTCTGGCGGGTATGGCTCTGCTCCTCGGCGTCGACCGGTTCATGTCGGAAGCGCGCGCCATTACGAATCTGATCGGCAACGGCGTAGCCACCGTCATCGTCGCCAAATCGGAAAACGAATTTCATCCTGGCGGGCAGCTTGAATCCGCAGCAGGACAAACGGCGGAAGAAACTCAACCGATCAAAAACAGTGTTCCCAAATCGGTCTAACCTTATAAAGAACATTCATCCTTAATTGAAAAAGGGCCGTTCCAATAGTCATGAAAATGACGGAGGGACGACCCTGTTCTTCATGGCGCTCTTAACAAGATGGGTACATAAAATCGGGGCCGACTCAACCGCAGTCGTTTTAACTGCAGTTGGTCGGCCCATTTTCGGTGCAGCCGGCCTTCCGGATCGTTCTCAGGCGCCGGCCGGATGTACCGGTTCGCAGCACCATGGACATGCCGTCAGGCGAAATTATTTCATCGCTGTGCTTTCGGCATAGCGGATTCTCGCCGGTCTTTTTATAGCAAATTCGATCGCCTCGCTCGTATGACCGAATACGTGATCACGACCTACACGTTGGAGCAGCCCTGTCCTTTCCAGAATGGATAAGGGCTGCTGCCCTATTTCCGATAACAGCACCACACCGCCCGATTTCACCACATGCCCGATCAGCCGGTCCAGATGGGCCGCCCCTGTCGTATCGATATACGGAACCTTCCCCATCTGAAGCAGCAGTATCTTTGACTTATGATGCAGATTGCCGAGAATACTCTCTTCCAAAGGAAGAGCTGTCCCGAAAAAAAGAGGCCCTTCAATCGTATAAATGTTCATATGGTGCAATTCCCGGCTGTCGGCGTCCATAAGCGCTTTCACCTTCACTTGCTTGGCCGAATGGTTCGACGGCATTTCGTAAACGGTATTCAAGTCACTCATTCGCTTGACAAACCATAATACGGATAAAATTAAACCTATCCCTACTGCGATGGTCAGCGTTGTAAATACGGTTAATAAAAATGTGACCAAGAGAATGATGGAATCATTGGTTTTCGTCTTTAGGATACGTACGAATTCTTTGCGCTCGCTCATATTCCAGGCGACCATCATTAAAATCGGAGCCATGCTTGCAAGCGGAATAAGGGATGCGTACGGTGCCAGTAGAAGCAGCACCAATAGTACAATAAAGCCGTGAATAATACCCGACATGGGGGAAACGGCGCCATTTTTAATATTGGTTGCCGTCCGTGCAATGGCCCCGGTAGCCGGTATGCCTCCGAATAACGGAGTCACCATATTGGCAATGCCTTGACCGATTAATTCCCGGTTGCTGTTGTGACGGGTTCCTGTCATTTCATCGGCAACCAGCGCGGACAAAAGCGATTCAACTCCGCCTAACATGGCAATAATACAAGCCGGGATCAGCATCATTTCGATTTTCTCCCAGGTCAGAGACGGCCATTGGAAGTGCGGCAGGGTGTTTGGAATAGGCCCGAAGGTCGAAGCGATCGTAGCCACTTCCCCGTTAAACAACAAAGTAGCAACCACACTGGAAACGATAAGCCCTATTAATGCCCCCGGAATTTTAGGCGTAAACCGGGAACACAATAAAAGAATCACCAAACAAATACACGCCGTCAGAATGCTGTAGCCGTTAAACGTCGGTAGGTGGATGGCGATTTCTTTCATATTGGAAAAGAAATCTTCATGTTTGGCGATATCGCGCAAGCCCAAAAAATTGGCGATCTGGCCGCTGAATATGATAATGGCGATGCCGGCGGTAAAGCCAATCGTGACAGGCTTCGGAATAAACCGGATCAGAGTCCCTAATCTAAATATTCCCATCAGGACGAGAAGTATCCCGGCCAAAAATCCGGCAATCAGCAGGTTTTCATATCCATACTGCAATACGATGGCAAGCAGGACCGGAATAAATGCGCCGGTCGGCCCGCCGATTTGAAATTTAGAGCCCCCCAGTAAGGAAATTAAAATTCCGGCTACGATGGTTGTGTAAATCCCATACTCCGGCTTGACGCCGGATGCAATGGCAAAAGCCATTCCAAGCGGAATGGCAATAACCCCCACAATCAGTCCGGAAACCAGATCTTTGCGAAAAGCAATCATGGTATAACCTTTAAATCTGCCAGTGGGTTTCATTCGGACTAACCTTCTTTTCTTTAAATATTTGATTATTTGAATATATAAAGGATGATACGTCCCTGTTCCACCTTTGTCAAATGCCAAGAATGATCATCTCTTTAAAGTACAATCATCAAATCGATTTAAAGCGAAACCACGCTTCATTTCCTGCCCTTTTCCTTGTTCGGAACTAATCTTTACGGATATCTTCCAGCAGCGTAATCGCATCGACCAGGTGATTATCGAAAATTTGTTTGGCCACAGCCAACAGATCCTTAATTAATGGATCGCGTAAAGAATAAATGACGGAAGTCCCCTCTTTTCGGCCATAAACCACATTCTTATTCCGCAGCACGGCCAGCTGCTGCGAAACGGCCGAACCTTCAGAGCCTAATATATTTTGCAGTTCGTTGACATTCTTATCTCCTTCGCTTAACACTTCAAGAATCCGGATTCTCATCGGATGAGCCAACGCTTTGAAAAATTCCGATTTAAATTGTTGAATATTTTGCATAAGACTTCCCCTTTGTCCATTCCAGTATACAAGTATCATAACACAGTTCCAAGGGAAGATGCATTGAAAGGGATTCCTGCTTAACGCGGTCTCCCTTCTCCATTCGTATGTTCTTGCAACCGTCCGGAAAAGTCTATATCTTTAAATAAGTAAAAAACGCCCGTCATAAACCATCGGGCGTTTCCAATAAATGAGGTGTTTGGGATGCTGCTGCATAAGGGTGAGACACTGTTTCGCCAAGGGGAAACCGGCCCCCTCTATCACGTAAAAAGCGGACTGCTCAAAATCGTACGCTTACACGAAAACGGAAATCCGGTTTTAATCAATATCATCGTACCCGGGGAAATCATTCCTCATCATTCCTTGATCAGTCCAATGCCTTATCACGCAACGGCTATTGCACTTACAACAAGCGAAATCGAAACGCTTCCCCCGCAGCAGTGGTACGGCAGCTTGAAACAGGAGCCCGAGAAATGCCTTGAGATCGCCCGGCTCCTGCAGGACAAGCTTCGCATGATGCAGCAAAGAATAGACCAATTGAGCCAAATCGCTCCTGCGGACAAACTGCGAAAGCTGCAGCAATGGTTTGCAACCTATATCGGACCCAAACCTTTGACGGATGTGCTCACACAAGACGAAATCGGCCAACTGATCGGGCTCCGTCGCGAGACGGTCAACAGGCTGCTGCGGGCCCAATCGAATAAAGCCGACGTTTAAATTCAGATCGGGTTAGCCGCCTGCTCCCGCCGGCTCGGCGACATCGTCCAGACTCACCGCCGGTCCGAAAAATTCATAATGCATATCGGCTGCGGGAATACCCCAGGTTTTCAATGCCCGGTATACCGTCTTCATCAACGAAACCGGACCGCAAAAATAGAATTGGGCATCCGTGGTCGGAATCACCGTTTTCATCCACGGCAGGTTCAAGTATCCCTCATGATGGTGCACACGGGCCGTTTTATCGGAATCCGTCGGTCTTGTATAACAGAAGTAAACCGATAAATGAGGAAGCTTGGGCAGCAGCGATTTAACTTCCTCCCTCATGGCATGCATGTTTCCGTTCACAGCCGTGTGTATGAAGATCACCGGACGCTGCGGATCCGTATCTGCCAGTGTATTCAGCATGCTCATCATCGGTGTTATTCCGACTCCGCCGCTGATCAAAACAACCGGACGCGGGTCCTCGCGGTTTAACGTGAAGGCACCGCCGGGAGCCGATAACCGGAGGATATCGCCTTCCTTCACCTGCAGGTGCAAATATACGGACACCTTGCCTGCCGGGCGATCCGGATGCCCCTCTTCGCGTTTGACGGAGATGCGGTAGTACGGTTTCCCGGGAGCATCGGAAAGGCTGTATTGCCGAATTTGAGTATATTCTTCCCCGGGAATTTCCAGCTTGACGCTTACGTATTGCCCTGGTTCAAAACCGGCCAACGGCCCGCCATCCCGGGGAACAAGGTAAAACGACGAGATCACGTCACTCTCTTTCACTTTGCGCTTCACCACAAAGTCCCGATACCCTTCCCAGCCGCCGGCCTGCCGCGCGGACTGCTCATACATGCCGGCTTCCATGCCAATAAAAACATCAGCAATGACTTTATAGGCTTCAGCCCATGCCGCTATAATCTCCTCCGTTGCGGCCTCGCCCAGCACATCCTGGATGGCGACAAGCAAATATTTCCCGACGATCGGGTAATGCTCCGCCTGAATGCCAATGCTGCGGTGCTTATGTGCAATCTGCTTTACAGCGGGGAGAATAGCCGGCAAATGATCGATATGCATGGCCGCGGCGTAGACGGCATTCGCAAGAGCGGTCTGCTGCCGTTCCTGCTTCTGATTCGCATGATTAAAAATATGCAATAGTTCCGGATGATTCAAAAATAACAGCTGATAAAAACGTTTGGTAATGTTCACTCCGTGGATTTCCAATACCGGCACGGTTGACTTGATGATCCGAATCGTTTCTTTGCTTAGCATAACCATTCCCTCCATTGTCACAAGCTGTTTGCTTTCCATGAGCCAAGTATAATAGCTGAAACCGCCCGGCTGTGTGATTGCAATCACAGCAAATCGCAATGATCTGTGACATACCTGGAGAGAGTTTATATGGCAAAGAACCATTCTGGCCATCCTTATTTTCAATAAGTCCTGACGTCAGCCCTTAAGCGAACCCGCGGTAAGTCCTGCAACGAAATAGCGCTGGAGGAACAGAAACAGCAGAACCATCGGCACCGAGGTGACCACAACTCCCGTTAAAAGCATAGGATAATTGGTGACATACTCTCCGCGAAACTGCAGCATGGCCAGCGGCAGCGTCAGCTTTGACTTGCCGTTAATCATCAGCATTGGAATCAATAGGTCATTCCATACCATCACGAACAGGAACGAGGCCGCAGCTGCGATCGAGGGGGCGGACAACGGCAGGGCAAATCGGGTAAACAGCGTCCACTCTCCCGCTCCGTCGATGCTCCCCGCTTCTAGAATTTCCTTGCTGAGCAGCTGCATAAAGCCCGCCAGCATAAAGACCGTCACCGGCAGCAATAAGGCGACGGTGACCAGCACGAGTCCGTACAGCTGATCAGACCAGCCCAGCTTGTGCGCAAGCGAGTAGATCGGCAGCATGTTCACCTGCGAAGGAACGATCAGACCCGCTGCGAACAACGCGAAGATCCCTTTGCCCATTTTGCCTCCGAGGCGAAAAATCGCATAAGCGATCATGCTGCCAAGCAAGAGCTCCAACAGTACGGAACCCAAGGTTACGATGATGCTGTTCAGAAAATAGCTCCAGATCGGCTGCTCCTTGAACATGGACACAAAATTAGTCAACGTGAACGGCTTGGGCCAGTTCAGCGGGTTGGCAAAAAACGTCTGCGGCGACTTGAACGCGGAAATCAATACGACATACAGAGGCAGCGCGATCAGCAGCGCATACAGAAACAGTATCAGTCGGCCAGTCCATTTCATCAGCATGACGCTTCAACCTCTCTTTAATACGATACACGGTCTGCCCGCAGGGCTTTAAACTGCAGTACCGTCAGAACAGACAATAAAATGAGAAACAATACCGAAACGGCCGAAGCCTCTCCGAAGGAATAGCTGGCAAAGGCCAGGTGATAAATATAAGTCGTTAAAATTTCAGTCGAATAGTTTGGCCCCCCATCGGTCATCGTAAAAATGAGATCGAACGCTTTGAACGACTGAATCGTGGTATAAGCCACTACAATCGTTGCCGACGGAGCCAGCAGCGGCCAGGTGACCATACGAAAAACCTGCCATCGTCCGCCGCCGTCTATTTTCGCCGCCTCATACAGCTCCACAGGGATGGAGTGCAGCCCGGCGACGAATACGATCATCATCTGTCCGGCATGCGCCCAAACCTGAACGGCCGCAATCGAATACAATGCGATCTTCACATCTCCGATCCAGCTCTGCGTCCAGGCTTGAAGCCCCGCCTGTTGCAATCCCGTATTCAACAGGCCGATGGAAGGGTCGTAAATAAATGCCCAGATCAGTCCCACGGAAACCGAGGACAAAATGGTTGGAAAGAAATAAAGGGCGCGCAGAAATACGTTGATTTTTGTATTTTTGACCAAAAGCAACGCCAAGGATAACGAAATGAGCGTTTGAAAAAGAACGACAACCAACATAAACTTTACATTATTGGCCAACGCTTTTTGGAACACAATGTTTTGTACCGTATGGATGTAATTGTCCAAGCCAATGAACCGATAGGACGGCGAAACGCCGTCCCAGTTGGTGAAGGAATAGAATAAACCCGATATCGTCGGATACAGAAACAAAAAACCATAGAGCAAGGTGCCGGGCAGAATAAAAAGCCATAGAGCCTTACGATTTCTCATCGCTTATTTCTTTAGCTGCTGATCGACAATCGCCTGCGCTTCCTTCGCAGCATCCTCTGGCGATTTGCCGCTCAACACGGCTTGAATGGAATTGGTGACCGCCTTTTGATTCTCGGCATTTGTAATCGTAAATCGCGGCTGGAACAAGGTTTTCTTATTCGCCCATTCTGCCGCTGCTTTCAGCTCATCGGTGGTGTATTGCACATCCTTAACGGTCACATTCTGCCCTGTCTCGTTTGCATATTGGCCCGCGATATCCTTGCGGCTTAAGAACTCAATAAATTTCTTAGCTTCTTCCGGATGCTTGGACTTGTTATTTACCGCCAACAGGAAGGTGCTTGTATGAACGCCTTCATAGACGGCTTTGTCGGCGGTGACAGTGATCGGAGCGAGCAGCTTTTGCACCAGATTCGGATTCTGCTGCTTGTTCTGCGCCAGCTGATAAGAACCGCTGGCCAGAATGGCCGCCTTCTCCTGGATGAACAGTGCGCCTGCTGCGGCATCCTTCGTGCCAAGTGCGTTCGGCTGGAAATAGCCTTTATCGTTTAACTCTTTGAACTGCGTTAACGTCTTTACCCAAAATTCATCGGTCAGCTTCGCTTCTCCTGCTTCGACCTTCGTAAAGATATCGGCCGGTCCGTTGTTCATGACCATCGTGTTCATCAACTGTCCCGGACCGATATCGGCCCCCGCGAACGCAATCGGAATAATGCCGTTCGACTTCAGCTTCTCGCAAAGCGCCAGAAAGCCTTCCCAGTCCTTCGGCGGGGTCAGATTGTATTTCTCAAACAGCTTCACGTTATAGATGGGATCGTTATATACGAGCTGATAAGGGATGGCAAGCTGCTTCCCGTCTTTCTTCCCGACCTGAATTAAAGGCTCGTTGAAATTCTCCAGAAATTTCTCTCCAGTGAGATCCTTAAAAATGCCTGCCTTCGATAACGCCTGAAACTGGGCTCCCGGGAAGGAGGTAAAAACGTCGCCTACGGATCCGTCGGCAAGCTTCGCCTGCGCTGTGGATTGATACTGATCGGAAGGCATCGTTTGCATCTCTACTTTAATGTTCGGATATTCCTTCTGGAACTGCTCAATGATGCCGTTAAAGGACTTTACGTCCTCACCCCGCCAATGAAGGAAGCTGATCGTGACCGGCTTGTCGGAAGCCTGCGGAGACGCGGCATCCGAAGCCGGAGCCGATGGAGACGCTGTTCCTCCGCTTGTTCCGCCGCAAGCAGATAATAGGGAAATTGAGGATACGGCGCCAGCCAATAAGATCGATCTAACTTGATTCCATTTCACCATGAAGACCTCCTGTACTCCATATTTGGATTATGATTGCTGCTTTTGTGCCCATTTTTTGCGGAAAAGCGGCAGTGCTTCCCGTCCGAAAATTTCCGCTTCCTCCAGGTGGGGATAGCCTGACAGGATGAAGGTCGATACGCCGAGTTCAGCGTATTCCAGCAGCCGGTCAGTCACCTGCTCAGCGGTGCCGACGATGAGAATCGCTCCCCCGGACCGCACCAGCGACAGTCCCGTCCACAGATTAGGGCCGACTACGAAGCGATCGTTCCTGGATTGCTCCCTCAATTCATTCTGCCTGCGTTGGTTCGTTGCGTCCGTTTGGGCAAACTGCCGCTGCGCCTGTTCTATGGCCTCCGGAGATACCTTGCTGATCAGTTCCCATGCCGCAGCCCAAGCTTCCTCTTCCGTGTCGCGCACAAGAACCTGGGCTCGAAGGCCATAGCGCAGAGGACGGTCAATGCCCTTTTCCGCACGGTACTCCGCTCGTATGCTCTCGATTTCCTTGATTTGCTCTTGAATCCAGGCATGCGGCTCGCCCCACATGAGGAATGTATCTGCATATTCAACAGCCACTCTCTTGGCAATCGGAGAGCTGCCCCCGAGATAGAAGGGCGGATACGGTTTTTGGACCGTCAGCGGTGTACTTACCGGCCGCTGAAATTGATAGTACTTGCCGACAAAAGGCTGCTGCCGTTCCGGATCCGACCCGATGTTACTCCTTGTAAATTCCGAAGCGGATAAGCCGCCCGATTGTGTCCAGGCCCGGGTCATGACCTCGAGATATTCCCGTGCTCTTTCGTACCTTTCGTCATGAGCATGGGCCAGCGGGTCTCCCAGCTCCTCCAAGTCTTGAACCGAGCTGCCCGTCACCACATTGATCATCGCGCGGCCTTCCGACAGGATGTCCAGCGCCGCAGCCATCCGGGCCGCCAGGACGGGAGCCGTCAAACCGGGACGAACCGCTACCAACGGCCGCAGCGTCTTCGTATGGCTCATCACGGCGGACCCGACGACCCAGGCATCCATACAAGCTCCCCCTGTCGGAATGAGTACGAACCCGAATCCGGCATGTTCCGCCGCCTGAGCCACCTGGATCAAATAATCGAGTGTCGGTTTTCTTTCCGGTGCCACCCCCACATACTTTCCGTCACCCGCTGTAGGCAAAAACCACCCAAACTGAATTTCCTTCTGCTGATTACTCATCTTGTAGTCTCCTTTTTTGAACATTCTCCAGTGAACCGGTCGATATCCAACAAAACTGCTTGGAATAGTTTGTGATTAAACTATAGCAAGCGCCCCGGGTGGGGTCAATGTCATTATGAGGTGATTTTAATTTGTCATTTTGTGGCGTTATGATACAATAATGAACAAAATCAACCGGAGAAACATAGCAAAATGAGGTGAAACCCATGACTGGCAATATGCGCGAGGACCATCATGAATACCTGGAGATTTACTTTTTCACCCCCTCCGAATTCGAGAAATCCGGGGCGGCCTGGCCGATCCGCTTGGGACATAATATAGCAAAGCCTAACTACCATATCGGCCCTCGAACGTCTCCATACTATTACCTGCTGTTTGTACTGGAGGGTCAGGGAACATTCATTCAAAACCATCAAACCTTCAGGCTGAAGAAAAATGATATGTTTTGCCTGTTTCCTCAGGTGATACATGAATATTACACGGACCCGGATGCCCCTTTGCGCAAAATATTTTTTGCGTTTGACGGCAAGCAAGCCCTCCATTTGCTGGACCGCATCGGTCTCCGGCCGCACACTCCCCATGCGGCGGACGCCCTCACCCCCCAATCTATTCAACTGATGTGGGAATTTTACCGTCTGGTCAGCTCTCACGAGCATACGGATTTAGCGAGGCTCCGGATGTTCTACAGCATCTTCGAAGAGCTTTCCGGCGCGAATATCCAGCCCAGTGCGCAGGACAACCGGACGGTCTCCTGGCTTCAGAAAGGAAAGGAATATTTGGAAATTCATTATGTGGAAGGGATTACTGTAGAGCGTGCAGCAGAGTTTGTCGGCGTGGACCGAACCCATTATACGAAACAATTTCGCAAAGCTTACGGGGTTACGCCCATCCAATACATTCAACAGCTGCGGATGAAGGAGGCGAAGCAGCTGATAGAGCAGACCAATTATACGATGACGGAAATTGCGCAATCGGTCGGATACCCCGATCTGTTTACCTTTTCCAAAGCGTTTAAGAAAATGGTCGGCGTCTCACCAAAGGAGTATCGGATAAAACAAAGCAGCAGGCGCGAGGAAAATGAAGATGTTTTAAACTTTTCCATATAAATCGAAAATCCCCCCGTACCGACAGTCTCGTGCTGTCTTCCGAGGGGATCCTCTTCTCCAACGTTTATTACTGCGTGACGGCCTTTCGTTTCTGCGCGTAGCGGTTCTCAGGCACCGGCAAGCCGAGATGGCCCCGCAGCGTATCCGATTCGTACTCCTTGCGGAATAACCCGCGCTGCTGCAAAATCGGCACGACAAGATCAACGAATTCCTCCAGTCCCCTTGGCACGGCTGAACTGACAATGAAGCCGTCGGCCGCTCCCGCCTCAAACCAGGCTTGAAGCTTATCGGCAACGGCTTCCGGCGTACCGATAAACGTCGGCTTCGGTGTCGCAACCCGCAGCGCCACCTGACGGAGGGTGAGACCCTCCTGCTTGGCCCAGGCTTTCATCTTGTCCGTTGCGCTCTGGAAGCTGTTGCTTCCAAGATCCCCGATATCGGGAAACGGTGCGTCAAGCGGATACTGCGAGAAGTCGTGATGTTCGTAGAAGCGTCCCAGAAAGTCCAAAGCTTTATCAATCGATACCAGACCTGCTATTTCTTCATATTTACGCTCCGCTTCCTCCTGCGTCCGGCCGATAATCGGACCGATACCGGGCATAATGACAATTTCATCGGGGTTGCGCCCCAGTGCTTTAGCCCGGCCCTTGACGTCGTCGTAGTACTGTTTTGCCTCCTCCGTCGTCTCTTGGCCGGTGAAGATGGCATTTGCCCATTTGGCCGCGAAATTTTTTCCGGACTCCGACGCCCCCGCCTGGAAGATGACGGGCTGCCCCTGCTTGGATCGGGCGATATTCAGCGGTCCTTTGACCGAGAAATACTCACCCTTATGATTTAGCGTGTGCATTTTGGACGGGTCGAAGAAAACGCCGGACTCCTTGTCGCGAACGAACGCGTCATCTTCCCAGGAGTCCCACAGCCCCGTCGCCACTTCCAGATATTCGTCGGCTATCTTGTAACGCTCCGGGTGCGACGGATGCTGCTGCTTCGTCTTGCCATAGTTTAGCGCAGAGCCTTCCAACGGCGAAGTCACCACATTCCAGCCTGCCCTTCCGTGACTGATCATGTCCAAGGAGGCGAATTGACGCGCAACCGTAAAGGGCTCGCTATAGGAGGTAGACAGCGTGCCGACCAAACCGATCTTCGAACTGATTCCGGCCAGAGCGCTCAGGATCGTGACAGGCTCGAAACGATTTAAGAAATGAGGGATTGATTTTTCGGTAATATAGAGGCCATCGGCAATAAAGACGAAGTCAAATTTGCCCTCCTCCGCTTTCTGCGTCCATTTCTTATACAGCTCAAAATTGACGCTGGCGTCTGTGATCGCATCCGGATGCCGCCATCCGGAAATATTGCCGCCGACGCCGTGCAGAATGGCGCCAAGCTTAATGTTTTTCTTTGCTCCCATAGTTTTCCCTCCTGCCAGATATGGTGGTAAAACGCGACAATGAAAACATCCCCGGCTCCACGGCCGGCTTCTTCCCTTCCAGAAGATCGGCCGGTACCGCTCCGACAAGCGCCCCTCCCCGGCATTACAGCTCCGAAGCGAACCGTTTCAGCTCCGCAGACGCCAATTCGGCGAAATAAGAAGCGCTGATGAACAAGGCCCGTTCATCGACGTCAAAGGCAGGATGGTGCCACTCCTTCGGCCCGGACGTCCCTATAAAGGCGAAAAAGCCCGGTATTCGTTTCTGGTAAAAGGCGAAATCCTCTCCTGCCGGAGACGGCTTCGGCGTAACGACGGCGATGCCGAGCCGTTCCGCTGTCCTCCTGGCCGCCTCCGCCAGGTCCGCATCATTGTTGACGGGAGGCGGGCCTTGAATCCAACGCAAGTTGGCCTTCGTCCCGTATGCGGCGGCAACCCCGTTGACGACCTCGCCGAATCGTTCAACCACCCTTGTGCGCACCTCCTCGTCGAAGGTTCGCACGGTACCGTCGAGCACCGCCGTCTCCGGTATCACGTTCCAAGTCGTTCCGGTGTTCAAACGCGTTACACTGATCACAGCGCTCTCCAACGGACTTACATTGCGGCTGACGATCGACTGAAGCGCCGTGACCAAATGAGCCGCAGCCACAACGGGGTCAACGCTTGCCTCCGGTACGGCCGCATGCGACCCAATTCCCTCCAGCTCGACAAGAAAGCCGTCGGCGGCGGCCATTAGCGGCCCGGGTCTGATGCCGATCGTGCCCACAGGCAGATCCGGCTTGTTATGCATGCCGTAGATTGCCCGTACCCCTTCCAGCGCGCCGCTCCGCAGCACCTTTTCAGCTCCGGCGGCCTTCTCCTCCGCCGGCTGGAACACAAGCCGGACGGTACCTGGCAGCTCGTGCTCCTTCTCCTTTAACAGAAAGGCTGCGCCTAGAATGACAGCCGTATGGAAATCGTGACCGCACGCATGCATCTTCCCCGGAATCCTGGAAGCAAAGGGCAGCCCCGTATCCTCCTGTATCGGAAGCGCGTCGATATCGGCCCGTAATGCAATGACGGGTCCCCCTTGCAATCCCCCGACTTCGGCGATAAGCCCGGTCTTTAAAGTGTACTGCGCCGCAATCCGTATCCCCGCATCCTCAAGGAGTTTACGGATATAAGCGGTCGTCTCGAATTCTTCATGGGACAGCTCCGGATACTGGTGCAGGTGGCGCCGGATGTCCACGATTTTCCGCTCTATTTGTTCGGCATTTACGATCGTTCCGCTGCCGTTTGCTTCCATGCTGCCGCCTCCTCCTCAGCGAATGCCTCCTTCAGTAACGTGTAGGAGCGCATGCGCTGTTCAGCATTTTTCAAGTGGTTAGAAACAACGATACATTCTTGAATGCCGTAAACACGCTGGAGCTCAAGGAGCTGGGTGCGCACCGATTCCTTCGTCCCTTTTATGATTTGCGCCTGCTGCGTCTCGATCGTATATTCCTCGTTGGACTGCCGACCGTATTCCTCCGCCTGCTCAATCGTTGCGACAGTCAGGGTCCTGCCGCCGGCCAGCTTGATTTTGACCAGCGTACAATCTCTTGCCAGCTCCTGCGCTTCCTTCTCGGTATCTGCAACGATAACCGACAAAGCCAGAATCGGCTGCGGATTACGGCCGTGCTTCGGCTGGAATCGTTCCAAGTACGTCTTGAACGCTTCTTGGGCCGTCTGCTCGCAGTTGTTGATAAACAACGCATAGACATAAGGCAGGCCTGAAGCCGCCGCGATTTCCGCGCTGGCCGCACTGGTGCCGAGCACATAAATTTCGGCCGGTTGTTCGGCAACCGGCCCGGCAATAATGCCCGCAAACGGATGATCGTCCGGGACCCGGTTCGTAACATAATGCTGAAGCTCGGTCAGTTTCTCCGATAACGACGCCGCTTCCGTGACTCCCTGCTGCAGCGCCCTGGTCGAACGGGGCAGCCCACCCGGTGCGCGGCCTACGCCCAGGTCGACCCGTCCCGGCGCGAGCGATGCGAGCACATTGAAATTTTCCGCAACCTTGTAAGGGCTGTAATGCTGCAGCATGACGCCTCCGGAGCCAATGCGGAGACGCTCCGTCTTCGCCAGCAGATAGGAAATGAGCACCTCGGGTGAAGTACCTGCGACCCGCACGGAATCATGATGCTCCGATACCCAGAAGCGGTAATAGCCCAGCTGCTCCGCCAAACGAGCTAACTCGACCGTATGCCGAAAAGCCTGCGAAGGCGTTTCCTCCGGCATGAGGGGGGTTTGGTCCAAAATACTGAGCCTGATTCCCATGACGTTCAACTCCCGTTCATTGTCCTCAATCAAATCGATTAGAAATTAAAAACTGTACAATCTCCGACGGGTCTTCGTTTAGCGTGATGATGTTCGTCTGCAGGGCAATCCCCGCCACTTCGACTACATCCATCGGAAACAGAAGCTGTTCCCGGACTTCCTTGCGCGCGCACAGTCCCGGCAGAAAGCAGATGCCGGCCTTGTTCAACACCAGCTTCTTTGCCGTTTCCGCATTATCGGTATGGATCTCGATCGCCGGAGGCTTGTTTAAGCTCTGAAACACCCGGTGAATCTGAAGCCAGTCCAGAGATCCGCATTCGAAGAAGACAAACGGCTGATCAACGATCCATTCCACCGGTACCTCCGTATGGCCCGCAAGAGGATGGTCCGCATAGGTGTATAAACGAATCGGATCCTCATAATACTTCACCGATTGCAGATTCGGGTGGCTTACATTGCGGACAAAGCCGATATCCAGCTCCCGATTCAGCACCTTGTTTACGATGTCTTCGGTAACGGACGTCGTCACCTTGATCTGCAGGCCAGGGTATTGTGCCTTCAGCTTCGGCAGCAGCTCCGGTATCATGTAGTTGGAAACCGATACCGTACAGCCGATCCGCAGCTCATGGGGGATCGCCCGCTGCCGCTGGATGTGCTGCTTGCCCTTGCGGTAAATTTGCAGCAATTGCTGCGCGTACGGAAGAAATTGCCGTCCTTTCTCAGTCAGCTGCACCTGCTTGCCCAAACGATCGAACAGCCGGCAGTCCAGCTCCCGCTCCAACGATTGAATCCGTGCAGTTACCGATGGCTGTGAAAGAAAGAGCACCTCTGCCGCCTTATTGAAGCTGCCATAATGAAACACATATACAAATGCTTCAATGTTCTCGATATTCATACGCATTTCTCCAAATTGACATAGAATAGGAAAATCAGGTGTGTAAAACAAAAAAGACCCTTGAAGCGCATCAAACTCAAATTCAGGATGAAGGCTTGGCAGGTCTCCGGCCGCCCGGTTGACAGCTATAGATTTATCCTATACTTTACCTATTATTACCAAGTATGTCAATTGGATTTAAGAAATTGAAACGAGACTTTCGATGGCTGCTTGGAAGCTCGGCATATTGTCCGCCTTATATCACAGGATCATGACAAGCCGCATAATGGCCGTGCCCAACCTCTTTGAACAAGGGCTGCTCGATAGCGCATCTCGCCGTAGCAGCCGGACAGCGCGTACGGAAGCGGCAGCCCGAAGGGGGGCTTGCCGGCGACGGTATTTCTCCTTCGATAGCGGCAAATGTGCGCTGACGGCGCGGATCCGGTACCGGAATGGAGGATACGAGGGCCTTCGTGTAATGATGCGCCGGATGACGGAACAGCTGCTCGCTTGGGGCAATTTCAACCAGCTTGCCCAAGTACATGACGCCGATCCGATCCGATACGTACCGGACGATATTGAGCCCATGACCGATAAACATCAAAGTTAAATCCAACTGTTGGCGCAGATCCTGCAGCAGATTGACGATCTGCGCCTGAACGGAAACGTCGAGCGCCGATACCGGCTCATCGGCCAACACGAACTTCGGACGCAGGGCAATCGCTCTCGCGATGCCGATACGCTGCCGCTGTCCGCCGGAAAATTCGTGCGGATAACGATCGTAAGCGGCAGGGTTCAGACCAACGAGCTGCAGCAGTTCCCCGACAGCCTCCCTCTTCTCCCTGGCGTTTAAAGCACCGTGAACGGAGAACGGCTCCCCGATGATATCCCCAACCTTCCATCGCGGGTCGACGGAACCGTACGGATCCTGGAAAATCATCTGCATATGCTTGCGCTCCTCCCGCAAGCGGGCGCCGGACAATAAAGCCAGATCCCGGCCCTCGAGCAGAATAGTTCCGGAGGTAGGCTTTTCCAGATGAAGAAGAACTCTGCCGAGCGTCGATTTCCCGCTTCCGGATTCGCCGACCAGGCCGAACGTTTCACCCTTGCGAATCGAGAAAGAGACGTCATCGACCGCCCGGATCGCTTTCTTCTCTTTTGAGAAGACCGATCGTCCATAGGGATAATGTTTTGTCACATGGACAAGCTCGAACAGCGAATCCGTATGCGGCTTTGCTTGCTCGGCCGCCGGCTGCAGAGAAGCGGAGGCGATTTCGGCATGGGGCGCTGTAGGCGCAGCAGGGATGTCCGAATCGCCGCCAATAAGCTGCTCCACGTTCCAGCAGGCCGATTGCCTGCCGCCTCTGTCCTGCAGAGCCGGCGCCTCCCGGACACACTGCTCCGATGCATAGGGACAGCGGGGATGGAAGCGGCATCCGCCTGGCAGGTCGGCAAGACTGGGAATCGAGCCCGGAATCGCATACAGACGCTTTGCGCGGTCGCTGTCCATCGTCGTTATCGACCGCAGAAGACCCTGTGTATAGGGATGATGAGGCTGCTCAAACAATTCCGACTTCGACGCCTTCTCGACCACCTGCCCGGCGTACATCACGATGATGCGATCGGCGATTTCCGCAGCGATGCCAAGATCATGGGTGATGAGCAAAATCGACATGTTGTATTCCGTTTTCAAATCCTGCAGCAGCTGCAGAATTTGCGCTTGAATCGTGACATCGAGCGCCGTCGTCGGTTCATCTGCGATCAGCAGCTCCGGTTCGCAGCTTAAGGCCATGGCGATCATCGCCCTTTGCAGCATCCCGCCGGAAAGCTCGTTCGGATACTGCTTCATTCGCAGCTCCGGCTCCGGTATGCCGACGCGGCGCAGCAGTTCCACGGCTCGGTGCCATGCCTGGCTAGAGGTTTCCTTCCGGTTATGGCGCCGAATGGTCTCGACAATCTGGCTCCCGATCGTAAATACGGGGTCAAACGCCGCCATCGGCTCCTGGAACACCATCGCCATCTTCTTTCCGCGCAGCGACCGGAGCGCGTGCCGCGAAAGCCCCGCCACGTCAACGCCGTCCAGTTTGATCGCGCCCGCAGCAATGGACCCGTTCTCATCATCGATCAGCCGCATGATGGCTTTGGAGGTCACCGTCTTCCCGCTCCCTGATTCGCCTACCAAACATACGATCTCGCCGGCTTTCATCGAGAAGCTTACGTCGCTGACCGCCTGCAGCCTCCCCCGGCCCGTATCGAATTCGACACTCAGCCGTTCTATGTCCAGTAAAGGATTCATCTGCAGCTCCTCCTATGAACGGCGCTTCTTCGGATCGAGGGCGTCGCGGAGCGCGTCACCGATCACATTAACGGACAAAACGAACAGCGTAATCGCCAATCCGGGAAACGTGCAAATCCACCATGCAACCGTCAGATACCCTCTTCCTTGCGACAGCAGTGAGCCCCAGTCGGGTATTTCCTTCAACTCGCCGAGACCCAGGAAGCTTAGGCCCGAACCGGTCAGAATGGAGGTGCCTACGCCGATGGCGGCCATGACCAATAGCGGAGACAACGAATTGGGCAGAACGTGCCGGATGAATACCGGGAATTCGGCAGCGCCGATCGAACGCGATGCCATGATGAACGGGCGGTTCTTGATGCTGAGAATTTGCCCTCTCATGATCCTGGCATAATTCGGCACGGTCGATAAGGCAACGGCTAAAATAATATTCCACAATCCCGGACCCAGCGCAGCGGCGACCGCCAGTGCAAGCATTACGCTGGGAATCGTCATGAGAACGTCAATTACCCGCATCAGCGCGTTGTCCACCCGGCCGCCAAAGTAGCCTGACAAAGCCCCGATGGCTCCTCCGGAAAGACCGCCGACAATCACCGAAGCGAAGCCGATGAACAGCGACTCACGGGCTCCATAAACAATGACGCTGAAAACGTCCCTGCCGAAATAATCCGTGCCCATCCAGTGCGCCGCCCCGGGGGGCAACAGGATTTGATCCGCCTGCATATCCGTAGGGGAGTAACGGGCAATCCACTGCGGAGCAAGCGCACAGACGATAAGGAAAAGAACGATAAGCGCAGCGGCATACACAAGCAATCTCGAAACGGTTGGTTTCGGGAGGGCGCGATGATACGCCGCAGCTGTCCTTTTCACCCGCCATATCGGTTTCATGGTTGCGGCTTCTCTCATCTTCATTCATCCTCCTTCTAGCTTTGCGGGCGTCTAACCCGCGGGTCAATGTACAAATACGAAATGTCGACCAATACGTTCACAATGACATACACCATGGCCGAAAACAAAATGACTCCCTGCACAACCGGTAAGTCCTTGGCCATAATGGCGTCCGCTATAATCCGGCCGATGCCTTGCCTTGAGAAGACCGTTTCGATGACGACCGTGCCCGCCAGCATCTCGCCGATCAGGATCCCCAGCATGGTGACGGCCGGTATGAGGGCGTTGCGCAGCGCGTGGCGGTACATGACCGCCCGTTCCGGCAAGCCTTTGGCGCGAAGCGTCGTGATGAATGGTTCCCCGAGCACCTCCAGCATCGAGTTGCGTACAATCCGGACAATGAACCCTGCGCCGAGCATGCCGAGCGTTAACGCCGGAAGAACCAGTGTTTCCAGTCCGTCCGAGCCCATCGCGGGAAACCAGCCCAAGTACACTGAGAAAATGAGAATCAGCAGAATACCTGACCAGAAGGTGGGCATCGAAATCCCGAATAAACCGACGACCCGGGCAACGATATCAATGACCGTATTGCGATGGATGGCCGACAGCACACCCAGCACGACTCCGACGATCACAGAGACAACTGAAGCTGCGGCCGTAAGCGCCAGAGTGGCCGGGAAATGCGTGATGATTTTGGGCAGAACCGGCTCCGAATTCACCAGCGAGGTCCCGAAATCGCCCTGCAGGACACGGCCGAAATAGCTGAGAAATTGTTCATGGAACGGCCGGTCTACCCCCAGCTGGCGCCGCAAATTGGCAATGGCCTCAGGGCTCATCGAGCTTGGATCGATCATGTTCATTACGACATCGCCGGGAAGCACGTACAGAATGCAGAACACGAGAATGGAGGAGCCCGCAACGACACCCAGCGAGCTTAATAATCGAAATGCTATCGCCTTGCCCATCTCCGCGGCCTCCTACTTTTGGACTAGAGAGACGTCGTTGAAAATCGGATAGCCAAGCGAATCGAATTTTAAGCCCGTAACGTTCTTTGAGGCCGCCACCGTATAAGGGAAAACATAGATCGGAAGAATGACGGCATTGTCGATAATATAATGCTGCACCTTCTTGTAAATCTCTTTGCGCTTTGCCTCGTCATGCTCTACGACGCCTTGATCAAGCAGCTTGTCGAGCTCGGGATCAGACAGACGGGACAGCGATGGGCGCGCATTTGGAGCGGTTGTACGATAGAACGAATTCAGCGCGGCAGGATCCGAATTCACCTGGCTGTTGCCATATAGGTCATATGCCTGTTTGGTATAGATGACGGTTTGTACGTCCTTTGTAATTTCCACCTCGACGGCGATGCCGACTTTTTTCAACTCCTGCTGTACGATCGCGGCGATATCATTGCGCTTCTCCCGGTTCGGCGAACCGTCGACATAATGCAGCGTAAGCCTCTTGCCGTCCTTCTGGCGTATACCGTCTGCCCCCTTGACCCAGCCCAGCTCGTCGAGCAAGCGGTTCGCTTTGTCGAGGTCGGGCTTGATCGAATGTTCTAAAGAAGGGTCATACCCAAAAATATCGGGTGTCAGCGGCGACCAGGCCCGCTGGTATGTCCCCAGATACAACGTCTTGACAATAGCGTCGACATCAACGGCATACTGTACGGCCTGCCGCGCCTTTACGTCATTCCATGGCTCACGCTTCTGGTTAAAGAACAGCGTATACGGAAGCCCCCTTGTGTTGACCTGCAGCACCTGCAGCTTGGCATCTTTGTTCAATGCCACCACATGTTGGGGAGGAACGGTCTCGGCCGCCGTCACCTGCCCGCTCTGGACGCTGCCGATGCGCGTCCCCTCTTCCGGAATAATTTTGAATGTGATGGCACCCAGATAAGCTTTGCCTTTGTTGCCGACCAGTTCCGGCGCCCAGTTGTAGTCAGGGTTGCGTTCGACCTTAATCTCCAGATTATCGTTCCATTTCACGAATTTGAACGGTCCGGTGCCCACCGGATTTTTACCGAATTGATCGCCGTACTTCTTCGCTGCGGTCGGAGATACGATTCCCAGCATCGCTTGGCTTAAATTTCCAAGAAAGGCGACGGACGGCGTCTCCAGGTTCAGCTTGATCGTATACTCGTCGATAACCTCGGATGATTTGTAGGGCTTCAGCAGAGCCGACGCGTTCGCGGCCTTGGTGGCCGGATCAAGGATCCGGTCATAGCTGTATTTCACCGCCTCGGCATTAAACGGAGTGCCGTCATGGAACTTGACATCCTTGCGCAGCTTGAACGTATAGCTTTTACCGTCCGGAGATATCGTCCACTCGGTGGCCAGCCATGGCTTGATCGTGTTGTCGGGCAGCTGCACGACAAGATTGTCATAGATCGTGCGGAACACCCTTACGGCTACGGCCAGACCGCTGCGGTGCGGATCGAGGGAATCGGGCGAAGTGGCCAAAGCGTACGAAAATTCTCCGCCAGGCAAGGCTTCCGATTTATCTTCCGTGCTTCCGTCATTGCCGGGCAGGCTTGTTTCCGCTTTCGGATGAATACCTCCGCATGCCGACAAAACCATGATGACAGACATAAGAGCGATTAAATTGACCCATCGGGATCTTTTCACACAGTCCACTCTCCCAAAACGGATTTCATCATATCATTCCAAACCATTGCGTATGAATGATTTCAAATCCAGCTATTTTATAAAAAAGAAAACCGGATAACATCGGCCTGACTGACAACGGTCATGACGATTCTTCTATGGTGTGCGGCTGCTTGGCGCGCGCTCCACTCCATACCGTACTTGGAATTTCCCGCCGCAGCACAGGGGCTACTTCGGCGGCAAAGCGCTCCATCTGCTCCCGCTGCTCCGCCTCGGTCAAGCCGTCTACGCTAATGGAAAGCACCTGGTGACCGAAGGCCTTATGGTACCTCAAAATCTTCTCTATCACGCTGTCGGGACTTCCAACAAGAATCGGGCCGTTCTCCAAATTGTCCTCAAGACTCTTGAACGGCGACTGATTGTGCTTTGCCGAATCGGTCGCATGAAATGCATCGTAATAAGGGCGGTAGCGCTTGATGGCCTCCTCGGTCGAATCGGCTAAATACAGGCTCCCCGCCCCTGCTCCTACGATCGCGTCCCTGGGATCGCGCCCGTAATATTCCCAACGCTCGCGGTAGTGGTCGATGAGCGCTTTATACTTGGCGAGCGGGTGAAACGTATTGGATGAGAAAATCGGCTCGCCGTATTTGGCCGCCAGCTCGGTGGACAGAGGGCTGGATGCGCTGCCGTGCCAGACTGGAATGGACTGCTGGTAAGGCCTCGGCAGAACGGTGACTTCATGAAGAGGCGGACGATACTTGCCCTGCCAACTGACACTTTCTTCACTCCACAGCTGTTTAAGCAGCGCGTATCTCTCGGCAAGCGAATCCCACTGCTCCTCCTCCGTAATTCCGAAAAGAGGATAATGCCGAGGATCGTTGCCTTTGCCGATGATCATCTCCAGACGTCCCCCCGAGAGATGGTCGAGGGTAGCATAATCCTCTGCTACTCGTACCGGGTCCAGCACACTTAGCACCGCAACCGTCGTTAACAAACGAATCCGGGACGTTCTGGCAGCAATAGCCGTCAAGAGCACCGGAGGCGAAGAGGAAAGAAAGGGCGGACCGTGTCTTTCTCCTATGCCATACGCATCAAAGCCCAGCTTCTCGGCAAGGATGGCTTGCTTCAGGATATTGCGGAACTTCTGCTGCGCTGTCAGCGTTTCTCCGGTTACCGCATTGCGGATATTCATGACCAAACTGAATAATGCGAATTTCATAGGCGCCCCCTGAATGAATAGGATTTACGCTGAAACTCCGCAAAATGTCCGGCGGATTGCCTGCGGTTGACCCGAAATCGCGTATACCCGCTTCCCGAATACCGACGCATCCGGGAGCCGGGGCTTTAGCCCGCAGCATTACGCCGAACCCGTCAGGCTGATGCTCAGACCTTTGGCTTGCGCTTGAATAAGGCGGTTCTCTTTTGCAAGGTCGTTCTATGTAGTTACTTGAGAGGAGCGAAGCTGTGCCTCATACAATGCTGGGTTTACAATTTTCCGCAGGAGATGCATCGTACCGTCTTCGTTGCCCCAGTCTATCGACTCTATGCGTTGATATCCCTTTCGTTCATACATAGCCAACAGCCACGGGTGCTTCTCGGCTGTTGCCAGCGTAAGGGCGGATGCTCCCAGCTTGTCACGGATAATCGTTTCTTCCACCCAGTCAAGCAGCCTGCTGCCGATTCGACGCCCTTGATATTCGGGATCTACCGCAAACCATTTGACAAAAGGAAGATCCGAGTTCCAACGGATCGGCTTATCCTTCGACAATGTCAGCGTGGCCACGATCTTTCCGTCCAGCTCCAGGACATAGCATTCGTTAAGTTTGATATTATCTTGGATCAGGGCAAGATCGGCATGAGCCGCAGGCCATTGAAGCTCCAACTCCCGAATCGTCACGTAAGCCTCATAAATGACGTCCAACAGTCTTTCTGCATCTTCCTGGGTGGCAAGACGGTAAACTTCACTCATCTAAGCCCTCCTCTTCCACAGGCAACATTTGCTGCTTGTTCACCCATGACAAATCCTTCTGATAAGCAAGCACTTGATCCCACGTTCCGCTGAATACCGGAGCAGCACAGCTGCTTTCGGGTACCGGCTTTTCCGGACGGGCAGACCCAAATGCCATGCACCGTCTCGCTGTCGGCGCCTTATATGGCGATGGAAGCCTGCTTGATTCGTTCGATTTGGCCCAAATGGGTGTTCACATGATTCGTGAAGCCTTTGACGATATCGGCGATCCGAACGGTTTCGCCCTGGGCATTCACCCCCGCCTTCTCCAAATCCTCATCGGTCAGGCGATGGAATAACAAGCTATTGTAATGAAGCAATTGCCCGAACAGCGACAGAAAGTCGGCCGCATCGCCATCATTCGCTTTTTGTCCTGCGACCCATGCATCCTGATTGAACGCAGGCAGCCGGGCCGTCGTGCCTGCCAGTATATCGCGAATCCGAAAGGATATAACGATGCTGTGATCGGCAAGATGGGCAAGCACTTCAGTCACGCTCCATGAGTCCGGCGCCGCCTTCCACGTTAACCGCTGCTGATCCAATCCCTTCACAGCCTGAACTAACTGACGATGCGTATCAAGGTATGCTTGAATATCGACTTGACTCATCCGATTTCCTCCTCAAATATGGTGTGGTCACGCCGGCCAGTGCGGACAGAATGGGTTAACGGCTCAAACCGGTTCAGAAAATGCGGATTGGACATCTCGTTGATATGTTTCCGACTCCGTTCAAATGGCCCCCGGCTTTAAGCGTCGTTGTGTCATTTGCACCTCCTGCATTTATCATTAAATACACATCGGTATTATCGGATTAACGCCGCACATCTATAATGTACACCAATCATCCGCCATACCGTATAAAGCTTTCTTCTATTGATCCATTCAAAACTTCTATATCTGCAGATGTAAAATAAACCGGCGGCAGCGATGTCATTTGCTCTTCATCCAGCCGCTGATGCATTCATTTTCCGCAACCACTTTTAGAGCTTATCCGGTCAGCGTCCGGTCGGGCTGCTTAGAGAAGATCGCCTTAATGGTCCAGGCGGCACCAATCAACGTTAATCCCGTAAGCAGAAAAATGAATTGAATACCGATCCATCCGCCGAGAATACCGCCGGCAAGCGGACCTATCACGATTCCGAACTGGCTTGCAGTTTGGCTCAAGCTGACGGCCCTTCCCCGGAATTCATCGTCGGCATAATTGATGATGAGCGCATTCAAAGCTGGATAAACGGCTGCAAAAAACAATCCGTAACTGAAACGCAGAATGCCGAAGCCCACAAGGTGATGAACACCGAGCTGAAGAATATTGCCGATGCCTCCGCCCAACAAACCGATAAAAAGTGTTTTTTCATAACCGATTCGCCCCCCGATCCTTCCCCAACGTGGTCCCATGATGACCGTAGCAATACCTACTGCTGAAAAAACAATACCTGAACTGAGCAAAGCATGGTTTATGCTTCCGCCGAGTTCCACCACATAGATCGCCAATAACGGTTCCAAAATCATAGCCGAGGTCGAGACCAGCAAGATCAGCCCATATATCCTCATCAATCGGGTATTGACGGCAGCCTGCTTAAGATCGTCGAGAACACTGGGACGGGTCCCTGCCTGTCTCTCACGAACCTCTATAACCCCAACCATGACGATCATAGCGGAAAATAACGTAATCAGTCCGGATGCTATGAAGCATCCCCTCAATCCAATCCACTGGCTCATCAAGCCTCCTGCCAGCGGTCCAAGAATCCCTCCCGCAGCTGTGGACGTCGATATGACGCCCAGGGCATATCCCACATGCTTCTCCGGTGTATTCGTGCCAACCAAAGCGATGGAAGCGGGACTAAAGCCTGCCATAAGTCCCTGAAATACCCGGACAAGAAGGAAGGTACAGAGATCATAGACGAAATAGTTTGCCAGATGTGCCAAGCCTAAACCAATTCCCGAACGAATCAGCATCGGCTTTTTGCCGAATTTATCGGCGAGCGAGCCCCAAAACGGTGCACACAAACCGCTGATCAGAAAACTGATCGAAATCGAAAAACCGGACCAGGCTTCCAGACCGCTTTGAACGCCCAGATCGTTGTGCAGAAATAGAGGAAAAAATGGAACTGAAAGAGTAAATGCCATGTGATTAAAAAATAAACCCAGCCATAACATATAAAGATTGCGTTTCCAGTACCGTTCCATGCTCTCCCCCCATTGGTTCGTACATCGTCTCATCCGCCTGCTGTTTTCCTTTCGGTATGCGGCCGTTGTATTGGATTTGACATTGTCGAATTTACTTTATCACCCCCGTCAACCATCGGCTAATAGAGAAAATCTATTTTCTTATTCAATAGTCCGATTTCTGCATGGACAGAGCGTCCGAACGGAATCGCAAATGCCTGCCGCAAGAAGCGTTATTTCCCATCCCTTACCGATTTAAAGCTAACGTGGTTGGTTTTTGTTTCAGAAAGTTTGTTCAGAAATATTGAACGTTAGAAAACCTGACGTTATACTTTACTTAGGAGGGGAGATTCCACTGTATTTTACTTGATCGAATTCTAATCCCCCTCTTTCGGCACCACTTTTGTGCCTTTTGAGCTTATACCAAAGCAATTAATGGCAATTAATCTAACAAACCAATTGAAACTTAAGGAAGGTATAAATTGTATTTATATAGAATATCAAACTTATACAAATATATTGATGAATAACGCGACTCAACGACATTGGAGAAAGGAAGTGTTCTTATGGATGTGCAGTACGTTATTGATGAAGCTTTTCATCCTCGCCATTTCGGGCCGCTGCCGCCTGAGGTCAGTGAAGCAGCCGCACAAAGATTTTTCCCACGGGGGAGTAACATCATCTTTCAAGGAGAGCCGGCAGAGCATTTCTTCTATGTACACACAGGACAGGTGCGGGCAACGATTATCCGGCCGGATGGAATCGAAAAAGCATTTGCCTTCGCGGAACGCGGCCAGTTTTTTGCCGATGTTCCTTTCTTCCAGCAGTCTAATCACTGGTATACGGTCGTAGCCGTGGAGTCGACCCAAGTTAGCGAGTTCTCCAGAGAAAGCATGGAGACCATCACCCGCGTTCGTCCGGATTTCGTGTTCTCGTTAATGCAATCGATAGCCCATAAAGTTTGGATGTTGAGCAATCAAATGATGACCCTTACCTTCGACCCCACCGAAGTCCGCTTAGCCCGTATTGTTGTTGAAATCCTCAACCGCAAGCCCGAAGGGTTTCGTTCGCTGGCTATTACTCATCAGGAGCTTTCCGCTTTGACGGGTACCTCGAGGGTGATGGTTACGCGGGTGCTGAATGACTGGCGGGCACGCGGAATAGTTGAGCTGCGGAAGAGAACCCTTTGTGTAATGGATCTGCCGGCTCTTGAGCGCATTGCCGCTTTTGGTATGGAGTAATCAAATCATATCCGAAATCATGTTACCATTCACAAACCCCGATAGCTGTAAGCTTGAAATCCATTTGTCATGTTACCTGATGAACTGGATATACAAGCTTATTTTTTTCTTCTTATCATTTTCGTGGTACGTAACTAATGAACCGATCGGGAGGCCGGTGCTGTGTTACACTAGGTCCGGAAACATCACGGCGGAACCCACACCGATGGCGCCATCCGATCCGGAAATCAGAACCAGAACGTCGGGTAATTACGCTTTTTGTCCTGATTATTAACGAGAAGAGCTACTAATACAATCATGACCGCCCCAATTAGAACGGGAGCTACCAAGAAACTCCAGCCGCTTCCAGACATCATGACAACTAATGGATCAGCTCCGGCCGGCGGATGGGTTGTTTTCGTCAAAACCATTAGGCTGATGGCCAAGCCAACCCCAATAGCCATCGCAACAGGACCATTGCCTGCAGCATGATATACCGCTAAGCCTGCCAGCGTTGAAATGAAATGCCCTCCTATAATATTTCTGGGTTGTGAGAAGGGCGCATCCCAAACCGCAAAAGCCAATACACAACTCGCGCCGAACGGAGCCATAATCCATAAATCGGAAGTAACATTTGTCAAGAAAGCTAATAAGCCTATGGCCAGAAACCCGCCGATAAACCCCATAAAGGCATTCCACGGATTGGCTTTCAGGGGGCTCCTGGCCTTCCCCCTCATCTTCATGAGAAAACCAATAAAATGCGAATTCACACTCTTCACTCCATTCATAAATACATAGTTATTTAGTAATTAATGATAATAAGCTAACTACGGAGTGTCAATAGTCCTGTTCAAGATTTCATTAGAAATTACCCTGTTCTGCCGGCTGCCGATCCATTGTCCGGTCGGGTTGAATCTCAACCGCAACACCGTGCAATGGGTCTGCACCTTTCGCCGGTTTGAATATATTGCGCATAGGTGTATAATGATGATAAAAACTAGTATACTATGCAAGGGGTAATATTTAATGGATAATGATATCCTCTTGAAAGTCGACCCTAACTTAACTTTTTGTATAAATACCCAAATCAAAGAACAATTGAAGTGGCTGATCGGCATCGAAAAAATCAAAACAGGCGAGATGCTTCCTCCCGCAAACCAGATGGCGGACTTATTAGGCATTAATCGAAACACGGTTAACTTGGTTTATAACCAGTTACGTGACGAAGGTTATGTTTCCATACAAAAAGGCCGAGGCACACAAGTCATCGACAGCGCCAAAATCAAAGAATTACAAAAAATGCGGCAACCTATGCATGAGCTTGTCACAAAGACAATCGCAGAAGCCGAAGCGCAAGGTATTCCCTTAACCGAATTTTTCAAAGCCAGCCTCGCATATATTCTCTTGCATCATCAAACACCGACGGATCAATTGCGGCTCCTGTTCGTTGAATGCAAAGGACATGATCATACGTTCTATCGCGATGAAATTAAACGGGTAACGGGCGCCGAAATCAAAACGGTTTTTTTAGAGGATCTGTTGACGACCGAAAGCGTCACGATCGAAGCGCTTGACTATTCGAACGTCGTTGTCACCACTTTGAATCATTCTGATGAGGTAAAAAAATTATTCGCCCGCTATCAAAAAAATGTATTAACCATAGGAGCGACAATCGAAATGCCGCTGCTCCTCCAAATCGCGCAGCTCAAACCAGGCAGTCAGGTCAGCTTCGTTTGCCTTGGAAAAGCAGGCGGCCAATGGATGGCCAGCCGGGTGCAGGATGCCAATATTACACACATTCAATCCCATGCCATTGGCATAGATGATGAGGCACTCTTGAAAGAAAACATCGAGAAGTCTGATAAGGTGTATGCTTCCGCGGCCGTCTATTCTGAATTAAAAGCATTAGCTCCGGATAAGGTCGAATTGTATCCGATGGTTCTTGAAAAGAGCAGTGAAAATCTTCTTCAAGAGTTTGCAAAATCAGCCAACTAAACACTGATCACCGAATGCCGCTTTCCCGTGAGGAGAGTGGTATTTTTTCTTGACAACACATAAAACAGCAGCCGGTTTGGCTGCTGTTGGTCTTGTGCTCTATTTGCAAGGCAATTATTATCGCAGATCCCCTGTTTCATTAGCGCGGCTTTTATCATGCTCGTTGCCGGGTTTCATGATTTGCAGCTGAGAATCCTTGATCAGCCGCGTGCAAAAGCCGTTCTGCACGTCAATCAAAATCGTAGCGTTGCTCCTTGAAGGGATCGCCATACATGTGGTATCCGTTGCGCTCCCAGAATCCCGGCTTATCCTTCTCCATAAACTCGATGCCGCGGAGCCATTTGGCACTTTTCCAGAAGTACAGGTGCGGGACGACCATGCGAACCGGATAGCCGTGCTCAGGAGTCAACAGTTCGCCGCCGTGCTTGATGCCAAAGAAGCTGGTTTCTCGGGTAAAGTCCTCGATCGGCAGGTTCGTCGTCCAGCCCTGTTCCGCGTGCAGCATCACATAGCGCGCCTCCGGCTTCAGCTTTACGCGCTCCATAACGGTGGATACGGCAACGCCTTCCCAGACGTTATCCAGCTTCGACCAGGTGGTCACGCAATGGATATCGTTCTTATATTCCTGCCGCGGCAAGCTCATAAACTCATTATAGCTGAGGGTGATCTCTTCCTCCACCAAACCGAAAATGCGCAAATTCCATTTACTCATATCCCTGTAATAAGGCACGTCGCCGTAATGCAGCACCGGAAAACCGGTGGTCAGCGTCTGCCCGGGAGGGATGCGGTCCGCCAACGAAGCTTTGCTTTCCGATCGTTGTTCGAAGTTCATTCATTCTCACTCCTCTTCGTTAATTGACGCCTTATCTTATGACGCAGCGGGTAAAGTCACTTCCAATGCCTTTCCTGCATGGATGCCGCTTTCCATAACCATTGCGCCTCCGTGATGCCCGATCATAAAAGCAATGATTACCTGTTTAATTTGTCCCGGATCGCAGAGAATCATTAACTTCCCGGCCGTCTTAACCGGTATTCATCGCTTGTGGCCCCGGAGGAAGCGCCGCACCATATCATTACAATATGTTTACTATTTTCCATCCATCCAACCGGTACAACGACTATACGTCATTATGATAAGATAAATACGTTCACTGCTGCAACACACAAGCTTAACATCTGGGGGAATTCACTTTGAAATGGAAGTCCAAAGCGTTATGGCTCAGTCTCTCCATTATTGTGTTCATCACTTTACTGGGCCTTGCCGTTTATTTTGAATCTGCCGTCTATTTGTACGCAGCAAGCGCGCTTCCGGTTGTGATTGTGCCGCTGCTGCCCGATATGGCCAAGCATCGGTATGCGGATGCAGCCAAGAATAAAAACGTACGATTCGCCAAGCTCACGATCGGCGGCGATCCCATGCTCGCCATATCGTTTTCCCCGGGGTATATCCGTTGGAAACGGGCGACCGGCAAGCTGTATTTTCAATGGAGTCAAATCAGCGGGAATCCGGAGCTTGACGAAACTCCCGGCCAGGGGCACAAAGAAGCCTCTTTAACCGTGCTTCCCTTTGATTTGTCCGTTCATCCGCGTAAGCAGGGCTGGGTCGGCATCGATCTCGGCCAGCTCGCACAGCGCGCCGGCAGCCTGCCCTATACGGCAGGCGAGGTAACGCGGCTGCTGATTCGCATGAGCGATTTGGAAGCTGTGGTCATGCCCGTTGCGCCCCAAACCGGGCTGCCCTCCGGCACCAGGAAACAGCTGCAGGTGTGATTCAAACATTCCTGCAAGTCAAATATCCCCTTCAGCCGCCGGCGATCCGCACAAGTAATGCCCCAATGTCCGCACCATTGCTCCCGTACCGCCTTGCGGCTCCGTCCCCCGTTCATTCCACAGCCATGCCGTGCCGCCGGTATCCAGATGCACCCAGGGAGTGTCTCCCGCAAAAAAGCCGATGAACAGCCCGGCGGTTATACTGCCCGCCCAGCGGTCCCGCGACGCGGCGTTCTTAATATCGGCCACCCGGCTTTTCAGCATGTCGTGGTATTCGGGATAATTGGGAAACGGCCAAACCTTCTCCCCCGCCTGCCGCGCATACGACAGCAGCTCCTGCAGGAACGGCTCGTCGTTGCTTACTGCGCCGGTCGCTACGTCGGCAAAGCTTACGAGCACCGCGCCGGTCAGGGTAGCCACGTCAATGAGCCGGGTAGCGCCCAGCGCTTTGGCGTACAGCACGCCGTCCGCAAGCACAACGCGCCCTTCCGCGTCCGTATTCAGGATTTCAACCGTCTGCCCGTTCATGACGCTGATGACATCCCCCGGCTTGAAGGCGGAGCCGGACGGCATGTTCTCTGCGGCAGGGATGACGATCACCGCGTGAACTTGCGGCCGCAGCCGCCCCAAAACATGAAGGAGACCGAGCAGCACCGCAGCGCCGCCCATATCGCTGATCATCTCTTCCATACCCTCCGGTTTTTTCAGGGAGATCCCGCCCGTATCGAACGTAATCCCTTTACCGACGAGGCCGATTACATCGGCGTTCTCCTCATCCGTCCCGCGGTAACGGATGGCGATCATGCGCGGCGGGTTGGCGCTTCCCCCGCCGACAGCGGCCAGGCCGCCCATGCCCTGCTCGCGAATGCCGTGCTCGTCGAGCACCGTGCATTCCAGCCCGTAACGGGCGGCCAGGGTTTGCGCCTCGCGGGCGAGCGTCTCCGGCACCAGATAGTTGCCGGGCAGGTTCGTGAGGTCGCGCGCGTAATGCGTCGCCAGGGCCATGGCGTACGCCGCTTCCAGCGAGCGCTGCAGCCCGGCGCGCTCGTCCGCTGTCGCCCTGCCGCACAGCAGGGCGACTTCTTTCAGCGCGGGCGGCCGGGTCCCGCGCGAAGCGGCGAAGCTCGGCATGCGGTAGCAGCCGAGCCAGAGCCCTTCCGCGAGCGCGTACACGAGCTCGCGGACAGCCGAGCGCCCGGCGCGCGGCAGCGGCGCCGCCAGGCGCTCGAGCCCTTGGGCGAGCGCCGCGCGCGCCGCGTAGACGCCGGCATCGCGCCAGGCGTCTGTGCCTTCAGCGCGGGCGGCCTCGCCCAGCCCGCACAAGAGCAGGGCCTGATAGCCCGGCATCAGGCCGAGCGTGGGCAGCGCCTCGGTCTCCCCGAGGCGGCCCGAGAACCGCCCGCGCGCCGCAAGCTCGCGGACCGCGCCGACGATGGCTGCCGGCACCTCCGTACCGGCAGCCATCGTCCATGCGCCCGACTCCAGCTCCTCCCGCGTGATAAACACCGCGAGCGCCTGCGAAGCGTCCTCCTCCGCTTCGTTGTCTTCCCGCGGCTCATCCCAAACCGGACGAATCTTCATGCTGAGTTCTTGCGTCACCAACCGGTCAAGCGGTTCCACTTCATTCATCCCTCCGTCCCTGCGGGCACGTGTCTCGCCGGCCCGGGTTCATCGTGTCGTTAGTTGTTTATCGTAATCATTCGCCGCCTCCATGACCATCCGCCGCATCGGCAGGTGGTATGGGCACTGCTGCTCGCACAGCGGCTTGTCCTTACAGGGCTCATAATCCGCACAAGATAATATCTTATCCTTGTTGATTTGGTAAAATTCGTCGCCCTTCGGCAATAATCCCAATGTCTTGCGGATCTGGCTGGAGATCATCACATCGGGAATTTTAATCTCAAGAGGACAGGTACAGTAGTTGCAGCGCCGGCAGTTATGATTCCCCAGCTCCGCCGCCAAGGCTTCCAGCTCCCGTCGTTCGTCGTCGCCCACTTCCTCGCGGATGGCGGCCAGGTTCTCCTTGACTTCCTCAACGCTCACCATACCCGACAGCACGACGTGCACGTCCTGGCTATAGGGATAACGCATCGCCTTGGATACAGGCTGAATAAATCCTCCCGACAGCGGCTTCATCGCGGTTTTGCCCATATTTAGCCGTGTCGCCTCGGGGATCAGCTCATCCAGAGAAAAAGGCTGCGCCAGATTCAAATGAAACAACACTTGATCGAACTGTCTTTTCGCTATCCACTTCGCGAGCAGCTCAGGCCGGTGTCCGGTAATGCCGATAAACCGTATGTACCCCTTCCGTTTCATTTCCAGCGCGGCCTCATAAGCGCCGCCTTCATTCATCGCCGCTTTAAACTCCTGAACCGTATTGACGTAATGAATCTGCACCAGATCGATGACATCCGTCTTCATTCGCTTCAGGCTGCGTTCCATATCTTCCATCGCACTGGCATAATCCCGATTCTTCGTTTTCGTCGCCAGAAAAAATTCCGAGCGGCGGTGTGAAATGCTTTCCCCGATAATCTCCTCACTGTTTCGGTAGCCCGCCGCCGTATCGATATAATTAATGCCTTCATCCAGCGCGTAATTCAGGGCTGCCTTGGCCTGCTCAAAAGGGACTCCCGGCAGATTCATCGCCCCAAACCCCAGCGAGGATACGCGGTGCCCTGTATGGCCGAACATGGTATACCGCATCGCAGATTTCCCTCCCCATTCGTCAACCTTGCGCTTGCCCGATAAGCTGAATCTAACCTTTATGCCATTATATTACGATCTCCGGCAAAAAAACAGCAGAACTGTGGCGACCCCCGATCCTTAATCTCAATGCTGTCCGCCAAATTTTCCAGCGCTTCCGGCACCTGATCCCCGCTGACGGAACATATCTTTCAAAAAAAACAGCCGACGCTGATGGCGTCGGCTGCTGCGGGGACTTGGGTCCGGCGGCAAATGATTTTTCTATGGATGCGGATTAAAGATCGGAAAAGTGAACGACCCGTTCCAAACCTTCTCCGGCTCCCTGTCGGCGTTCTGCAGCGATCGGCCTCCGGAAGCCGGCTCTTTTTTCGAGTCGGAGTCATCGTCATCCTTCTTCTTACGCTGGTTTTCGTCTCTGTTCCCCTGCTCTTTACGCTTCTCCTCGTCCTTACCCCGCTGTTCCTCAGCCTTTTTCCTTTCTTCTTCCAACCGTTTGCGATACTCTTCGGCCTGTTTTTTCTTCAGCTCTTCAGCCTTCTCGCGAAGCTCTTCCAGCTTCTTGCGCGCTTCTTCCTCCCGCTTCTTCTGCTCTTCCAGGCGCTTTGCCGCTTCCTCGCGGAGGCTTTTCTCTGCGCTATTCCTGTTATCCCAGATGCTGCGTGAGTTCCGGTCGTCATCGTCGTCGCGATTGTTGCCTCTCCTCCGGTCGTCCCTGTCATCCCGGTCGTCCTTTTTATCGGCCTGACGTACTACACCCGGAATCGTGACGACGGACGAATGGGGTGAGCCCGGCCTGGCATTGACGGTTCTGGAGTTCCCTGAATCCTTGTCATCCTTATTATTGTCATTTTTCCCGCTGCCGGACGGAACAGTCGAGCTCTTCTGTTCGTTAGCAGGGGCAGTATTGTCCGGGAGGCTTATCGTACTTCCCTTATTCGTATCGGCCTTTTCCCTATTGATCAGCCGCTCCTGAAGCCTCTTATCCAGCTCGCCGGACTTTTCTTCCTCCATCAGCTGCTTGATGGCCGCCTTCGTCGGAAGACGGTCGGGCGCCATCATCTGAGCCATTTCCGGGCTTTCCTTGAAGATGCTCAATACCGAACGCGTCTTCAGCTCATCGAGCGTAATGGCGGCGCCGCTGCTTTTGGCATTCAGATATACGGTATATTTCCCCATAGACACACCGTTCTGGCTGGCGACCTCACGAACTTCCTGGGGAGCGGCGAAGGAGGCTATCTGATATGAATCTACTTGCGTCGGGTGCGATGTTTGTATGTATTCCTTCACCTGCAGGCGCAGCTTTTCCGCAATCAGTGTGTCACTGATCTTGCTGTCCGGCTGAATGACCGTGCTGGCAATGACGATTTCGGCCTCTCCTTTGGAGAACGCCATGGATTCAGCCCTGTTCAAAATGCCCGCCGTCACGGTTTCCAGAGGCTTTTTCTTATAATCGACCTGTTGAATTAGCGCCTCGCCGTCTTCATTCAGACCGTGAAGCTCAACAACCCGCTCCCGGATGTCGATGCCCATCTCCACGCTCGGGTTAATGTCGATAGAGATATATGCCACAACCTCCTGGCTTCCGAGCTTGCCGTGAAAGCTCGCGAACAGCACCAGACAGAACACCACCGCCGCCACGATGGCCGAACGCCCGGCGACAGACAAATTCCTCCAGTTGATGCCTTCGTCGGCATAAGTGATTTCTTCCCCGATCTCGCATTTTCTTTTTTTGCGGGCCAACCGCTGAAACCGGCCATCGGGCCGCATGACAATGACACTTTTCTCCGTGATTTCCATCACGATCCCTTTGTTCAATTCACGTCCCCCCCTTCTTCCGAATCGCTTCTGATATGAAGGTAATCTCTAAGATACGGATAGGGTCCTTTATATATCAGAGCGACAGCGATAATAAACTTACGGTTTCGTTCCAGCGTCTTGCGCGACACCTCCACTTGATCCAGCAATTCCTTGATGGGCAGCATTCTCTTTGACATCATCGTCTGCATCAGCCCGGCATCCTCGGACAGCTTTTTCGCAATTGCGAAGAGCGCCTGGCGCGAATCGTCGTGCTTGGGCGAAGCGTCGACCAGATCGGCAAAACCAATCCCGAAATCGGTCAGTGAACGGTTCAGCTCCATAATTTCACTACGTCGCTCCTGGTTGCCTTTTTGCTTCTCATACTGTTCGATCGCCTGGTGGATCTCGATGGGATTAACAATGTTATCCTCTTCGTCCTCCACCTCGAACGTACTGTAAGGGATCTGCTGCGAGAACCGCTGCTCCTTTCGAATATAATCAATAAGCCGACGGCGGATCACCTGTTCGGCAAAACCAAGAAACGAACGTCCTGCCTGAGGAGAAAATTGATTGATCGCCTCATTAAAAGCTCCGAGCGCGATGCTGAACTCATCGTCCCGGGTAGGATCTATATATCTTTTACAAAATCTGCTCGTCACCTTGGCTACGTACGGCTGATAATCCGTAATAAATTGATTGCGAAGGCGCAAATCACCCTCTTGAATGCGAATTACGATTTGTTCCGGCGATTGCGAATCCGCGTTATCCGGGTGGGGAGACTGGCGTTTTCCTAAAAACTTCTTAAATAAAACGAGCAGCAATCGTTCCACCTCACACTACAAATTTTTCGCTGGTTCCCTAACGATTACGGGGGTAAGCTTAGGGTCTTCCCTCTCTAAATTTTCACAATATTTTGGATGCCCAGGTTATCGTTTCCATATCGTCCGACAACAAAAAAACATCCCCTCCCGAGCCGCAATTCCTGCGGATCGGTCCCGCTGGCCTGGGCTGCATGCTATGCGGCCGAAAGCGCGGCTCCCGGCTGAATGCACAGGCCGACAAGCGGTCTTATGCACCAGCCGGGAAGAAGCGGGCTAATGAAGGGACGTTATGGTTTAGACGGCCTAGGACAGGCCTCGCATGGTTTTTTTGCTCTTTAACTTATGCCGCCGCTGGCTAAGTACGTTCAGCCGCTTCTTCAGCTGCCGCTCCCATTCGGCGTCCCCGATTTCTTTGGCCACCATGAGGAGATCCAGCGCCATATCGATCTGGCTGCGGACAACCTCAAGCGGCTCCTCGTCCTCATGGTTTACGCAATTCTCAAACAGCTTCGACGAATCGTGGCCGTCAACATAATCTCCAAAATCTACTTCAGGGGCACCGTCTCCGTGTGCATATTCGGCCAGGATTTCATACTCGTTCTCGACCAGATGGTGCACTTCCACTCGGTGGCACACTGGGCAGAATAACAGAGGTACATTGTGTATATACGTTCTGATATGTTTTAACGTCCCTTTCGTTCCCAACATGCTGGCACCGCAGCAAAAGCTCATCCTTTTCGCCTCCAAATCCCGGTTTAAAATCCTCTCAACCTATATTCATTCAACTTATATTCAATCCGAGCCAAAAAAACACATGCCGATATCCTAGACTTATATTCGACCTAAGGATACAAAAATCCTCTTTTTTCATCTTTTGAAGGCCAGTTAAATCTTTCCTGACCCCGTTCAAAAAGCGCCTTGCGCCTAGGATTTGGACAAACTTGAAATGAAATACAGCGTTATTTCAACTGTATGAAATAAGGTCGTCCTTTTATGTTATATCATATGCGGACGAGGTCTTTTTGCATATACGGCTGGAGCATACTTTTCAAACTTGCGACTCCTCAGCTAAACGATTCTAAATGTTCCGCCTTCGGCATAAGGTAAGGTATCCATCCAAAACAAAAAACTCCGCCGCAGGTACTTCCTCACGCAGACGGATTGTTCATGATCAGCCTCTAAAAGGAGAGATGAGTTTATGAAGCTGCTTCCGATCGGTTCGAAGCAGATCGCATTTGTGAGCTATGACGATCAATCCTCGCAAATGCATATTCAGTATCATACGGGCCAAACTCTCACCTGCAGCGGCATAAAACCGGAGCAATACCAGTCGCTGCTGCAATCCCCCAACCGGTACGATATGATCATGAAGCTGACAACCGAGCAAAGTTTTTTGCCCCCTCGCATCCAATAAACGCATAAGCACAGGATAACGAATAACGAATAAAGCTTCACCCCAATCTCCACTTGGCTGGCGGCGGACATCGAAGAAGATGCACCCGGACCGCAGCTTCGGGTTGGAGATTTTATTATTTCCGTATACGCCCTGGAAAACCGGAAATAATAGTTTCATAGGATCGAAGCGCGATTTCACCCTTGAGCTTTCGCCGAAAGTGCGCCGGTCTCCGTTTTCATTCCATTTTCATGGATTGACCGGATTGTCATAAAAAGGTACTCTGAAAACTAGATTGCATTCTGGATAGAGAAGGATGTGGGTGGATTGCCAAGGCATTTAGTCATCGGGAACGGCAAATTTTTGATCAATTTGGATCGTCAAACGTATATCCGCGATTTGTATTATCCTTATGTAGGCCAATTAAACCATGTCGGCGGCTATCAGTGCAGAATCGGCCTGTGGGTTGACGGCGCGTTCAGCTGGCTCTCCGATCCGGACTGGAATATTGAGCTTTCCTATGCAGAGGATTCGTTGGTCACCGAGGTCAAGGCCTCCCACTATCATCTTGGAATTACCCTGCTCATTAACGACGGCGTCCACCAGCGTGAAAATATATATTTGAAGCGGGTGCAAGTTCACAATCATTGGGACAAAGTACGCGAAGTGAGGATGTTCTTCAATCAGGATCTGGTCATTAACGAGACCGAAGTCGGAGATACGGCGGCCTACTACCCGCAGAACAACACGGTATTTCATTATAAAAAAGACCGCTACTTTATGTTCAACGGGCAGACCGGCAGCGAGGGTCTGTTTCAATATACAACCGGGGTCAAGCGTTTCTACAACGCCGAAGGCACCTGGCGCGATGCGGAGGACGGCCATCTGATGGGCAACGCCATCGCCCAGGGGTCTGTCGACAGCACCATCAGCTTCCGGCTTCATGTGCCCCCGAATTCGGATGAATGGCTTTACTATTGGATGACGGCGGGCAAAAACCTCGAAGAGGTCAAGAAGCTCGACGCCTATGTCAAAGAAAGCCATCCCGGCAAGCTTCTGGACAGGGTTAAAATTTACTGGCAGCGCTGGGTGAATAAATCGGAACGCGATTACGGCAACCTGAGCAAGGCCTGTATTCGTCTTTACAAGCAGAGCCTTCTGATCGTCCGTACCCAGACGGATGTAAACGGCGCCATTATCGCCGCGAACGATTCCGATATCATGCAGTCCAACCGCGATCATTACAGCTATATGTGGCCGCGCGACGGCGCTCTGATCGCCTATGCGATGACCATGGCGGGATATCAGGGAATGATTACGCCTTTCTTTCATTTTTGCGCGAACAGCCTGTCGCCGGAAGGCTACCTACATCATAAATACAACCCGGACGGAACGGTCGGTTCCAGCTGGCATCCTTATCTGAACGGCGGAAAAATGCAGCTCCCCATTCAAGAGGACGAAACGGCGCTTGTCCTGTTCGCGCTCTGGCAGGACTATGTCAGACACGGCGATATCGAGCTCCCGCAATCGTTGTACCGAACGCTGATCCGCCCCGCCGCACGGTTCATGTCGAGCTACATCGAGCACGACCTGAACCTGCCGAAGCCCAGCTACGACTTATGGGAGGAGCGGTACGGCATCTTCACCTTCACCTCATCGGCGGTGTATGGCGGACTCATCGCCGCGTCCAACTTCTGCAGCTTGTTCGGCGACGAAGAACGGGCCAGCCGTTACCGCCATACGGCGGAGAAGATCAAGTCTGGAATCCTGAAGCATTTGTACAATGAGGAGGAAGGCCGTTTTGTGCGCGGTTTGGTTCTGGATAACGGCGTTTGGATCCAGGACAAAACGCTCGAAAGCAGCGTCTACGGCATCTTCGAGTTCGGCGTTCTGCCCGCCGATGACCCCCGCGTGGTCAAGACGATCGAAACCAACCGCGCCGGGCTTACGATCAAAACCGATGTCGGCGGCGTTGCCCGCTACCATCACGATTATTACTTTCAGCGCTCGTCCGACATTAAGAACATCCCGGGCAATCCCTGGATCATCTGCACTTTGTGGATCGCTGAATGGGAAATTGAATGTGCCAAGACGGTGGAGGATTTGGAGGCTCCAAGACGCACGCTGGAGTGGGTCGTCCAGCATGCGATGGAAAGCGGCATTCTGCCGGAGCAGCTCGATCCGTTCGACGGCGGGCCGGTATCCGTCGCCCCGCTCTCCTGGTCCCACGCAACCTACGTGCTGGCCGTGGTGAAATACATCGAGAAATATCAAAAGCTGAAGCCCCCGGCCAAGGCCTGACGATAAACAAGCCGGATTCAACCGGGCAGTTCTTTGAATCCGGCCTTCATGGCTCAGCTCCGCTGAAACCTTTTTTTAGTAAAAAAAGCAACCCGACCTTCGTCAGGCTGCTTCTTATTCATGAACGTAGGTTGCTTCGTATTTGTCCGCGTCCCATAACCGTTCCAGATCGGAGGGGTCGGTCAGCTCGACTACGATCATCCATCCCTCTCCGTATGGCGCCAGGTTGATCAATCCGGGGTTGTCCGCCAGCTTGCGGTTTACCTCGATCACTTTACCGGATACCGGCGCGTAAAGCTCCGTTACCGTTTTTACCGATTCCATACTGCCGAACGGCTCTCCCGCCTGCAGTTCATCTCCTGCTTCGGGCAGCTCCACGAAGACGATCATGCCAAATTCCTCTTGGGCAAAATCCGTCAATCCGATGATCGCACGCTTGCCTTCCAACCGCACCCATTCATGGTTCTCGCTATATTTGAGCCCTTGTAAAATTTCCATTCCTGCTCCCCTTTGCTTATGTAGTAAAAAAACCTCAGACCCGCCGGGGAGGCGAGTTGAGGAATCTATTTTTAAAGACGATTACTTCGCAACCAGGTGCTTGTCGCCTTTTTTCCAGCCTACAGGGCACAAACCGCCGGATTGCAGCGCTTCAAGCACACGGTAGGTTTCCTCCACGCTGCGGCCAACGTTGTTGTGATGTACCACTTGATATACCAGTTCGCCTTCTGGATTGATGATGAACAGGCCGCGCAGCGCAATACCTTCTTCTTCGATCAATACACCGTAGTCACGGGCAACTTGCTTCGTAATGTCGGAAGCCAATGGGAAGTTCAGCTTGCCAAGACCGTTTTGGTCAACCGGAGTGTTGATCCATGCACGGTGGGAGTGAATGCTATCCGTCGATACGCCGAGGATTTCAGCATTAATAGCATTGAATTGACCGGCTGCTTCGCTAAGCGCCGTAATTTCAGTCGGGCATACGAATGTGAAGTCGAGCGGATAGAAGAACAGTACGAGCCATTTGCCTTTGTAATCAGACAAAGAAACTTTACCGAACTCTTGGCCGTCTCCGGTTGCCGTTGCCATGGTGAAATCCGGTGCCGGTTTGCCTACCAATCTTTCCGTCATATCTGAAAATCCTCCTTAATTGATAATGGTTATCATGGTATAGATGGTAACATTTTGACCTATAGAAAGTCAATAATTGGAATTCTTATCTTATTATAAATATTATAATCTGTTATATTTCTGACATTTGTTTCTTTGCGTGCAGAAAAACTCTTAAGAAGTCCTATTTCTCAAGAGTTTTCCGATTGCTTTATATTTTATTTTCGGATGGCGTTTACAATCAATTCACCCATAGCGCTCGTTCCGATCGCTTTGCTCTTGTCTACGGCGATGTCTCCCGTACGGTGGCCGGCGTCCAGCACTTCTTTCACGGCCCGCTCAATCGCTTCCGCAGCATCATGATATCCGAATGTCAGTCTGTACATCAATGCTACAGAGAGGATCGTCGCAATCGGGTTGGCAAGGCCTTGACCTGCGATATCCGGCGCGGAACCGTGTACAGGCTCGTACAAACCGAAGGCTCCTTCACCCAGCGAAGCGGAGGACAGCATACCGATGGAGCCTGTCAGCATAGCCGCTTCATCGCTCAAAATGTCACCGAACATGTTCTCCGTCACGATAACGTCGAAGCTCGACGGCCGGCGCAGAAGCTGCATCGCGCAGTTGTCTACAAGCACATGCTCAAGCTCTACATCCGGGTAGTCCGGCGCGATGCGGTTGACCGTTTCTCTCCACAGGCGGGACGTTTCGAGTACATTCGCTTTATCGACGGACGCAAGTTTCTTTCTGCGGGTCCGGGCAATGTCGAAGGCCTGGCGAACGATGCGCTCCACTTCCGCTACATTGTAAACGCAGGTGTCCACTGCTTCCTGGCCGTTCTCTCCCTCGCGGCGGAACTTCTCGCCGAAATAGATGCCGCCGGTCAGCTCGCGGACAACGATCAGATCCGTCCCTTCCAGAACCTCAGGCTTCAACGTGGAAGCATCCTTCAGGCAGTCGAAGATGACCGCGGGACGAATGTTGGAGAACAATCCAAGCGCTTTGCGGATACCCAGAAGCCCTGTTTCCGGACGCAGCTCCTTCGGATTGTTGTCCCATTTGGGCCCGCCGACAGCCCCCAACAGAACGGCATCGGACTTTTTGCATATCTCCAGCGTTTCTTCCGGCAGCGGCGTTCCTTTCTCATCAATGGCGATTCCGCCAAACAGGCCGTGTTCAAACTCAAAACGGTAGCCGAACACTTCCTCTGTTTTCTTCATAACCTTAATTGCTTCCGCCACAACCTCGGGACCGATACCGTCTCCGGCGATTACGGCAATTTTTTTCACGTCTGCCATGAGTTGCATTCACTCCTAATCTAGTTCATTATATCTTTTGTAGCATATTTCCCTCTGTTTTACAAAGATATAAAATCTATCATCTTGATAGGCAAAAGCTATAGATATAATCCTTATGAAAATGAAAAACATATGCAAATCAAAGGTTCTTCCTGTCACCAACTTCATTAGCCGATAGTATTGGGAATGGATAACCTTTCTTTCTTTTTGGATTTGCCTCTTGTCTGCACGTTGCCGACGATATATTTACCGAATGGAAATCTGTTCAAGATCGCCGCCAGCAGGATGGACCCCGCAATCGCTGTAACAAATAAGTAAATGATATAAGCTATTGCGCCCATTATGGGCAGTGGACGCAATACCAAAATAAAAGCCAGATGTAATAAGTAAATACTGAATGAATAGTTACTTATTAAATAAATAAAGCGGGGGACATTTTTAAGCTTTGATGTAATGTACATCAGTAAAAAAATCATGGAAGTCGAAAATAATATATTGTCAAACCGCTTCGACGACAGGTCAATTCCCGTATAGTTGAGAATGGAGACGGACAACAAAAAAGTTAATATCGGCGCAAGCAGAACGATAACTCTGTATTTGTGAAGGTTTGACTTTAAGATGTCATAATGAGCGCCGCAATAGTATCCCAGGGCAAAGTAGAAAATCCATCCCGGGAATAACATAAAGTAACCGCGATTCCATATATACCCGCTAAATGGAACACCCGATACCGGGTCTGTCAGGTTAAACGCTGCGAGATATACAAAATTAATGAGGAATGCGACGGTCAAAATCATCCTCGGCGACGCCATACTTAACATGTTGGCAAACAGCACATGCAGAATATGAAATTGCAATATAATCAAAATAAAATACGCAATGAAATCTCCGAATATGATATTTTTAGCGGATTCAATGATATATGTCTTCACTCCTGTCAGTTGAACATTGCTCAAAAAGGGATATACCATCCCTAAAATAATATAAGGGAAAAGGAGGATTTTCGCTCTTTTCAACAAGAATCCTCTTGGCGTTCCGTCTCTATAGGCTTTTGCGTTTAAAAACTCGGATATAAAAACAAAAGTAGGCGTCGCAAACAAAAGAAAAGCTTTTAACATCTCCGCAGCCGGGACAACCGCGCTATCCGGATAATTGTTCATACCGAAATTAATGGAATGAATCAAGACAATCGAAAGACAAGAAAGGGCCCTCAACCAAAAAATTTCGCTCACGACATTAGCATTCATTCAATCTCCTCCATGATACAATCTGTATCAAATAAGTATACATATTGTATCATATTGCAGCAAGAACTTATGCCAACTGCCCACAATACCGCAGCTGCGACGCCTTCTCGGGCCGCCGGCTGCGTCCTCTACCCGACTTTTGAATCGCCATGGCATGACGCAATGAATGGACCGGCAAACGATCAGTTCATTTTCACAGTTGTCACAGGGCTTGGAAAGGATTAAAATGAAATTTATACAATGACTTTACTTCTTTTTAATAAAAAGGAGCCTTGCGCTTATGAACTATCATTTCTCAGATACGATTAATAGCTTTGAATCCTCAGCCGTTCGCGAAATTCTCAAGCTGACGCAGGGCCGTTCGATCATTTCACTGGCCGGAGGACTTCCCAACGAGCAGTATTTTCCGCATGAAGCGGTGCGCGACGCCTTCGCGCGCGTTTTTGAGCGGGGGAGCAAATCCGTTTTGCAGTACGGGCTTACGGAAGGCTATACGCCGCTTCGGGAAAGCCTGACGAAGCATCTGGCTCGCAAGGGAATCAAAGCAGGCATAGAAAACATGCTGCTGACCACCGGCTCTCAGCAGGCAATCGATTTGCTGACTCGCATATATATCGACCCGGGTGACGTCATTCTGGTCGAAAAACCGACTTATCTCGCTGCCATTCAAGTGTTTCAATCCTATAAAGCCAAGCTCGTTTCCGTAGATTGCGATGAAAACGGAATGAATCTGGAAGATCTGGAACGCAAAATCAAGCAGCATCGTCCTAAAATGATTTATGTCATTCCTACGTTCGCAAATCCGACTGGCAAAGCATGGAGCCTGGAGCGCCGGCAGGGCACGCTGAACCTGTGCAAATCCAATAGCGTGCTTATTCTGGAGGACGACCCTTATGGAGAGCTGCGTTTCAACGACACCGAAATCTTCCCGTCCATTTATTCGTTGGACGACGGTCCGAACGGAGGAGCGGTCGTATACACGAGCACCTTCTCCAAAATCGTCGCCCCGGCGCTGCGTACCGGCTGGGTTGTCGGCGACAAGAACGTGATCCTTCATATGACCCGCGCCAAGCAAGCTGCGGATCTGCACTCCAGCACCATGGACCAGCAGGCGCTGCACGAGCTGTTCCAGCAGTTTGACTTGTACTCGCATATCGATCTGATCCGGACGCAATACGAATCGCGGATGCGCGAGATGGTCAGATTGCTGCAGGCCAAAAACTGGGAAGGGGTCCGCTGGAACGAGCCGAAGGGCGGCATGTTCATCTGGGTGGAGATGCCGCAAGGGATCGATACGCAGGAGCTGTTCAAGCTGGCCGTCGAGGAAGGCGTCGCCTTCGTTCCAGGAATCAGCTTTTTTGCGGACGAGCCTCAAAGGAACTCGATGCGCCTAAACTTTACGCATACGGACAGCGAGGAGATGGTCCTTGCTTTTGACCGGCTGGAACGAGCGCTGCAGCGCATGAAAACCGCCGCTCACTGATAGTAGATCAGCTCAAAGCCCGTCCGGAAACGCCTGAATCCGGACGGGCTTTTGCGCTTCCGCTGCGGGCCGGTCCCGGCCGCTTGCACAAAACAACAAAGGGTCCGTCCCATAAGTAGTTTTTAACTACGCAGGGACGGCCCTGTTTTCTTAACTTCTCGT
>NZ_JALJRM010000059.1:0-4931 GCF_024519685.1 Paenibacillus sp. Pae15 | reverse complement strand
TTTTTTTGCGCCTGCAGGTCACAAATTCTGGTTACACAAACTATTGTACATCATCATATTATAAGGAAGAGACGCAATTTGCGAATTATAATTTTCGTTATATTATCTGATTTTCGAGGATATGGGTATCATGAACGGTATCATCTTTTCGTATTCTTCGCCACCACTACAAGAAGTCCAATAAAATCATATTTTTCAACGGTCTATATATATCCGAATGGCTCGGGGCGGTTCATCTCTTATTGAGTTGCACTTCAATTCTTTTGGGCTGACTTCTTCCCAGGTAAAAAAGCAACAGTGCCGGTTACTGCTCTAGAAAGAAACCTATGAGGGCATACCTTTTCCAAGGGTAATACCACCCATAAAGCTCCTGTAGAGCAAAGGATCGTGAATTCCATATCCATCTTTTTTCGTGTACATTATAGATACGAAGTTATTACCCACCTTCAGTTATCCCTACTATATTTAATTTTTGAATCCAATCAGAAATGATAATATCTCCTGACTCGTTGATTAATTGGATTTCTATGCTCCTGTTATCTTCAATAATTTCTCTAAGGTCGTTTAGAGGTATTTCGTTTTTGATTTCAAATGTTCCAGCTCCATATCCATGACTTTCACTTTTATCAAGTGTTACCTTCTCTCCATAGAGTATAGGAAATTCTTCCTTATCCTCATTAATAAAATCCAACAACTTTGGGTTGGTTATATTCATTTTCATTGTAAAAGGACCTATCTTATTATTTGATTCGTTTATTAAAAAATAGTCAATAGTCAACAATTTTGTTTTTCCATGTCGAACATAATATACCATTGACTTTTCTTGATCAAACGATATTTTATTCCCCGTGCTTGAGTTATTTGTGCTGCAACCTATAATAGTGAATGTAATAAGAAACAGGATTAACACCCTTGTTATCAATACAATACCCTCCATTTCTACTTTATTTATTAGAGTCGTTAAATTGAACGAGATCGGTTTGGTTATCCGATCTCGCCCTTGTGCTTATTCTACTCCCAGTTGAACTCAATATTACCCATATATTTTACTATATCCTGTTGGTATAGACCAACCAATCGATTTTGGTATGACAATTCGTCTTCATCTTTTAATTTAGGGTTTTCAGAAATGTATTTTGGCAGTAACTTGGACCAAATGACATTCTGAGTATACAAGTCACGATCATATTCAAACAATTCATCATAACTTTTTAATCCTATTCCCTTAGTTACTTCCTCGACAAGATTGATTCCTTCTTTATGACTCATAATAGATTGTTTTAAATCATTAATATAATTAGTCACTTCATCGTCTGTAATACTAATCTGATTTGCTTTTGCATACTCTAGAACGATTTCATTTTTTAATACTTGCTTTGCCGCATTTTCAACAAACTGGCGTTGATCAGTAACCGTTTCAGAATTACCATTTAAGCTTCGGTTGACTGCAATTCTGTTTATCCATTTATTAAGTTCTTTATCGTTTATAAAGTAATCTTTGACTTGACCGTTGCTGTTTACTTTCAATATTGCATTTCCTACTCCCGCAATTACTAAATCTTTCATTTGCAGACCTTTCGCAATTACTTCTACTTTGCTAGGATTATTCATGGTTGTATTAGTGCTAGCAGTAAAAGTAGACGCAGGAGCAAAGCTACCTGTAACGGTGTTTTGGCTTCCGGGGAAGGTTGAATAGAACCCCTCACATTCAACCGTAATAACCGCCCCACTTATATGGTCAAAGTTCATATTTTGAGCAGAACTCCAGTAGTAAAAAGCTTTGTATCCACCGCCAAAAAAAGAAGTGTTGGGAGAAAAAATGGTATGTCATTAGCATTCCAATTATATGCATTCACGGAACCTATGTTTGTTCCTGATGAGTCTTTAAAATTGACCGATTGCCCCTTTTACTGTGTAGGGGTAGTTTATTGTCGGCCAAAACATCCATGTCTCTTGCTGATCTATATATGGCAGACCATATTGATCTCTAGTGTGCGATACATTATAGTTTATATCGTAATTGATGTTCCCCAACCCAGTACAAGCTGTAGATCAGTTTACGAATCTCTGATGGGGTACATCGAGGAGCATAAGAAAAGAAATAATTTTATGATGATAACCTTGAAATACGGATTGGTTTAGGAGGGGATGGAGATGTCATTATGGGATCAAAAGGGCATTCCACATAAAGGATGGACGTGTGTTGGCATGGAGGACTTAGGTGAGGATCTGGAGCATCTGGACGCTGAGAGTCGAAAGGATTATTATGAGCGTTGTGAAATGTGTAGCAATGAAGGAATTCGCTATGTACATATTATGCGGCATCCAGAATACCCGAATGAACTACGTGTAGGTCAGCAATGTGCAGAAAAAATGGAGAATGATTACGCGAATCCCCACAAACGTGAAACGGCTCTTCGGAACAAAACCAATCGCCGTTTAAACTTTCTTCGACAATCTTGGAGAACGAATGAGAAAGGCAATCTTATATTGAAATATAAGGGTCACCATATTACGATCATGCAAAGCCGCTATGGCGGATATGGAGTCGCTTTTAACAACACCTTTGTATGGGAACATAAAGGCGAAAAAATACGAAGTATTGAGAAGGCAAAACTGGTTGCATTTGATATTTTCGATAGCAAGGTTCACAAGTAAACGAGTTTCTTGTATTTCTTGAAAGGAAGATATGGTTTTATTTTAAAGTAGACGAACAAACATAACATTCTTTCAAACAAAATAAATGATTTCCGAAAACATGCCTTTCAGAAGTTTTTGATTTTTAGAGAAGAAGGTTGTGGAAAAATAGTGTCGAATATGTATAGCTTATTCGGTCGAATTTATTTGTGTAGGGTCGATTCATCGAGAATACATATGTGAACAAGGTGAAAAATTGATATGCAGAGTAAGATCTTATTATTAAAAGAAAAATTACAAAAATTCGGCACAAGAGAATTGCTCGGAATGATTAGTATTCATTTTCTCACGTTCGGTAGCAACGCAAAAGATATAACGGAGCAATCTGATATTTTTAATAAAACTAACTTGATGTCCCCTCAAAAACAGTATGCTTATTTAGCGGGCTTACTAATGAGTACTGATGACCTAAGTGAAGGTATTAATAATGATGATCCTAAAAGTTATGAAGAATTGGAGGAAGAAATTCAGGCGATAACTTTAGAGTATACGAAAACATTTTTAGATTTCGGTGATGCCCCCGAAGGCCCAGATTTAGATATTGTGAAAAGAAACCTCATTGCAATGGAAGCGTTTACCGCATACTTTGATACTGAAACTCTTAGGTATAAAGAGCAAACGGAAGCTCACATAAGAAGTTTTTACGCTCCTTTTGATAAAGAATTAGAAGAATTGACCACTCTTTCTATAGACGACTATCTAAAATTTTATCATTTAATCGAAGATTCTTTTGGTGAAACTCTTGACCAAACGAAGATAGTTAATCAGAGCGTGCAAAAATTCTTGAGTTCCTTTAACCTATTTGCTGATGATATTGAGAGCCAATATCAACGACTAATCACTGGAGATAATGGTCGCATTGGAAGAGAAATTAAAAGAGCAATGGATGGGTTACAAACTATAAGTCGCGAAAGAATTAAGCAGAATTTTGGAGAAAATAAGACAAAAAAACTAATAGAATTTTTCACTCTTAAACGAGAAAATCGTGACTTCATGTACTACAATGGATCTAATCCATTTTCTCAACAACCTTTGTGCTGGTTAGATGAAGGTCAAACTTTCTTTATTGTGCACCCCAATTTTGTACTATCCGCAATTTATAACTTTATTACGAGTATTATTGAAAACCCTAAAAATACATTTGCAGAAAAATATAAAAAGACAAAAGCTGACATTACAGAAGATCTGTTTCTCAAGCAACTTAAAAAGATATTTGGGGACTCAGCAAAGTATCATACCAGTGTTTGCGAAGAAAAGGGAACAAAAGAGCATGATATTTTAATTGAATACAAAGATTATATTGTCATAGCTGAAGTAAAAGCTTCAAAAGTTAGAGAACCATTCTTTAATCCAGAAAAATCATTCACCAGAATCAGAGATCATTTTAATTCTGATTCAGGTATCGGGGGGGCATATCAACAAGCAATAATCTTAAAAAAATTAATTGAGAGTGCAAATACAATTACTCTTTATGAAGATAAAAACAGGGCATTTACGATTAGTGAAACTTCTAAAAAAAAGGTTATTCCAGTTGTACTAACTCTCGCACAATTTGGTGGTATAGCTGTAAATACTTCATTGCTTCTTGAAAAAGAGATTGATCAACCTTTTCCGTGGGTATGCAACTTGCATGATTTAGAAAATATTGTTCAAATCAACACCTATCTCAAAAAGAAAACTGAAAATTTTATTGAATATATACTATGGAGAATAGATAATCATAGGGCAATCATTTCTTCTGATGAACTTGATGTAATTCAGGGGTTCTACTTCGACAAGAAAGCTAAGGTGGCAAAAGATAAAACTTTATTCTTTTGGCCTACAGGTCCAAGCCTAATAGATAAAATATATTTTGAGAAGAAAGGAATACCTTACTTATTTGCTCCATTAGATAATGCTCCACGAAGGAATATTAAAATCGGTAGGAATGATCCTTGCTCATGTGGCAGTGGAAAGAAATACAAAAAATGTTGTGGGAAATAACCTTCTATTATCCATAGAGCAGGGACGATTTTGCTTTATCCAATCAACATAATGTAGTGATAGATCAAATTAAGGTGAAGAAGGAACTAATGATTAATGATTGTTACAAGTGAATACGTGTCTTTTCAGAATATATGCCTTAATTATAGATTCAAACTGTATCGATGTATTATAATGCTCCCATAGGTTGAGACACGGAGAGTGATAAATAAGTTATAATGAAGCTATGGAAAAACGGAACCGATATACCT
>NZ_JALJRM010000058.1:0-7407 GCF_024519685.1 Paenibacillus sp. Pae15 | reverse complement strand
GATCGCCGCTCTTTGCTTTATCGGTGTTTATACGTTGTCAAACAGCTTTTTTGATGTAGGTTTAATGATGGTATTCGGGATCTTGGGTTATTTCATGAAAAAGTTTGATTTTCCGCTAACGCCTCTCATCCTGTCTGTTGTAATTGGCAAGATGATCGAAACGAACTTGAGACAATCTCTTTTAGTCTCCAAAAACGATATGACGATGTTCTTTACAAGACCGTTATCTTTAACTTTTATGCTCTTGACCATTCTAATTCTTTGCTTTCCTGTGATCAAAAAAATATATGAAATAACCGTTGCCAAAAAGAGAATACAAAAGTACGACGAGGGAGTGCCGGAATAATGGCCTTTATGGACGATGTAAGTCGGTTTTGCAGCTCGATTGGATATGAAGATTTGCCTGCGGAAGTGGTGAAAAATGCCAAAAAAGCGATTATTGATACGCATGGCGTTATTTTCACAGGGTATGAAGAGCCTGTCACCAAAATACTCGTTGAGTGGGTAAAACAACAATCTGCGGCTCCGAAATCCACTGTCCTGGGGTATGGTTTTAAAACATCCGAAAGTTTAGCGGCATTACTAAATGGCACCATGGGTCATGCCATTGATTTCGACGATGTACATGCGGGTTTGAGAGGCCACCCCAGTTTACCGGTATACGCTGCCGTTCTGGCTGTTTGCGAAGCTGAGAACAAAATAGGCAGAGAATTGATTGCGGCTTTTGCCGTCGGGGTAGAAGTCATGACAAAGCTGGGAAATTATTTCAATCCATCCCATAACATCAGAGGGTGGCATCCCAGCGCGACACTCGGTGTGATTGGTGCTGCGGCAGCCGCAGGGAAATTGTATGGATTTGATCAAATGCAATTTAAAAAGGTGTTCGGACTGGCAAGCTCTATGATGTCGGGGTTAAAAATAAACTTCGGAACGATGACGAAGCCGTATCATATAGGATATTGCGCAAGAAACGGCCTTGAAGCGGCTCAACTGGTCAGTAAAGGGTTTACCGCCTGCGAGGATTCATTCAGTCCGAGAACGGGTGTCTTCGATCTATATACATTGGAAGAGCCTAAAGATGATTGGGGATCGGATCTGGGTCATCCCTGGAGTCTGACTGAACCCGGATTCAATATGAAAAGGTATCCTTGCTGCCATGCTACATTTCGGTTTGCGGACGCCGCCTATCGTATGACTCAACTTAGTGAAGTTGACCCGGCAGAAATTATACGTATCGAGTGCGTTGCAGCCGTTGGTTCATTTACACCGTTAATACACAATCGGCCTAAAACGGGCATACAAGGTAAATTCAGTCTGGAATATGTAGTCTCGGCCATGTTGATTGACAAGAAATTGACGGTGCATTCCTTTACAGATGAGATGGTAAACAGACCCGTGATTCAACAATTAATTCCAAAAGTCATGTTAATCGAGGATACAACCATCAAGGAAAACAGACCGGCTGGAGATATGGGATATGCCGAATTAATCATATACACGAATGATCAAATCATGAAAGAAAAAGTGTTTCATGCCAAAGGCTCCTCGCAAAATCCAATCGATATGGACGAATTGGAAAGAAAGTTTTTTGATTGCCTGGATTATGCGGATTTTTCTGCAAAATCGAAGGAAGTGTACACCGCTTTGCTTGCATTGGAAGAAGTCAACGATATACAGAAACTCATTTGCATATAGTAATGGGCTTTATTTTGAATCTAAATTAGGAACAGGAGCGAGAACAATGTCAACGTATTTGGCAAGCATGGAATGGGTAAACGGGCAGCTGCGGAACCCGGAAGTTCGCATCATCGATTGCCGGTTTATTATGGGGCAGCTTACGGCAGGAAAAGAAGCTTATAAAGCAGAGCATATTCCGGGTGCGTATTATTTCGACCTGGAAGAAGATATGTCGGGAACGATAAAAGAACACGGAGGACGGCATCCGCTGCCTGACGCGGAAGATTTCGCGCAAAAATTGGGGCTGGCCGGCGTCGATGAGAACGTAACGGTTGTATCCTACGACGACCAAGGCGGAGCCATGGCTTCCCGTTTCTGGTGGCTGCTGCAATATTTCGGACATTCGAAAGCGTATGTAATGAATGGCGGATTTTCTCAATGGAAAGCAAATGGCTATGAAGTAACGCCGGAACTGCCAGCTGCTTGCCCCCGCATCTTTAAGCCGGCCATCCAACAACAGCTCGTGGCAAGCATGGAGGAAGTGAAAGGAAAAATCGGAAAAGAGGGCATCGTCTTGATCGACTCGCGGGAAACGAAACGGTATCTCGGATTGGAAGAGCCTATTGATTTCAAGGCGGGCCATATTCCAAGTGCGGTGAATCACTTTTGGAAGGACAGCCTGAACGATCAAGGTACATGGAAATCCGGAAAGGAACAAAGGGAGCGGTTTAAAGGAATCCAGGATTCGGATGAGATTTTGGTGTACTGCGGTTCCGGCGTGACCGCTTGCCCGAACTTTCTGGCGTTGAAGGAAGCAGGATATAAGAATGTCAGGCTGTATTCGGGAAGTTGGAGCGATTGGATCAGCTACCCGGACAACCCCATTGCAGCCGGTAGAGAGACAGAATAACCGTGATGATTAAAAGTGAAGAGAAGGAGACATTGCATATGGAAACGTTGGTACAAAACTATGCTCGAGGGTATGAAAGGTTAAGCGCTGCTCTGGAAGGAGTCAGCGAGGAGCTTTTGAACTTTAAGCCGGGCGAGAACAAGTGGAGCATTAAAGAAGTCGTGATTCACGTATGTGATGCGGAAATGTTGGCGGTGGATCGGATGAAAAGGATCATTTCGGAAAATCATCCGCTGTTCTTCAAATTTGACCCGGATGGATGGGCTTCCCGATTAAATTATTCCGCTTTGGATATGAACTTTTACTTAAATTTATTTAAAATGATCCGCGAAAGCATGGTACCGATATTGCAGCAATTAAAAGAAGATGATTGGAAACGTACAGGAGTACATAATATAGCCGGCAAACTATCGCTGCGCGACGTCGTTGAAACCTTTGTAGAGCATGTGAATACCCATGTACGGCAAATTGAACGCAACAAACGGACGTTTCATGAGAGAACGGAAGGGAAACGCTGATGCTGGAAACCTCACTTCGCCAAAAGTTGATATCGATTGTCGGAGAAGCCCATTTTAAAGACAGTCAGGAAGCGTTGGTCAGTCATTCGTATGATGCTACGCCATTGTATCAGGCCATGCCGGACGGGGTCATTTTCCCGGGTAACAAAGAGGAAGTTGCGGAAATTTTAAAAGTTGCTTCCGAGCATCGCATCCCTATCATCGGCCGTGGGGCAGGCAGCAATCTATGCGGCGGCACGGTGCCCGTTCACGGCGGCATTGTGATGGTCATGAACCGTATGAACAAGCTGTTGGAAATCGATATGGATAACCTCACGGCAACGTTCCAACCAGGGCTTATAACAAAGGATTTCCATCAGGAAGTGGAGAAGCACGGGCTGTTTTACCCGCCCGATCCGGGCAGCATGAGCGTCTCCACGTTGGGCGGAAACATTATGGAAAACGCCGGCGGCCTGAGAGGTTTGAAATACGGCACGACAAAGGATTATGTTATCGGGTTGGAGGCTGTCCTGCCTTCCGGCGAAATGATTCGTACCGGCGGGAAGCTATATAAAGACGTAGCCGGTTACGATCTGACGAAGCTGCTCGTCGGTTCGGAAGGTACGCTTGCCATTATTACGGAAGCAACCGTCAAATTGCTTCCCGCTCCCAAGGTGAAAAAGACGATGATTGCGATGTATCGGGATATTTATGCTGCAGCGCGCACCGTTTCCCTCATTGTCGGCAACCGGATCATTCCGGCCACGTTGGAATTTATCGATAACGCCACATTGCGGGTGGTCGAGGAATACAACAAGCTCGGCCTGCCTGTCGATATGGACGCGATTCTGCTGATTGAGCAGGACGGCATGGATATGGCTGTGGTCGACAAGGACATTGAGCAAATCATTCGCATTTGCGAACAGGAAGGCGCGGTCGAAGTGAGACTTGCGCAAAATGCTGAGGAAGCGGACAGGCTTATGCAAGCCCGCCGCGGCGCCCTGTCTACGCTCGCCCGGATTCGGCCGACGACTTTTCAGGAAGATGCTACCGTGCCGCGCTCCAAAATCGCCGATATGGTGACTCAAATCAATAGAATCGCGCAAAAATACAACCTTCAAATATGCACCTTCGGACATGCCGGCGACGGCAACCTGCATCCGACCTGTGCAACCGATGCGCGGGATAAGGAAGAAATCCAACGCGTGATACAGGCTTACGAGGACATTTTTGCGGCTGCCATTGAATTGGGGGGGACGATTACTGGCGAGCATGGTGTAGGCTTGCTTAAGGCGCCTTATTTGGAATGGAAAGTCGGTGCCATAGGGATCGATATCATGAAAGGCATCAAGCGGGTGTTCGATCCGCACAATATATTGAACCCGGGGAAAATATTTCCCGATGAACCACGTAAAAGAAAGGTTGCAGATCATGACAGCACAGTTAGCTAAGCCGGAAGTAAGACCGGTCGGCCCGAAGTCGGTCAATCCTTTGACGGAAACCATGAGAATGAGGCTCAACTACGATGAATTGACCAATTGCATGCGCTGCGGCTTCTGCCAACCGGCTTGCCCGACTTTCAAAGAAACAGGCTACGAAGCGGCTTCGCCCAGAGGCAGAATCGCGCTTATGAAAGCCGTTGTCGACGGCTTGATAGAACCCGACCAGGGCTTTAAAGATCAAATGGACCTGTGCTTGGGCTGTCGGGCTTGTGAGCCAGTTTGTCCTGCAGACGTGAAATACGGGCAGTTGATCGAACAAACAAGATATGCCATCGGGCAGCACGCCGAACATCGCGGATGGGTCAAGTGGATGCGCACGTGGATGTTCCGTTATCTGTTCCCCCGCCAGAACAAGATGCGCATGCTCGGCTTGGCTTTGCAAATCTATCAAAAGTCAGGGTTCAGGCGGCTCGCGCAAAAACTTCGGGTCACCCGGCTATTCGGCAAAAATTTGAGCCAGATGGAGCGGATTATACCGGATGCTTCCTATAAAGGCGTGATAGAACAATTGGGCACTACCGTTATTCCGGCAAAGGGGGAAAAGGTTGCCCGCGTCGGCATGTTTCGAGGGTGCGTCATGGACGTTTTGTTTACCAAGACGAACCTGAACACTGTCCGGCTGCTATCCGAAGCCGGATTCGAGGTCGTCATCCCGCCCGGACAAAATTGCTGCGGCGCGCTGCATGCCCATAGCGGCGAAATGGATCAGGCCAGAACTCTGGCAGTGAACAACATTGCCGCATTTCGTGAAGCCAATGTTGATTACATCGTTTCCAATGCCGGAGGCTGCGGCGCGCTATTGAGCGAATATGATCACCTGCTGCACGACGATCCGCAATGGGCAGAAGTGTCCGAATGGTTTGCCTCCCGTGTCAAGGACGTCAGCCTGATTTTGCTGGAAAAAGGACGAGTACCTGAATTTGCGGCATGGCCTGGGGAAAAAATTACTTACCAGGATTCCTGCCATTTGCGCAACGTGATGCGGTCATCCGCTGCGCCGCGCCAACTCATGAAACGCATCAAAAACGTTCAGTTCGTAGAGTTGCCCCAGTCTGACCAATGCTGCGGTTCAGCAGGAATATACAACCTGGTTCAGCCGGATATGGCAGCGCAAATTCTCGACCATAAAATGGAAAATGTGAGGAAAACAGACGCCCAATATCTGCTTACCAGCAATCCCGGCTGTTTGCTGCAAATGAAACTTGGCATTGAAAGGGCCGATCTTACGGACAAAATGCAAGCCGTGCACATCGTTGACTTTTTATATGAACGAATGCCCAAATAAGTTCGTGATGGAAAAGAAAAATTGCAACAGATCGAATCCTCCAAAAAGGGATTTGATGAACAAATCCGGCCTGTTCTTCGGAACAGGTCAGGCTGTCGAGAAAGTCTCGACAGCTTTCTTTATGTTAAAAATGTTAATTACGACACCTGTTATAATAGAGGTAATAAAGTGAGGAGCGGAATCGCCGGAGGTCGATGAAAAGGGTAACATCGGTATTGACAGAAGATTTTGGCGATGCTATCATAACAAACATTAATCCATACTAAATGCATGTGAATAATATGAAATAATTCGACCGGACAACCGGAGATGTGATCCTGAAGGAGGGTGACTTCGTTTTTTGTATTTCTGCATGAATTTAACACCTGCGTAATAGGGTTTACACTTGATTCATCATGACGTAAAAGAAAAAGGGAGGACAAATGTTAGTTGAAATTATATTTGGCACTTCGCTGTTAATACTTATGTTGGTTTTTTTTGTGCAATCTATGAAACTCCCGTTCTTAATAAAAAACGGATTAATGGGTGCCGGTTTTTTTCCGAGAATCCTGATCATCATTTTGATCGTTTTGATTATTTATTATTTAGTAGAGTTGATTTTGAAAAGAAGACGATATCCCCAAAAGGAGCCGGTCTTAAAATCAACCGTTTGGCAGCAGTGTTTTTTAATGGTAATGATGGCCGTCTCTTTGTGGGCCGGTGATTATTTAGGAATGGAGTTAACCATAGGTTTATTTCTGCTTGTGACTTTGGTTATGGTCGAAAAACTGTCATGGGTAAGAGCGGCCATTTTCAGTGCGGCAGCTACGGTATGTATTTATTTCATTTTTGATGTTTGGCTCGGACTAAATCTGCCGAAAGGGATACTGGGGTAGAAGGTGAAGTGAATGGAATTACAACTATTACTGCAAGGTTTTATGAATATATTGGACCCACAGGTTATTTTTTGGTGCGTTCTCGGGGTAATTATCGGAACATTGGTTGGCGCGCTCCCCGGGCTTGGTCCAACGGCTGGAGTAGCCCTGCTTCTGCCTCTAAGCTTCACCATCGGCGAGCTCAACGCACTAACGCTCCTCATGAGCATTTACCAGGGATCGATGTATGGCGGAAGCCTTACTTCCATTTTAATTAATGTACCGGGCGATGCCTCGTCGGCAGTAACGACTTTGGACGGTTACCAATTGACCAAAAAAGGCAAGCCCGGCATTGCGCTGGCATTAAGTGCGATTGGATCATTTATCGGCGGGACGATCGGTTTTATCGGATTGATATTTTTAACGCCGTATGTGGCCAAATGGGCATATGTTTTTGGCTCCCCTGAATATTTCGCGCTCATGTTATTTGCATTAATTGCCACAAGCGGTCTGGGCGACAAAAAATTAATCAAAGGTCTGATCGCCATGGGATTAGGATTATTAATTTCCATGATCGGCTCCGATTCCATTCAAGGTATTAACCGTTTGACATTCGGATTTTTCGAGCTTATGGACGGTATCGACTTTGTTGTTGTGGCGATCGGTGTTTTCGGTCTCTCGG
>NZ_JALJRM010000057.1:0-7551 GCF_024519685.1 Paenibacillus sp. Pae15 | reverse complement strand
CTATTACTTTCATTTTATCAGGTTTGAGAGTTTACACATTTTATTTTACAGACTCCGCCTCAACCAATAATAATAAGTTTTAGGATAGCACACCACGCAGAGATCGTTTGTCCACTACTGCGACATTCTCGGACAATCTCAGTCCATTTGTTTAATCGATACTGGTTAGTAACTTCCCTGGTATTCAACTCTAAACCTCCCTTTGGAGTTTTTCGATCGAAGTCGAAAAACTCTACAAACTCCAATATTAAGGGAATTGTCTCAAAGACTGAGGGAGGTTTCTATACACTAACTTATTAGACGCTTACCTTGATAATAAACCATTGATAAACATTAAGAGAATTAATATATAAACCCCGATTGTAAATAGCCTGCTCCATAAGAGATGGATGCAGGCCAGAAACTAACTCAGTAGATTTTAAGTACTTCCTTTATTGACCTAATTTCTTCGGGAGAGTAGATATCAATAATAAAATCGTAATACGTTTTTTCAATGTTTTTGGTCCACTCATTATTCAAAACGAGGAAAATTGTTACAATTATCTTAACAGAATTCTTATATTTCTCAATAACTGTTTGAAACTCACGTTCACTAAATGTGTATACACTTTTAATATCCGTTAAGACAGATATAGTTTTAATTGCTTTAATATCATTATGCACATAAGAGCATAAGTCTTTCCAGATCGCTTCCACCTTATCTCTTTCAATAGTACGTAATTGCCTTACAAGAGGATGATTATACATGAATTCTCTATATTCTGTTATAGTAAGGGAGTGCTGTCCTTCATTATGTAATATATTCTCAACAGGATGCGTTTCGTAATATAAAAGTTTGAAGGAAGATTCAATAGCACTTCTAAGTATATTCATTCCACTATTATAAAATCCTAACCCCATTAGGGACTGAGATTCAATTATATTACTCATCAGAATTTGGTAGTAATCTGAGATGAATGAATAGTCTTTATAGTGGTTTAATATGTAAATTGGGAAGATCGCTTTGTGTAATGTGTTCAAACGATTGGAGTAATTATTGTAAATTTCATTCTTGTTATCTTCAACGCTTTGGAATAAACTTTCGATAAATGCCAAACTTTCTTCTCTAATTTGCTCTCTTATCTGAAACATGTTTATTTTTTCCCCTTATATAAGGCTTTTTTCCATCCTCCGTAATTAGATGAGAAACTGATAAACAAGTATTTGGAGATTTTATGCAAAACGTGATTTTGTTTATCTGGATCCAAATCTTGAATATATCTAAAATACCAGTCAATAATACGATCTCTTCCAGTGCTTTTAGTTCTATGTTGTACTCCTGTCATATTAGAAAGAAATATGTCTACCTCTTTTACTGTTGGAAAAACATCTTTTGACATTAACAGTAGTCTAATTAGCCATTCAATATTTGATATTTTTTCAATCTCAATAGAATCTGTTACTAGTAGGCCTCTTATATCATCAATTATTAATTCTAATCTAAAATCATCCAGACTATTTCTAATTTTGCCCATTAATCCTTCACATCCATTTGTATTTTTCTAACGAACTCTTCTGCGAAGTTTGAAAAGTTATCCTTAAATTGAGCCTGTGCTCTACTTTCTAAAATAAATTTATTTTCAAAAAAAGCTATCGGGTAATTCTCAGAAAACCTGATTTCTGTTTCGAAGACCCCTCTGTGACTTCTATAAATTTCGGCTTTTATACTGTCGATATATCTGGAGTCCTTTACCATATTAAATACAATCCCCAGCACTTCTACCTGTTTGATCTCTTCCTTAAACTGATTATGTAAGTCTATTTTCTCAAGTAACATTGGTATACCTCTTGCAGAAAATGGATCAGGCTTCACTGGGATTAAAACATAGTTACTTGTATTTAGCGCATTGTTAGTTAAAACTGAATAGGTAGGGCTACAATCAATTAATACATAATCATAAGCTTGTTTTTTGTCTTTAATAATAAAATCAAGTCGTTCCTCCATATTGGAGCCGCTGGCTCTTTCCAATATGTTGGATAACTCTAATTCTGATGGAACTAAATCTATTTTTCCTTTATTAGTTTCCCCATAAACGTTTATTATTAAATCGTTCAATTCTAATTTTTTTGCTTTTGCTTCTTTTCCAGAAGGACTTATGAGATTACGCAGATCAGAAAAAATCTCGGAAATCATCATCTTCTTTTTTCTATGTGCCTGATACTGGTCATATTCAATTAATGCGCTTGTTGCATTTGCTTGGGGGTCAAAATCAATGAGTAACACTTTCTTATTTAGATTTTTTGCTAAGTAATGCGCTAAATTAACAGTAAGGGTTGTTTTTCCAACCCCGCCCTTCATATTGATAATAGATACCGTCTTTCCTCTCATAGACTATTCTCCTCATTTTCATAGACTCATTACATTAATTATACTATACCCAAATGGTAAATTTCACATATTAATTTAGACTATTGCCTTAGCTTAAAAGCTGGAATAATTATGAATAAAAAACCACAAACTGTGGCTGGGTGAGGGCAAATCATATAGTTATTACACACTGTGTACTCCACACATGTGGAGTGTGTAATATTGATGGTAAGAAAGGGAGCCTAACTTGCGGCTCCCTTTTGCATTGGATTTTTGAAATTGTAATGGATGATGATCTGTCCGTCCGCCGACACTTCGACACGGTCAATGAGCCTGTGCAGGACGTGCCGTAGCGTTTCTTCATTATCGAACTGAAGGTTGATAAAGCGCTGGATTTCCTCTTGGAAAGCTTGTATGTTTGCTTCTGTGTCAATCTCTTTAGCAAGCGTATCTTCTAATGTGCGCTTTTGTTGTTCAAATGCAATTTGTTCATCGTTGATGATTTGATACTGTTCCTCATAATCGCGCTGAGTAATGACTTGGCGGGACAATAAGCGAAGCAGTTCCCTTTTTTCAGTTTGCAGGGAATGGATTTCTCGTTCAATCCTTTTTAATTCTTCCATAGCCCCAAGCTTCTTTGTCCCCGCCCTTTTCAAGGCGATATTCAGTAAAGCATTCATGTTTATAGAATTGGTCGCCAATTCCCGTAGGTCAGACAGCACCTTATCCTTTAGATCATCATGTTTGATGTAGTGGGACTGGCATGCTTGTTTGCCGTTTTTCTGGTAGGTGGCACAGACATAGCCTTTTCGGTCGTTTTTGTAATTCATCCCTGCGCCGCAGTCCGCACAAAACGCCAAACGTGCAAAAAGCGCCTTTTTCCCACGGCCTCTAAAGATTTTCTCCCCCTTTTTACTGATCTTCTCCTGCACTTCTTGAAACTCTTCCTGTGAAACGATGGCGGGGTGGGAATTCGGAATGATAATCCATTCATCCTGATGGTTCAGTATCCGCTTTTTGTAGCCCTTCTTCTGCAAAAATATCTCCCGTCCGTCTTGGAGCGTCCCTGTACCAGATTCCCCGTATAGTGAGGATTGGTCAGAATCAATTTCACGCTAGAGTATTGCCATTTGTCGCCTGCATTTTTTGCTCCCGCTACCGCCCGTGGGGTGGGGATTTTCTTAGCGGTCAGGTAATTGGCTATCTTCTGCATGCCCCATCCTTCCCGTAAATACAGATCAAAAATATGTCGGACGGTTTGCGAGTGAATCGGATGAAGTTCCAGCTTGCCTTTCACCTTTTCATAGCCGTATGGGGGGAGACTGCCGTGAAATTTGCCTTCCCGAGACTTTACAGAAATCCCAAATTTCACACGTTTAGAAATGGTGTCGCTTTCCTGTTGGGCAAGCGCTGAATAGATTGCCAATATGAATTCCGCTCCATCGTCAAATGAATCGAAATTGTCCTCAACGGACATGACCCGAATCCCAAAACTCATGAGTTGTCTGACCAAGAGAATCGAGTCCACCGTATCCCTTGCCCACCTTGATACGGATTTGATGAGTACAATCTCAAACTTCCGTTGTTCCGCGTCTTTCATGAGTTTTTGCAACTCCACACGTTTGACCGTACTTGTGCCGCTTTTGCCTTCATCCGCATAGGTTTTCACCAGTTCCCATCCTTTTTCCCTTATGAAGTTTTCAAAGAACGTCAGTTGATTTTCCAGACTGTCTAATTGACTTTTCATTTCCGTGCTAACACGGGCATAAACTGCACATTTCATCATTAGCCCCTCCTGAGAGCCTCATACGAAACGTGCTACCAACAATCCAGTTTGATATTAATGCTGGATTTTTCGTTTATGACTTCGTATCAGGCTGATAGAGGGATGTTCACATTTTGAAGCTGTTTCTTTTGGTAAATTGCCCCGCCCGATGCCTAGAAAAAGTAACTTTTCGGATAGCGGGCGGGGTGGTTAGGAAATATCCCTATGAAAATTTTCAAGAAGTTGGTGCGGAGGTGGGAAAGGAATGACGAAAAGGGTATTTAGCGGTGAGCAAACATTGCAGGAAGTGATGGAGCTATTGATTTGTACGATCTTTGCAGTTGAGCAAAGTTCAGAAACGGACTGATTACGAAAAATGTTTTATTCAAATTGGATTATTTGCTAGTGACTTCGTATAAGGCTGATGAAGGACAATTTTGCAACAGCTTGTTAAAAACTAAATATAGCTTTTTACGTGGTTTTTCGGTAGTACACGTTAAAGAACCGGCCCGACTCATCATCGGTGTATCGTGCGTTAGAGGCACATTGCCTTTTCCCAGATACCACTAATGAGTGGCCCCGTCGTAGTGCCTAATTGGCAGGGAATCTTGACAGAGTGATGGAATGATGCCATCCACGCAGTAAAGCTACACCTGGGTGCGTCTGATGTCTCGTAGGCTCTGGAAACCTCATCCTCACATAGCCTAGTTCATTCCCCTTTTTGCAAGGGGGGGAATGCTCTGTGTTCCTATCTTCACATAGCTACCCCCCGCCTGCGAAGCGGGCGGGGGGAGGATGAAATGTAATCCAAACGATAATGTTAAATAAACAATGACGATCACAGATTACATTAAACAACTGATATTACTCTGATAAGGTCTAAAAAACAGCTAGGCAATAAGCTAATTTAGCTGGCTAGTCATACTTCTCCCCGCCGCGCCCCCCAAAAAAATACATTGATTTAAAATTGACATAGCTTCGTTATTCCTATAATTTACAAATGATGGTGTGTGGTGCAGATATCTTTCATTATTAGACTGAAAATTACACAACAATTCACTATAATCAGGATAATTTAATTTAAGACATATTTACAATTTAGGAAAACTGAATATCAATAAACTGATGTAATCCCATTAGGTTGACGATGAAATTATTGATAAATTGCCCGAAAGGCCTGTATCATTTCAGTTACTGATTTGAAACGCGTAGATTTATCTGCGTTCATACCTTTTTTCACAAATTCCCGTAAATTGGGATCTGAAATTGATTCTGTGTTTGTTTTCCCTGTCATCACAAAATACACAATCCTTGTTAGAGCATACGTTTCATGCAGCATGTTATAAGATGAGAAACCATCAGTTAACAATGAAGGATCATTAAAGTATCCTTTAAACTCAGTATTAAAGGAGGTGAGAGAACTGTTTGGAATTTTTACTAATCCAAAGTCAGAGATTTTTACAACATAAGTATCATGATATTCTTTCAGTAAAATATTTTTTGGGCTAATATCTCGATGTAGTCTCTCTTTCGAATGAATATATTCAAACGCTCGTAAAATTTGATTTACTATATTTTTTCTTAATCCTATTGGCATAGACTGTCTATTTTTAGTAATGAAACTATCAAGGGTATAATCCATATACTCCATTATATATTCATTATTAGCATCATCATATCGATAGACTTCAACAATATATGGAGACGAGAATTCTTTCATTTCTTCAAATTCTCGTTTAAATCTTTCAAGTTCTTTTGAAGTCAAGTCTTTTTTAGCTCTTTTTAGCGCGAAATACTTATTATAGAAAGCGTCACGATATTTGTAAACATGAGCATATGATCCACTACCAATTAATTTTAAATCATATGATTTTGTAAATTGAGGATGTTGTATTGTAATAATGTTCTTCGGAGTAAACAAAGGGATTGTATAAAATAAATCAATCTTTTCCATATTAAGCGGAATTGTACTTCCGCCACTTGAACGTAAAAAATCTCTGCACTTTTTTATAAGATCAAAGTAATATTCATTTATTTCAAAAGCAAATTCTGAGTTTTTTAAAGTATTATATAAGCCTAATGTTATCTCGATTGTTTTAATCAATTGGCGGCTAGGTTCAGCCCAAAAATGTGCTTCATGGTCCTTTGTAGGAAGCCTTTCATTCATCAACCGAAACAATGATATAAAATTTTGGTGAAGTGTTGATAATATTTCTTGTAACTTTTTATGCTTAATATTTGCATATAAGTCTGAGAATTCTACATCTATTGAACTAATAGAAAGTAGTTCTCTATATTGTGATTCAATATAATTTTCTATATTCATTGTCTCACCCAAACTAATTTTTTTTTGAGATATTATACCATATCATTGAATATTAGTGGAATTATAAGGGGCTGGGATTGTGATTGTATCACATATGAACAAAAAGGATGATTATGTAAAAAAGCAAAATAACAATATAGATATTTGAGTTTAGGAAAAAACGCAAGGTTAATATGGTTTTTTAAATTAAAGGATTATTGATAGCACATTCGTATACGCTGTTCTAATTAACTACTCCACACATGTGGAGTGCTGTGTGTCGCTGGTAAGGGAGTAGTATATTTGAGCCGCATTTACCTATATTTATTTATCTAAATGGTCTGACAAAGCTCAAGCGATATTACGTGCTTGGGCTTTTTGTCTGGAGACGGATACTTTTTCATAAGTAAAGTCTTAATGGATGGCTGAGAGGTAAATTTGAAAATACAGATAGGTTGAATGGCTGAGCTATATTACTGTATATAAATAATCTGTTATTCTGCAATTCGCCCCGTTCATTCGGGGCTTTTTTCCTATATGAGGAGGTATTTGGAAGAAATAAATCGAATATATAAATATATTGTAGCATTAAATAGGCGCTGGTTAATGTATTAATATCTTTCGGAACTACAATTGCTTCATAATCAATTGCTTAAAAACCTTGTGATGTTTTCGTATAAGTTTGTAGATAACATTACTGATTATTGGAGGTTTAAGTGTGAATACGGAGACTGTCCAAACAATCACAATTGATTCTCAAGATACTCACAGTGCTGTTCCTTCATGGAGTGGATACGACATTCAAGGGCAAGTGGCTATATATACTGCATTATGCTTTCTAAACAATTTAGATCTAACTACAGAAGACGTAAGTCAATATTTTCTGGAGATTGAGCATCTGGAAGATTTCTCAATTAAAAAAAATGATACTTACTTGTCCATTCATCAAGTTAAATCATATCAAACCACCAATAATTTTAGTTCTTACAAAGAAGCAGTTTTAGAACTGCTAGGTAAATGTGCAAAGTACGGAAACAATATAAAGGGCAATTTACATACTACTTGTTTTATAGAAGAAGTGGATTGTCAACAGTAAATCAGACAATTTTTTTAAGGGCTTCTTGGCGATACTGA
>NZ_JALJRM010000056.1:0-7835 GCF_024519685.1 Paenibacillus sp. Pae15 | reverse complement strand
AAAATTTAGAAAACCAATGGCTCAAATAACATGTATGTTATTCATGCCGCCGTAGTTTTTTTTTGCGGCTTGGGATGGGAAAAAAATGAATTGACAAATGATAATAGTTATTATTACAATCAAATGGCCATATATTCGTAATTTTTACTATTTTAGAAAAAGGAGCGTCAAAACATGAAAAGAATCAAAGCACCCGTACTACTGGTATCCCTTCTGGTCATCGTATTGCTGGCCGGATGCAGCGGCGGCAACAACAATAAGCCGGGGGCGGCCGAACAAACGCGGGAGCTGGTATACGCCGCGGCGAAAGACATCAACGACATGAATCCGCACCTGTATCCGGGATCGATGGCCGCTCAAGCCATCGTGTACGAATCGCTGGTGGAGAATACGCCGGAAGGCATTAAGCCGCTGCTCGCGGAATCATGGGACATCTCGGAGGATGGCAAAGTCTATACCTTTCACTTAAGGAAAAACGTAAAATTCCACGACGGCGAGCCGTTTAACGCCGAAGCGGTCAAGCTGAACATCGAAGCCGTTCAAAGCAATGCGGCCAAACATGCCTGGATCAAGCTGTCGACCGTGCTGGATCAGGTCGACGTCATTGACGAGCACACCGTCCAATTGACGCTGAAAGATACTTATTATCCGACGCTGCTTGAATTGTCGATGACGCGTCCGTACGTCTTCCTCTCGCCGAAGGACTTCCTGAACGGGGAGACGAAGGACGGGGTTGCCGGTTATAACGGCACGGGACCTTACAAGCTCGACGAACATGTGACGGAGCAATTCGCAAAGTTCTCGGCGAACGAGGACTATTGGGGAGGCGTGCCTGCCATCAAGACGATTACGGCGAAGGTGCTGCCGGCCGGCGAGACGACGCTGCTTGCCTTGCAGAAGGGAGAAGTCAATTTCGTTTTCACCGATGACCGCGGCGCCGACAGCATCGACGTGGAGGCCATGCAGCGGCTGGCGGATTCGGGCGATTACCAGATCGTTCGGAGCGAGCCGATGAATACGAAAATGATTGTGGCGAACAGCAGCAATGCCGCCAGTCCCGTCAGCGAGAAAGCGGTGCGGGAAGCGATCTGGTTGTCCATTGACCGCGAAACGATCAGCCGCACGATCTTCAGCGGCACGGAGGCGCCAGCGGAGACGCTGTTTTCCTCCAACGTCAATTACGCCGATGTCGGGCTACCGAAGCGGGACTATAATCCGGAAGGTGCCGCCAAGCTGCTGGAGGAAGCCGGGTGGACGAATGGCGGAGGAGCGGCGGTCCGCACGAAGGATGGTCGCGAGCTTGCAATGAAGCTGTATTACGATGTCAATTCCTCCTCGCAGAAGACGCAGGCGGAGCTGCTTCAAAGCGAAGCCGGTAAAATCGGCATGAAGCTGGAGCTCGTCGGAGAAGAATCGCAGGCGATCGCAAACCGCCGTTCGACGGGCGACTACGACCTGTTGTTCAACCAGACGTGGGGTCTTGCCTACGATCCGCAAAGCACCATCGCCGCGTTTGCTTCCGAGTCGGCTTATCTGCACACGACAAGCGGCATTCCCCAGGCGGAGGAGCTGTACCGCAAGATCAATGAAGTGATGTTGTCGACGGACGAGGATGCCAGAAAGGCGCTTTACAAGGATATTTTGACGATCGTGCATGACGAAGCCGTGTTTATTCCGCTTACGAACGGCAGCGTTACGGTAGTCGCCCCCAAGGATTTGCAAGGAATCTCGTTCAAGCAGACGCAATTCGAGCTGCCGTTCGAACGAATGAGCTTCAAGTAAAGCGAAGCATGGAGGAAAAGAGCAATGGCCGGTTACGCATTGAAACGATTATTCGTCGTGGTTCCGCTGCTTGTTGTCATTTCGTTTATGACCTTTATTTTGAACGGGCTGTCGCCTATGGATCCGGCCGAGGTCGTTCTGCACGCCCAAGGCGTGCCGGCCATCACGGATGAGTTGATCGCGGAGACGAGGGAAGCGCTTGGCATGAACCGTCCGCTGCTCATCCGTTATTGGGACTGGCTGGTCTCGTGCCTCCGGCTTGATTTCGGAGACTCCTACATAACGGGCAAACCGGTATGGTCGCTGCTCGGCCCGGCTTTGCTGAACACGTTGAAGCTGACGCTCGTCTCCTCGCTGCTCATCATCTTGCTGTCGATTGCGCTGGGAGTCGGCTGCGCCTTGAGGGAAGGCAAGTGGCTGGACCTCTCGGTCAGAAGTTTCTCCTTCCTGTTGACATCGATGCCGTCCTACTGGCTGGCTGCGCTGATGGTCTGGTACTTCTCGGTCAAGCTTGATCTGCTGCCGACAAGCGGCATGGACGGGTACGGCAGCTACGTGCTGCCGGTGGCGGTCATCGTCATCGGATATGCTGGCATTTATTTTCGAATCATACGCAGCTCCATGTTGAGCAACCTGAACGAGGACTACGTGCTTTACGGCAGAGCGTGCGGGTTATCGGAGAGAAGCTTGACCTTGCAGGTGCTGCGCAACTCGCTGCAAGTCGCGGTATCGGTGTTCGGCCTTGCCATTCCGGTCATCCTGGGAAGCACGGTCGTCGTGGAAAATATTTTCGCTTGGCCGGGTCTCGGAACGCTCACTGTTAATTCGATTCTGGGGCGAGATTTCCCTATCATACAAGCTTACGTTCTGGTGCTGGCCGTTGCGTTCGTCCTGTTTAACACGGCATCCGACCTGTTGAACGCGGCGGTGAATCCGAAGCTGAGGAAGGAGTTCTAATAATGAAGCTGATGGAACGACTGCTGAAGGACAGATTGGCGGCGGCATCTCTTGCCGTCGTCGCGGCAACGCTGTTAATCGGCTTATGCGCTCCCCTTATTGCCCCGCATTCTCCGAACGAAGCCAACATGGAGCTGCGGTTCGCCGGAGCTTCCTGGAGCTACTGGCTTGGCAACGATCATCTGGGGCGCTGCATTTTGTCGCGATTGATCTACGGCATCCGTCCAAGCGTACTCTGGGTGCTTGCCGCCCTTGGGGCGTCCGCTGGCATCGGAGCCGCGCTCGGCTTTGCCGCCGGTTATTTCCTAGGGAAGACGGATGCGATATTGATGCGAATCTGCGACATCATGCTTTCGTTCCCGGGTTACGTCATGACGCTGGCGATTGTCGGCATGATGGGGGCGGGATTGACCAACATTTTGATTGCGTTCGTGATGATGAAGTGGGCCTGGTTCGCCCGCGTCATTCGAACGGCGGTCATGCAATATGCGGATGCCGACTACGTGAAGTTTGCGAAGGTGCTGGGCATCGGCCACTTCGGCATTATGACGCGGCATATCGCGCCGGTGGCGCTGCCGGAGATGGCGGTTATCGCTAGCGGCGCCTTTGGATCCATGATTTTGCAAATATCGGGGTTGTCGTTCCTCGGTCTCGGTATTCAGGCTCCTCATGCCGAATGGGGAATGATGATGAACGAAGCCAGAGCGGTTATGTTCACCCGTCCAGAACTGATGCTGGCTCCCGGGCTTGCCATTATTATTGTCGTGTCGGCGGTGAACTTCCTGTCGGATGCGCTGCAGAAGGCGCTCAATCCCAAGCTGATGATCGCGGCCAGACGTGCGGAGGCGAGCGCAGGCGGAACTGCGCCTAGATTGCGCGGGAAGGAGGTGGCTTGAGCGGGATGAACGGCAAAAATGGAATACATGTACTCGATGTTGAACACTTGAGCATTCGGGACGAGCGCTCCGGCCGTGCACTGGTGCATGACAGCTCCTTTCGGCTCGCGCAAGGGGAATGTCTGGCCATCGTTGGAGAGAGCGGCAGCGGCAAGTCGCTGACATGCAGAGCGATTATGCGATTGAATCGGACAGGTCTTCGGCAGTCAGGGACGGTGACGTTGAACGGAGAGGATTTGACGAAGCTGTCCGACAAGGAGATGCGGCGGTTCAGAGGGCGGCGGCTCTGCATGATTATGCAGAACGGCATGAGCGCGTTTGATCCGTCGCGGCCGATTGGCGTTTATCTGCAAGAGGTGCTGAGCGTCCACTACGACTGGAGCCGGAGCGAGACGGAAGCCAGACTGAGTGCGGCGATGGCCGCGGTTGGCCTGAGGGAGCCGTCTGAAGCGATGCGCCGCTATCCGCACGAGTTGTCGGGCGGCATGCTGCAGCGGGTCATGATCGCGCTTGCCATCGTGATGGAGCCGGATGTCATTATTGCCGACGAACCGACGACGGCGCTGGATGCCGTCACGGCGTACGAGGTGGTGGAACAATTCTTGCGTTTGCGTGAACGGCTGGGCAGCGCCATGATTTTTGTGTCACATGACTTGGGCGTGGTGAGACGTATTGCGGACAACGTGCTCGTCATGAAGGACGGAGAGATCGTCGAGCGCGGGACGACCAGGGATATTTTCGCCGGCGCGCGGCATCCGTATACTCGTTACCTGGTTTCCTCCAAGGAAGCGTTAAGCCGCCGCTACAATCAATTGATGGGAGGCGCGGATGTTGCTGAACGTTGAAGGTGTTCACAAATCGTATCGGCAGCAAGTCTGGCTCCGCAAAACCCGGCATCAAGTGCTGCACGATATCGGGTTCGAGTGGAGGAAGGGCGAATGTCTTGGCATCATTGGAGAAAGCGGCAGCGGCAAATCGACATTGGGACGGCTGTTGCTCGGCATCGAGAAGCCGGATAGCGGCTCTATCACTTTCGATGGGAAACCCGTCTCGGATCGAAGCGTGCGGCGGGGGGCTATCAGCGCCGTCTTTCAGGATTACACCTCGTCCATCAATCCATTTTTTACGGTTCGGCAGGCGATTCTTGAACCCCTCAGACTTGCGGGGAAGGGGGAGGGATCGTTTGACATCGGCAAGCTGCTGAGGCAGGTTGGGTTGAACGAATCCTATCTTCCGAGATACCCGCATGAACTGTCCGGCGGCGAGGCGCAGCGGGTATGCATCGCGAGGGCGGTGTGCTCGGAACCTCAGTGCATCCTGCTAGATGAAGCCGTAAGCTCGCTTGACGGCTCGGTTCAAATGCAGGTGTTGGACTTGCTCGTGAAGCTGAGAACGGCATATGGGATGGGTTATATTTTTATTACCCACGATATCCAGGCGGCGGCTTATCTTTGCGACCGGATCATGATTATTCGCGGAGGGGAGATCGTGGAGCTTGTCGATACCGAGGAGCTTGGGCACGTTCAGTCTCCGTATGCAAAGGAACTGCTTCGCAAGGTGTTGTCGTAATGATGCTGCACCCGGGCTGTTGTAATGATGCCAAGGGGATTGCTACGCAAGGGATTATCGAAATGTCTCGGGGAGAGTAGCGACCGAGGAAACAAGGAAAGGAGAGTTTGAAGTGAAAGGTGCGTTGTCCTGGCCGTTTCTTCGGCTGTATGTGCTTACGCTACTCTATTTCAGCGGGAATTCCATTCTGAATGTCATCATTCCTTTGAAGGGAGAGTCACTGGGAGCGTCCAATTCGACGATTGGCCTTATTATGGGTGCTTATTTGCTGACGACAATGTTTTTCAGGCCATGGGCAGGCGGCCTGATTCAGCGTTACGGAGCGATTCGTGTGCTGCGCGTCCTGCTGACCGTCAATGGGCTTGCGCTGCTGCTGTATACGTTCACCGGACTGGAGGGATACTTCCTCGCCCGCGTGCTGCAAGGCGTATGTACCGCCTTCTTCTCCATGGCGCTGCAGCTCGGCGTAATCGAAGCGCTCCCCGACAAGGATCGGGCGCAGGGTATCTCCATGTATTCCCTGTGCTCCTATCTGCCGGGCATATTCGGGCCGCTGCTGGCGATCGGCATGTGGCAATCGGGAGAGACGGGCGGAATGGGCCTGTTCGCCGTGTCGATGATCGCCATCGCAATATTGACCGGCATCGTCGGCTTCACGGCACGCATTGGCGGGCAGCCGGATGATACGGCAAGCGGTGAAGAGGGACGAGGTCCGGCAGGGGCCAGTGGGAGAGAAGGCGAGCGGCGTAGTCCGGCAGCGGCTATGTTGAGAGCTACGATCCAGCTTGGGAGCAATCCCCACTTGTTCCGTTGCGGCGTGCTCATGCTGAGCGCCTCGGTTGTATTCGGAGCGGTTACCGCGTTTGTGCCGCTTTACGCGCCGCAGATTCAGGGAGGCAATGCGGCCGTCTACCTCATGATTCAGGCGGCAGTCGTTGTGGCCGCGAGATTCCTGCTCCGATCCTGGATTCCGTCCGACGGCAAGTGGCGTTCCTCCTTCGTTGGTGGGTTGATGATGCTTCTCGTGACGGCTTCGCTTGCCGTCGGTTTATCGCCGAGCGCGGGCGCGGCGTTATTCTACACAGGGGCAGTGCTGCTCGGCATCGCGCAAGCGCTGCTGTATCCGACTCTGACGACATATTTGAGTTTTGTTTTGCCCAAAGCGGAGCGAGGCGTGTTAATCGGTTTGTTCATTGCGACGGCCGATCTGGGAGTGTCTCTGGGAGGCATCATCATGGGACCTGTTTCCGATCTGACTTCGTACTCTTCCATGTATTTGATCTGTGCAGCGCTTGCCGCGGCTGCTGCCTTGCTTGCCTTACAAAGAAGAGTAAGGCAAGCAAGCTCGGCGTCTTGAGACACGGAGTGGGGACAAAGTGGAAACATCGGAAACGGCAGAACAGGGCTGCTCTGCTGTTCCCAAGGCTTTGCCGAGAGCAAATGGCTCGTCTCAATGCGGAACCGGAAGAAAGTGAGCGTTCTAAACCACGGAGTGGAGGATCATGGGCGTACGGATGTTGGCTTCTTTGAGATGATTCTACTCCTTATGGTCTACCAGTTTTGCAGCGATATTTTATTATTGGAATTTTCAGATGCTTCGGCTAGGACAGCCAGTAAGCGATTGATGATTATCACGTACAGGTTCAGCCAGAATTGGCTGGCCTATTTGTGTTAGTAGCGTTTAACTGGCGGGTGCAATCTATAATAGAGGGCTGATAAGTTGCAAATTCAATTGGTAAATATGATTTGTACCTATTATTGGATACCTTCTCTATGAGGCGAATCACCCAAGTAGGTGACATGTCTACTCGGGGTTTGCCAAGCAAGTGTTTTGCTTATTTAAATAAAGAGAAACCTAGTTGATGCTTTTGTTTGGGAGTATTAAATGTGATACTTAAAGAAAGTTATAAGGATGTTGAGTGATCATTCACGAGGTTATCCAAGATAAGGCATCTATTCATGTTGAAGCTGCTACCATAATTCGTCAAGAAATTTGGAGATTTCGTATCAAGGAATTGGAAAAGAGTGCATCGTGAAGTATATGGAAAACGGCAAAGCTGTCGAAAGGCAGTGACGCAAAGCCACGGGTCTTCTCACTATTCAAGTGATGACAGCCGGGTTACCCAATTTGCCGAACACGGCCTAAATGGGTCGTGTTTTTATTATTTGTTTATTTGGGAAACAGAGGAGAGTAATGGTATTGGAAGCGGGTATACATCGGGAATTTCCTACGATGTCTAAAAAAATCAATGAGAATATAAATGTTGCTTTAGTGGACCGAGATTCCGAATGGTGTTGTCGTTTTGCTAAATTACTCGAAACAGAGACGGATATTCATCTCATAAATACTTCCGCTACAAAAGAAGAGGCAGTGCGAGCGAGTTTACAGTTAGACGTGGACGTTGTAGTGGTGAATGCAACACTCCAGCCGTCTGGATGCGATGGATTAGATGCAACAAAAGACATTCTCACCAAAAAGGACATTCCCGTCATTACCGTTGCTTCAAGCGCAGACCCTGAAGTGATCGTCGAAGCAATTACAGTCGGGGCAGTAAACTTCATAAGCAAAGCCGATATGTAATGCTCCCCAAAGTCAAGACATGATTTTTTAGAAAATAAGTTATGTCCTCC
>NZ_JALJRM010000055.1:0-8639 GCF_024519685.1 Paenibacillus sp. Pae15 | reverse complement strand
CCCCCAGCAGCACACCCATAAGCTCGTTGCCGATGCCGTAGTAGCGGGCGCCGATCATCGCATCATAGCCGAGCACCGACCGCTTCATCGCTTCCGCTCCTGTGTATAAGTCCAGCAGGATCAGCCCGCTGATCCCCAAGCCGCTCAAGCACAGCAGCCGGATCAACTGCGGTACTCCGCGGAAGCCTGATGCCGCACCGCCTAACACCGCTCCGGACAAGCCGAGCAGCAGCAGGGTAACCCAGATCCATGTGTCCAATTGTATCAACCAGCCTAAAGCCAGCAGGATGCCGGGCGTCAGCAGCACGCTAAACAGCAGTCCGCGCAGCAGTCTGCGCCACCACCTTCTGCCCGCCGCTCCGAACCAAACCGCAGCGAGCCCTGCCAGCATGACCACCACCTCAAACCCGGCAACCCCGTACAAGATAGGCGAACGCAGCGCATATACGCTGCTCATCCTCTCCACTTCCCGCAGCAGCCAGCTTAATGCGCCGTCTTGAGAACGATCCGTTCCGCCGATCGGTTCTGCATGCCGGACGGCAAGACCGGTCATTTCCTCCGGACGCGTCACCCCGAACTCCGCAAGCATCGAAGGGGCGATATCGACAGCCGATACAATGCCCGGGCGTCGTGTCGTTTCCGAGGTCAGCAGCCCGGAACCGGCCGTGTGCCCCGGAGACCAGCGCAGCAGCGGCGTCAGCTGCAGCTTTTCTTTTAACGCCTCTGCATGAGGCTGAGGGCTTACCAGCCAGAGCACATGGCGTTTACCGGACGCCGCCATTTCGGCGGCCAACCGTCCGATAAACCGGTCCAGCTGCTCTAGCACCGCCTGTTTGCGCAGCACAAACAGCTCCGACGCATACATGTCTTTTTCCGCATACAGACGGTGCAAATCGCCCAGCTCAATCAATGCCAGCGTTCCGGAAGGAGCGCTCTCCTCAGCCGCAGCCTTTTTCCATACTTCAAATACCCGTTCGAAGCGGGTGAGAACACCGTACGGCATCGCTTCATTCATTCCCAGCAGGGACCTTCCTGCATCGCCTGTTTCTATACGCCCCCATTCGTCCATCACCATTAATGGCGCGGGACGCCGGTACATTTCGGTTCCGCTCCCCGGCTTATCGACATTCCCCCATACCGCCAAACGGATCCCGTGCCGCTTTAATGTTTCTCCAAGCAAGCCGGGGCGAGCCCCATAGGTTCCGCGAGCATTGCTTCGCCGCACCGCTTCGATCGGCGGAATGACCACAGCAGCAGCATCTTGGTCCTTTGCCGCGGATATCGAGAACCGTTCCAACAGCTCGTCCGCCCGCTGCCCCTCACGCCGTTCCGTCCGGTTCCACCCTTCAGCTCCCCGTCCGTCCGCCGGCGCTCCGGCGCCCCATGTTGCATAGACCGATTCCAGCCCCCGAAAAGGCAATCTTACATTCATCGCCCCCCAGTCCCCTTCTTCCGACAAATGCCGAAGCGCGGGCATGCTGTACAGCCACTCCGGACGAAGCTCCATAAAGGACAATCCCGGCACCGATACAACGGTAACCAATGGAGCATGGTTTTCCACAGTGGGGATAACCGGAGCGGCGGCCGGAGAGCTGTGGACGACATCGGCGGTCAGACCGGGACTTATCCCCGACGCAGAAGCAGCCGGCGCAGCATAACATCCAACCATCCACATAAACAGCCCGGCGGCTGCATAGCTTATCCGTTTCGACGTCTTGAAGCAGAATGTTTTGCCAAGCCATTCCCAGCGCATCGAGCCAAGCCCCTTCCTTTCCCATGGATCCGCAAAGCTTCCTTCTTCCAATTCACACCCGGAGCACAACAAGAGCATACCCAGCGCACGTCAAGAACATGCTCTCTCCCGCCATCGGCCATCCGATAAATCTATCTGTCTGCGGCCTCAACCGGCATTACTCGCTAACCCGCCTATATTCGCTGCTGCATGCATTCCACTATCCCGTTCTTCCGCGCATCTTTCACTTTTGAGACTCTTTTGGTACTTTGCCCAAAAACAACCTTTTTATCCAGTGTGCATATAACCAAGGAATCACATAGCAATATCCACAAGATTATCCCCAGAATATCATGTCGCTTCTTCTAGAATAATCAGCCTTTTTCGTCTAATCCACAAAGTTATGCACATTATCCACAGATCTGTTGTGAAAAACTTATCCACCCTCCTGCGGGAAAACCTTTCTTACAGGTACGAGTATCGGCGCGGCTTTTGTGAATTACTCACAATATGCACAAGGGCTGTGGATAACTATTATCCACAGCCCTTTCGACATTACGGTATTGTAATTTCCACTTCCAAGGGTTCGACCGAACCGCCTTTCGATGCCTTCACCCACTCGCGAGCCGCCTGGTTGCACGCTGCCATGTATGCATGAGCCGCCGCCATCAAAATATCGCGGTTCTCCGCTATGCCGCGGTAGGTTTTCCCGTACGCCCGTATGGTTACAATCGCCTCGCCGCTTGCTTCTTCCCCTGCAGACAGCGAATACAGCTCCAAATCGGCGAACTCCGCTTCAAACGGCAGGCCCTGCTTGATCCCGGCTACAACAGCTTCCACCGGGCCGTTACCTGTTCCCACATAAACCGCCTCTTCTCCCGTTGCCTCATTGCGGATCGTACAAGACGCCACCCGATGTCCTGCATTGCCTGTGATCAGCTGCACGGATACAAGCGTATACGGCTCCAACACCTGATTCACCGTGTGACCTACCAATTCAAGCAGTTGATGGTCATGTACGACCTTCTGGCGGTCCGCCAGCGACTTGAAGGCAGCATAGAAGCTTTCCATCTGCTCCTCGTTCAGCTCTACCCCGAACTGGCTTACCCGATGCTTGATCGCATGGCGGCCGGAGTGCTTGCCGAGAATGATCATGCTGCGCGGGATGCCCAGCCGCTCAGGATCCATAATTTCATAGGTGCTGCGGTTTTTGAGCAGTCCGTCCTGATGAATGCCCGCCTCGTGCTGGAACGCATTGCGTCCTACAATCGGCTTATTGAACGCGATCGGAAAGCTCATCGCGCGGCTGACTAATTGGGAGGTGTCAAAAATATGCTCCGGCCGAATCGATGTCTCCGCTCCAATCGCCGCCTTCCGTGTTTCGAGCGCCATCACCAGCTCCTCCATCGAGCAGTTGCCGGCGCGTTCCCCTACGCCGTTCACGGTCACCTCCACCTGGCTGACTCCCGCCTGAATGGCGGCCAGGCTGTTCGCAACCGCCAGGCCAAGATCGTTATGGCAGTGTGCGCTGTACTGAACCTGCTGCCCGCCCCGGACATTCTTCATCACCCGGGTAAACATCGCCCCATATTCCTCCGGCAGCGCATAGCCGACCGTATCGGGGATGTTAATGATCGTGGCCCCTTCTTCAATCACGGCTTCGATCATTTCGAACAGGAATTCGTCCCCTGTCCGCGTGGCATCCATCGGAGAGAACTCGATCCGGTCTACAAACTGCTTGGCGTAAGCCACCATTTGACGGGCAATGCCGATCACCTGCTCCCGGGATTTGCGCAGCTGAAAGTCCAGATGAATGCTGGACGAAGAGATGAACAGATGCAGCCGCTTGCGTTCGGCATCTTGGATTGCACGGACGGCCGCATCGATGTCTTCCTTCATAGCCCGGGCAAAGCCGCATATTTCAACGCCGGCGACTTCCCTCGCAATTTGCTGCACCGCTGCGAAATCCCCCGGACTTGAAATCGGAAATCCCGGCTCGATCACATCCACCCCAAGCTTCGCGAGCTGTTTGGCAATCACGATTTTTTGCTCCGGCGTCAGCGTCGCTCCCGGCGCCTGCTCTCCATCTCTCAATGTCGTATCGAAAATGTGTATTTTTCTCATCTTTCCCGTTTGGTCCTGATTCATCATCACCATCATCCTCCTCAGATTTTTTCCTGCAAAAAAAGCCTGCCATCTCTTGAAAACCAAGAGACGACAGGCTGTAACCTTGCCGCGGTACCACTCTTTTTGAACTCCAACCTCCAACGCACGTTAGAATTCCACCTCGAACCCCTTGTCACGGAGGGCTAATCCGTCGCAGCCTACTCGACCTTCACGAGAGATTTCCCGCAAGTTCTTTGGGCTTTGCCGCTCCCGGGCGAGTTTCAAGCTTCCGCCGACTGCGTCGCACCACCCCGCAGCTCTCTGTACAACCGGATTGACTTTACTGATCCCGTTCTTCGCGTTTCAACATATTCAATTAAAAAAGCCCGCCGCCTCTAACCAAAGAGACGACAGGCTGTTCCTATCGCGGTACCACTCTTGTTGACCCCGGCTTTGCCTAGAAAGCCGTTGCCCGCTCGATGCCTGATCACGGAGGCGACCCGTCAAAGCTTACTGCCTGCAGAAGTGCAGCGCTACACTCCGGCCGTTCAGCTTTGCCGCTCCCGGGCGAGATTCGCCGATGCTCCCGACTGCGTTGCACCACCCCGCAGCTCTCTGGACAGGACATGAAGGCTACTGCTCCCGTTCGTTGCGTTTTTGATTTGATTGCTATTATAGTATGCACGTTGCTTAAAGTCAATGCCTATTTTCAGAAAACTTTCGCAATTCCGCTTGTGGCTTCCCATCGAATAGAAAAGCTCCGGCGCCCGAATTCAGCGGACACCGGAGCTGGTAAACGACTTTGAATACACCGTACAAGCGATTAATGGCCCCCGAGGAAAATATACCTGGCAATAATGAGAATGGCCAAAATCCACATCAGCCAATGCACTTTATATTTTCCTTGGCCGCTCAATCTGGCGACCGTTGCGAGAAGCACGTAAGCCACGATACCGAAGGAAATCCCGTTGGCAATGTTATACGTGAACGGCATCATCGTAACAGTCAAAAAGGCCGGAATGCCGTAAACCAGATCCTGGAATTCAATTTCACGAACGGACTGCATCATCAGTACGCCGACAACGATCAGTGCAGCCGCCGTGGCGGAGCCCGGAATGAGCGCTGCGATTGGCGCGAGGAACAGCGCCAGCAGGAAGCAAACACCCGTCGTGACAGCCGTCAGACCCGTACGTCCGCCTTCGGCAACGCCGGCTGCGCTCTCGACATACGCCGTTACCGTACTCGTACCCACCAACGCGCCGCCGCTGACGCCGATGGCATCCACCATCATCGCTTTGCCGACCTTTTTGTTGCCTTCTTCTTTATTTTTCATAAAACCGGCGCGGTTGGCCGTTCCGACCAGCGTTCCGAACGTATCAAACAATTCCACGAACGTAAATGTCAATATGACGGAAATGATCCCGGCATTCATGACACCGGCAAAATCAAAATGCGCAAACGCCAGCTTGCTCATGTCCGGCACCCAGGTCGTTTCGCCGCTTGTCAGAGTAGCCAGGCTCACCACCGGAGAGCCGTCCGGATTGCTCATGAACAGGCCTGCCACCGTTGTCAGCAAAATCCCGAACAAAATCGCGCCGCGTACCTTCAACACCATCAGAATGGAAATCAGAGCAATCCCGATAATGCAAAGCAAAACGTTCGCATTATGCACATCGCCCAGGTGAAACACCGTTTCGAAGGACAACAGCTCCGTATATTTGCCCTTCGGAATATCGTTTGCGGCTTCGACGGCAACCGCCAGCAGACCGCTGTTTTTGAGCCCGATAATCGTGATGAACAGGCCGATACCGACCGTAATCGCATGCTTCAGACTGTCCGGAACGGCGACAAGCAGCATCTGACGAACCTTGGTCACGGTCAAAATAATAAAAATAATCCCTGAGATAAAAACGGCTGCCAAAGCCATCTGATACGTAAACTGCCCTTGCGAAGCGAGAATCACCGTAGCAAAGTAAGCATTAAGACCCATCCCCGGCGCCAACGCCACCGGAAAGTTAACGAACAAGCCCATGGCGATGGTCATCACGCCTGCGGCAATCGCCGTAGCGAGGAAAACCGCCGTCCAATCCATCCCGGTCGCTCCCGAGCCGAATGCGCTCAGTATGTTCGGATTAACGGCCAAAATATACGCCATCGTCATGAACGTCGTCAGACCGGCCATGATTTCCGTGCGAACCGTGGTGCCGTTCTCCTTCAGCTTAAAAAAACGATCCATTCCTGAAATCCCTCCAAAATGGTTTTTCGGAACAACGACAAAAAGCCCGGCTACCTGATATTTCCGGGCTTCAAGAAAAAGAACGCTCCACGGACGAATGCCGTGAACCGCTTTTTTTTCGTAGCCAGATCATTTACGGTGACCTCGTAGAGACTTCCGGGCCGATTCCCGGAATTATACGAAAACGGTTATTCCCTTTTATGAATCTAACCCTTATTCTAAAATCGCCGTCGAAGCTTGTCAATGATTTTTCCGAACATTTTTCAGCTTATCCGTAAATTCGTTCGGCAAAAAGGAAAATAACTCCTTGGGATCCAATCGGTGACCCCCTCTAAGATTTTCCTATTGGCGGATGTTTTATGCTTTTTCTATTTAGCGGTCTTGATCATGCTGCAGCGCAAAAAAGCCCGTTCCCTCCTTGCAAAAGAAAGAACAGGCTGATTTTATTTATTCCCACTCGATCGTCGCCGGCGGTTTGGACGTTACGTCGTAAACGATACGGTTAACGTTGTCGACCTCGTTAACGATACGAACGGAGATTTTCTCGAGCACATCCCAAGGAATGCGAGCCCAGTCGGCTGTCATGCCGTCGATAGAGGTAACCGCACGGATGCCGACGGTGTAGGAGTAGGTGCGTATTATAGAGTTAATTACTATTCATTTTCCACGTTGTTCGGTATATCAATTGTAGCGGGTAAAATGACCATTTTCAATACTTAAATATTCGTTTGCAGCAGTTACAAATGCAAAAAATTTGGATTGTAATCTTACTTCAACTAGACATGCTTGGGACTATATTTTCTTCGCTTATTTTCCACAATTATCTCAACTCTTTCAGACCAATCACTTCCCAAATGAGCATTAAAAAGAGTTTTCATATCATCATACGTCCATATATGAATCCTCCTGTCTTCATTTTTAAGACTCTCACTAACATAACCAGTACAGAAAATAACTCCTCTATTTACTTCGTTCTTTTCTATTACTCTACTAAATGCTCGAACGGTCTCAATAGTAAGTGGAGTCGTTTTATACAACTTACATTCTATATATACTTGCTCAACACCGTCCGGCCTTATAGCTGTTGCAATTATATCTTTTCCTCCGTCACGACTCGCTGATGTCCATAAGGTTTCGTAACCCATGCTCTCGTATAGATTCTCAATGAACCATTCGAACTCTATTGGTTTAAGATTCATTAACTTTCCGAGTGAATTTTCACAATAAATAAACTTCGCATATATAATTTCAATACATTGTCCTATACCAATTATTCGATCATCAGGAAGGTTAGGCTGAGAATAAATGTAACTTTCAAGTGCTTGAGCAGCATTATAAGGCTTATTAGGAAGAAGGTCTAATACCCATGTCATCCCTTCCCAAGCATCCTGTCCCTTACTCAATCGTATTAATCGTTCACTGCTTGACCTTGTTTTAGCATGCTTGCTCAGCTTCGCATCCTTAGATTGAAGCATAATCTGATTTATAGAATAATCACTTAAGTCTTGATTACGTGTTATAGGTTCTAACAGATGCCTCAACAAATTTTTCACATCTATTAAAGGCACATCTTCCATATTATCCAAGTATTCATCTAACCACTCATCATAGGGAATCCTCACAGATGGGTAAACATCTCCCCCATTAATCACAAGGTTTTGCCACTCATTAAATGACTTATAATTAGTAGTATAGAGCCATTCATTTAATTGCAATCCGATCTCCTCCTACTATTATGCTTCTGATCTGCTTTTCGCTAAAAGTAAAAGTGCTCGAATTTGAGCCTCATAAGCAATATATTCATCAGGCGTAAAAATCTCATTGTGCTCTACAAAATAATCATCTGTTTCGAATGCCAAGTAAGTTAAAAATGCTTCATCATACGGGATGTTTAAGTGATTTTCCGAATCCTTGATCCCTTTAAATACCGCACTATGATAGCTAAAGTCAGTCCGAACTGAGCGTGTACTAGTAATATAGGGAAACAAGCCATCTAAACTATAAATTTTAGCAACATTTTCTGAAAGATTGGCTAAAGCCACGGCAATAAAATCTGTCTTACTCAATAAATGAGCCTGTTCTAAAATCTCTTCCACCTTGCTCTTATCAATGTACTGATGTTTTGTCACATCTAACACAGCGGGACTTCTCTGTTCTTCATTCATTAGATACTCATAATAACCTTGATAGATGTCAGTACGTTTATAAGCTTCAATCGACTCTGCTCCAATATATTTTTCTACAAACTCTTCTGAATATGGCTCCGTCATTAATTCCATTGTCCTAGAGTAAATCTCATAATCCATTAGTAAAACCGGAAACGGATCGATTGCAAGCCGAAATACTGCTATAGCTCCAATACAAGAAATAAGACATTTCTCGAAGTCAGTTATTAAAGCACTTCTATCATCTTTTGTTCTGGAAATGTGATTTTGTGCAATATAAAACGTGTTAAATCCCTGTTTATGAACATATTTATTCATAAATTCTTTTACTTCTTGGAGTTTTTTGGTAGTGTCAAGAAGTTTGTGTAACGTAGTAGATATATCCAGAAGTGGTTGCGTG
>NZ_JALJRM010000054.1:0-10079 GCF_024519685.1 Paenibacillus sp. Pae15 | reverse complement strand
GCAGCCACATCGGCCGCGCTTTCGGCGACTTGCTCCAGGGCCGCTACGACGTTATCGGTGCCATGATCGCGCGCAAGCTGGCGATGAACTGGCACCTCATTCGTGTCTCCGCCTGGAGCAAGGTGCTGCTTACGGCCCTGGCGGTCATGGCCGTACTGGTGTTCCGGCCCCAAGGCCGACTGCGCCGATGGGAGGAGAGATACCCGTACCTGATACACGGGTGTTATGCCAATGTCATCGGTGCCGCCGCAGCATTGGTCCTGAACGATTCGGGCATTGTCGCCGCCGGCACCATGATTGTGTACAGCAGTGTGCCGCTGCTGCTGCTGAGACTGGAAGACGCCTGACGGGGGCCGGTACCACTCTATGGATTGGGGTCTCCATATGAAAAATAGCGGGTGACAACCGTACTCAGGTTGACGTTTCTACGGCTTTGCCGGGAAATACAACCTAAAGTCCGCGTCGATCCGCTATTTTACAGGTATGGACTATTTTCTCTCGGTTGGCGAATGCTAGTGTTCGCACCCTTGACCAGAGGCATCCACATCACAGGCGCTGATTATCGCAACGACCGTCTACTCCGCCAGTTCTTCCCACTGCTCGTAAGCGTCGGAGAGCTGAGCGCGCTTTTCTTCGATAAGAGCATTCTTTTCCTGCACCAGCACGTAGTTGTTGTATACCTCGGGCAGGGCGAGCTCCGACTCCAGTTCGCCGAGTTCCCCTTCCAGCCGGGCGATGAGCTCTTCCAACTGCTCCAGTTTGCGCAGACGGCTGCGTTCCTCCCGTTTGGCCTGCTTTCCGGCCTCATAGCCGCTGCCCTTGGCCTCCGACACGGCAGCGTCGGAAGGGGCCGCGGTGGAGCCGCCGGTCTTCGCGGCCTTGCCCTTGGCTTCCTCGGCCTCTCTGCGCTGCTGCTCGATCTCGGCCAGCTCCAGCTTCTTTTCCACATAGTCATCATAATTGCCAAGGTAGCTGGTGACGCCATCCGGGGTCAGCTCCAGTATGTTCTCCGCCATTTTGTTCAGGAAATAACGGTCATGGGAAATGAACAGCAGGGTACCTTCGTAATCGATCAGCGCCGATTCCAATACCTCTTTACTGTAGAGGTCCAGATGGTTGGTAGGCTCGTCGAGGATCAGGACGTTGGCTTTTTGCAGCATCAGCTTGGCCAAAGCGACCCGTGCCTTCTCTCCGCCGCTAAGCGATCCGATCTTCTTGAACACATCCTCGCCGCTGAACAGGAAATTGCCCAGCACCGTACGGATGCGCACTTCTTCCAAATGGGGATAAGCATTCCATACTTCCTCCAGCACGGTCTGATTCGGATTCAGTCCTGTTTGCTCCTGATCATAGTATCCGATTTTCACATTCGTTCCCCAATCGTAAGTGCCGCGGTCCGGCGTATGCTGTCCGATCAGCGTCTTGAGCAGCGTCGATTTGCCGATGCCGTTGGGACCGATCAAAGCGGCCGTATCGCCGCGGCGCAGCTGGAATGATACATTGCGGATCAGCGGATTTTGCCCGTCATATGAAACGGCAATTCCCCGGACGTCCAGAACCTCGCGACCGGAAGGAGTCTCCACCTCAAAGGAAAAGCTCGCCCGTTTCAAATCTCCGAGAGGCTTGTCGAGGCGCTCCATTTTTTCCAGTGCTTTGCGGCGGCTCTGCGCCCGCTTGGTCGTTGAAGCGCGAACGATGTTGCGCTGGATGAACTCCTCCATTTTGGCAATCTCGTCCTGCTGCTTTTCGAACTGCTTTAGCTGGTTCTGGTATTCTGCTTCCTTCAACTCGATGTACCGGGTATAGTTGCCGGTGTATCTGCGGGAGGTCGTCCGTTCGATTTCATAGATGGCGTCCACCAGCGAATCGAGAAAATACCGGTCATGGGACACCACCAGAATGGCCCCCGAATACGAGCGCAAATACTGCTCCAGCCAAGTGAGCGTCTGAATGTCCAAATGGTTGGTCGGCTCGTCGAGCAGCAGCAGGTCGGGAGCTTCAAGAAGCATTTTGGCCAATGCCAGCCTGGTTTTCTGACCGCCGCTCAGCGCCTGTACCGGGGTGGAAGGATCCATCCCGCCGAAGCCCATCCCGTTTAAAATGCCCCGGATTTTGGCCTCGATCTCATAGCCGCCCCGCTCGCGGAATGCGTCGGAAAGCTCGGCGTAGCGGCGCATCGTTTCTTCCATTTTTTTCCCGTCGGCAATGACGTCCGGGTCGGCCATCCGTTCCTCCAGCCGCCGCAGCTCGGTTTCCATTTCAAGCAGACCGGCAAAAACGTTCAGCAGCTCGTTCCATATCGAACGGTCGGAGACAAGTCCGCTGTTTTGTTTTAAATACCCGATTTTTGTTTCCTTCGCTTTAAAAATTTGGCCCGAATCATAAGAAAGCTCGCCTGCAATGATCTGAAGCAGCGTCGATTTGCCTGCTCCGTTCACGCCCACCAGCCCGATCCGCTCGCGGGCTTCGATTTGAAGCGATATATTGGAAAGTACGGTACTGGCCCCGTAGCTTTTGGTAATTCCCGAAACTTGCAGCAGCATGATATGGTATTCCTCCTGAATCCTAGTTCCTCAAGTTTAAAAGGTTTTTTCTATATCATGTAGTGTAGCATATTCACGTGCCGATTTCGATTTCCAGCCGATGACATGTCTGCCAAATCAAACGCTCCGCCGTATGCTCAAAAACGAATGCAGCCTCTTCCGAAGGAGGCGGTTTTCGTGCCCGCCGTCTATATGCGGCGGCAGCACGCTATACGCAGATCCCGCTTTACCTCGGCCCCCCCATGACCGGATTGTTTCCGCCCGGGAGATTCAACCGTTCTCTTACGAGTCCGCGCTGGCGCTTGGTCTTTCGCAAACCGGTGCCCGCCGTGTCTGGCCAACCGCTGCCCGCGGCTGGGAGATCGGCCGTATTTTTACGATGCCGTCTGACTCTGAGCTTGCTATGATAAGGAAAAGTCGGGCGTCTGATCCTATGCCGGTCATCGCCGTCCTGCCGCTCGAAATTCCTGCCGGCCTTCGCTTCCATGAAAGGCTGTATTTATTTTCACGATATGATAAAATGAAAGCTAAACCAGATTTGAACGCCAAAAGTGAGGCGGTTTCATGAACATAAAAGAAAGAAAAATAGAGCTTCGCCACCAAGCGGAGGCGGTTCGTGCCGCCATAGCCGAGGAAGAACGCCAGCGCAAATCCCGGATCATCTGCGATAAAGTGATTGAACGGCTGGAGCAGCTGCTTGAACCGGGCGAGCCGGTAAGATGGCGGCCGACGCTGTTTACCTATATGCCCATCAAAACCGAGGTTGATGTCACGCCCGTGCTTGAAGCCTGCTGGAAGCGCCAATGGCGTGTCGTCGTTCCGAAGGTAGTGCCCGCTTATAAGCAGCTCAAGCTCTATGAAGTACGCTCCTACACGGATCTTCAGCAAGGGACTTGGGGCATCCGGGAACCGGTGCCAAGAGCGAAGCAGTTGTTCGACATCAGGCAGATTAATGTCGCATTAGTGCCTGGACTTGCTTTTGATATGAATATGGGCAGGCTGGGGTACGGAGGCGGTTTTTATGACCGCTTCATGCAGCAATACGTTCGGACGGGCCTTCCCAAACCTTACATTATTGCGGCGGCCTTTGAGGATCAGCTGGTTCCGGAGGTGCCGATGGGGCTCTTTGATTTCCGGATCAATGAGCTGATTACTGAATCACGGAACATCATGGAGAGGAGTTCGGAAGCCGATGTCTGAACAAGAACCTAAGCAAAGCCCGCTGACTCATTTTGACGCACAGGGACGTGCGCGTATGGTGGACGTTTCCGCCAAGCAAGAAACCGTTCGTACGGCTACAGCCCGAACCATGGTCAAAATGCAGGCATCCACGCTTGAGCTGATTCGTCAAGGGAAAATCGGCAAAGGAGATGTGCTGGGTGTAGCGCAAGTCGCGGCCGTTATGGCTGCGAAGAAAACGTCCGATTGGATTCCTATGTGCCATCCGCTTGCATTAACCGGCGTGGAGGTCCGATTTACGGATGATGGGGAAAGCGAGCTTTATATTGAAGCGACGGTCCGCACCAAAGGGCAAACCGGGGTGGAAATGGAAGCTCTCACGGCCGTATCGGCTGCAGCGCTAACCGTATATGACATGTGCAAGGCGGCGGAAAAGTCGATGCAAATCGGACCGACCTACCTGCTGAGCAAAACCGGCGGCAAGAGCGGCGATTATTATTATCCCCGGCAGGCCGCAGGTACGGATTGATTTTGCGTATGCAATACAGATACTAACGATTTCAGGGGAGGAGCAGGTTTATGCGCTGGAAAGTGGCTATCTTGACTGCAAGCGACGCGGGTTCCCGTGGGGAGCGGGAAGATACAAGTGCACAGGTGATCCGTGAGCTGATCGAAGAGGAAATGAACGGAGAAATTATCGAGTACCGCATCGTACCGGACGAAAAAGACGAAATTATGGCGGGGCTGATTGAGATGACCGACTATTTCAAAGCTGATCTGATCCTCACGACGGGCGGTACGGGGCTGGCCGTTCGCGATGTTACTCCTGAAGCGACTTTAAGCGTTATCGACCGTGAGGCTCCTGGATTCGCCGAGGCGATGCGCATGTCCTCTTTGCAGAAAACGCGTCGCGCTATGCTGTCCCGGGCCGTTTCCGGGATTCGCGGAAAAACGCTGATCATTAACTTGCCCGGCAGCCCGAAGGGCGTGTCGGAGAACTTGTCCGCCATTATGGATCAGCTGCCTCATGCGCTGGCGATTCTGACCGGACGTGAAGGGGATCATGGCCGTGAAGCTTGAATCTATGCTTGAAGAGGTTGCTGTTGAGAAGGCAGTCGGGATGGTGCTTGCGCACGACCTGACGCAGATCATCCCGGGTCAATTCAAGGGGCGTTTGTTCAAAAAAGGTCACGTGATCCGCGAAGAGGACATCCCCGCGCTGCTAAGCATCGGTAAGGAGCATATCTATACGATCCGGTTGGAGAAGGGCATCCTGCACGAGGACGAGGCGGCTCTGCGCATGGCCAAGGCCGCGCTAGGCGCAAATGTTCAGCTGACCGAGCCCCATGAAGGAAAAATTACGCTGAAATCAACCATTCACGGCCTCGCCAAAATCGATAAAGCACGCATCGACGAGGTAAACTCCCTCGACCAAATCATCATGTCCACCATCCGGACCAATTCGGTCGTCCACCCAGGGCAGGGATTGATGGGTACGCGTGTGATCCCGCTGATTATTGAAGAAGCGCGGATTGCGGAGGTGGAACGGATTGCGGCAGCGGACGGACCGCTTGTGGAGGTTAAGCCGTTTAAGAAGCTGCGCGTCGGGTTAATCACGACGGGCAGCGAGGTGTTTAAAGGCCGGATCCAGGACAAATTCGGACCTGTGGTGCGGGAAAAGCTGGCTGCCTTAGGGTCGGAAGTCATAGAGCAGCGCTTTGCTCCGGACGATAGCGAGATCATTGTCAGGGAAATACGCAGGTTCAAGGAAGAGGGAGCAGACGCGATTTTTGTCACGGGAGGCATGTCCGTTGACCCTGACGATCGCACCCCGGGCTCCATAAAGCAGGCCGGTGCGCGCATCGTCAGCTACGGGACGCCGATGCTGCCGGGTTCGATGCTGCTGATCGGATATCTCGATGAGATCCCGATCATGGGGCTGCCCGGCTGCGTCATGCATGATCCTTACACCTCGTTTGATGTTCTTTTACCGCGTATTTGCGCAGGAGAAATGATCACCCGGGACGATATTACCGAGATGGGATACGGCGGCTTGTACAATTGCTGAGTTTTTGGCAACGAGCTAATTAGCTGGAAAGGACGATTGCTGTGTTTGGAAATTTAGGCTTCTCAGAAATATTGCTGATCGCCGTCATAGCGCTGCTGCTGTTCGGGCCGAACAAACTACCGGAATTGGGGCGTTCCCTTGGCAGAACACTTCGTGAATTCAAACAGGGAACGCGCGAATTGCTGTCTGATGAAGAACCCGTGCCTCCGGGACGTAAAGACGTCACCCCTGCCAATTCCAGTGTAAAGGAATCTGAACAGCCCCAGGCCATTCCTACGGATCACCGCCAGGATCCCCGCAGACTTCCGGATTAATGAGGTGAAACGACATGGAACAAGATGACGGCATGACACTTGTCGAGCACTTGACCGAGCTGCGTAAACGCATCATCTGGGTCATTATTGTGCTTGTGCTCGGTATGGTGGCCGGATTGATTGCCGCCCAGCCGCTGATCACGTATTTGAAGTCCGTCCCGCCGGCGAGCAAAATCAGCTGGAACGTGTTTTCGCCCTGGGATGCGATTAAATTGTATATGAATTTTGCACTGGTCATGGGGCTGCTGATCACCTTGCCCTTTACCCTGTACCAGGTTTGGGCTTTTTTGAAGCCTGGCCTTAAGCCGATCGAACGGAAGGCCTCGCTGATCTATGTGCCGTTTGCTTTTCTGATGTTTCTGCTGGGCCTCGCGTTCGGTTATTTCGTTGTGTTTCAGATGGCTTTTATATTTACCACTACGATTACCGAGAACCTGCAGCTTAGCGAAACGTACGGCGTGACTCAATATTTCTCTTTTATGTTCAATATCCTTATTCCTCTGGCGCTTGTATTTGAGCTTCCGATTGTCGTATTGTTCCTCACGAAAATACGTTTGCTTAATCCGATGCTGCTCCGGAAGTTCCGCCGCTATGCATACTTGCTGCTGGTTGTCATATCCACCTTGATCACACCGCCTGATGCAGCCTCCGCTATCATTGTATCGGTGCCGATGATCGGGCTGTACGAGTTTAGCGTCTTTCTTTCGGGGAGGATGTACCGGAAGCAGCTGCTTCAGGATCAAGCCTGGGAATATGAGGGAGCCGAAACGGCTGTAAAGTCTGTCGATTGACAGGCTTTTTTGTTTTGGAGAATCAGAAGAAGAATTCTTGTCGGAACAAGGCCGTTTCGTTTCAGGCTGCGAATCAGACGATGTCCTGATTTTCGTTCGCATTGCTGTAGACGTTTCCGAGTTTTTGCTGGTACTGTGCAGTTAATTATTTTAGCTGTGATATATATATACTCACTTGAAATCATTGTACTGTTCTTCCGTATATTTTGTTCTCCCGTGGTTACAATGAGAGGGGTGTAAAATTGTTGTAAAACCACTTGCAAAATTCATGCGAAGTGAGTATCATAAGAATTGTTGTTAGCACTAAACACATACGAGTGCTAATAAAACCAACCAAAATTTAAAGGAGGCTATTTTCTCATGATCAAACCGTTGGGTGATCGCGTAGTCATTGAAGCCATCGCTAAGGAGGAAACGACCGCAAGCGGAATCGTACTGCCTGACACGGCGAAAGAAAAGCCGCAAGAAGGTAAAGTCGTAGCAGTAGGCAGCGGTACACTCAAAGACGGCGAACGCGTGCCGCTTGAAGTTAAAGAAGGCGACCGCGTCATTTTCTCCAAATATGCTGGCACTGAAGTGAAATACGACGGCCGCGAGCTGCTCATCATGCGTGAGAGCGATATCCTTGCTATCTTGGCTTAATAAGGATTGGTACTGGATATCTTCGCGCTTTATACTTAAGTATTGTGTTTTTACTTATGAAAATATCCGAATGGTAAAATAAATGATTCATCAAAATCGATTTAGGAGGGTTTACTCATGGCAAAAGAAATCAAGTTCAGTGAAGACGCTCGCCGCTCGATGCTTCGCGGGGTTGACGCTTTGGCTAACGCAGTAAAAGTTACCTTGGGTCCAAAAGGCCGAAACGTGGTTCTGGAGAAAAAATTCGGAAGCCCGCTCATCACCAATGACGGTGTAACCATCGCTAAAGAAATCGAACTCGAAGACGCATTCGAGAATATGGGCGCTCAACTTGTAAAAGAAGTAGCAACCAAAACCAACGATATCGCTGGCGACGGTACGACGACGGCTACCGTTTTGGCTCAAGCGATGATTCGCGAAGGTCTGAAGAACGTGACTGCCGGCGCGAACCCTATGATTGTCCGCAAAGGTATCGACAAAGCGGTTAAAGCTGCCGTTCAAGAGCTGGCCAAAATCTCCAAGCCGATCGAAGGCAAGCAATCCATCGCTCAAGTTGCTGCGATCTCCGCTGCTGACGACGAAGTAGGCGAATTGATCGCTGAAGCTATGGAAAAAGTGGGCAAAGACGGCGTTATCACCGTTGAAGAGTCCAAAGGCTTTGCTACCGAGCTTGAAGTGGTTGAAGGTATGCAATTTGACCGCGGCTACATTTCCCCGTACATGATTACGGACACAGACAAAATGGAAGCTGTTCTGGAGAACCCGCATATCCTGATCACGGACAAGAAAATCACTAACATTCAAGAAATCCTTCCTGTTCTTGAGAAAGTTGTTCAATCCGGTAAGCAGCTCTTGATCATCGCAGAAGACGTAGAAGGCGAAGCGCTGGCTACTCTTGTAGTGAACAGACTGCGCGGAACGTTTACTTGTGTAGCTGTTAAAGCTCCTGGCTTCGGCGACCGCCGCAAAGCAATGCTGGGCGATATCGCTGCTCTGACCGGCGGCCAAGTGATTACGGAAGAGCTCGGTCTGGATCTGAAATCCACTACGCTGGAACAACTCGGTTCTGCTCGCCAAGTTCGCGTAACGAAAGAAAACACGATCATCGTAGACGGCGCTGGCGACAAAAAAGACATCGGCACTCGTATCTCGCAAATTCGTGCTCAATTGGAAGAAACCACTTCCGATTTCGATAAAGAAAAATTGCAAGAGCGTCTCGCTAAGCTGTCCGGCGGCGTAGCTGTCGTGAAAGTCGGCGCTGCAACTGAAACAGAGCTGAAAGAGCGCAAGCTTCGCATTGAAGATGCTCTGAACGCTACCCGTGCGGCTGTAGAAGAAGGTATCGTAGCAGGCGGCGGTACAGCCCTTGTGAACGTATATGCAGCTGTAGCGGCTGTACAAGCTGAAGGCGACGAGAAAACAGGCGTAAACATCGTTCTGCGCGCTCTGGAAGAGCCGGTTCGTACGATCGCAGCAAACGCTGGTCAAGAAGGCTCCGTTATCGTTGAACGCCTGAAAAAAGAATCCGTTGGCATCGGCTACAACGCTGCTACCGGCGAATGGGTTAACATGATCGAATCCGGTATCGTTGACCCTGCAAAAGTAACGCGTTCCGCGCTTCAAAACGCAGCATCCGTAGCGGCTATGTTCCTGACAACCGAAGCGGTTATCGCTGACAAACCGGAAAAAGAAAAGCCTGCTGTGCCTGACATGGGCGGCATGGGCGGTATGGGTGGCATGGGCGGATTCTAATCCGGCCTGTCCCGTATGGAAAAGCGGCATCCCTTTCTTGGGGGATGCTGTTTTTTTGTGTACGCCCAGCATGGGCGTCATCTCTAGGGTGAAAGTCCCAAACGGGCTGGCGAGCGCCTACCGTTAGCCAAGGGCAAGGGTGTCGCCGCGAGGCGGAATCTGAAGGAAGCCGGAGGCTACAATCAGAGTAGGGTCTCGGAGAAAGCTGTAGTCGGGGCGATTGCCCTCTCACTGGGATGAAATAATCCCGTTGGTGTGTTTAATCGCCTCCTCGCCTCACCCGGTTGTGGCCAAGCCCACGTATAGGTGAATGTAAAAGCAACTGTGCCTGCATTTTATTCTTAACGAGGGGATGGAAATGCGCTTTATTGGCCTGGATGTGCATCAAAAATATACGGAAGGATGTGAGATCGGCCCAAACAAACAAAAAAGACGTTTTCGGATAGCCAACACGTGAGAGTCTTGGGAGGAGTTCGCCAAAACCCTAGATCCCGAAACTCGAGTCGTCATGGAAGCCACCAGCAACGCCTTCTGGATTCATGATATCTTATCAGACTATCCCGGACAAGTTGTTGTTGCTAATCCTCTGAAAACCCACGCCATTGCGGAAGCGCGTGTAAAGACAGATGCCCTTGAAGCTCAAATTCTAGCTCAGTTGCTCGCGGCTGACTTTATTCCAGAGAGTTGGGTGCCTAATAAAGAAGAATACCTGACGGAAGTATTTAGAGAAGGTTACGCTGCCGGCAATGGAACAAATCGTTTTATGTTCATCACTGAAGTTATTGGATTT
>NZ_JALJRM010000053.1:0-10874 GCF_024519685.1 Paenibacillus sp. Pae15 | reverse complement strand
ATCCATTCGGAAAAACCTCCGGAAACGCAAATATCCGGTTGGGCTATATCTACACAGCCCCCTACAAATAAATCCCGGAAACCAAATCGGGTAAACTCGCACTCACCTCCTGCAATGGCAATGCTTGTTGAAGATCTGACCTCGCGGTAACCCGCCCGGTCCTCCGGCACCACGGGTTCTTCCAACCACCTGACATTAAATTTTTCAAGTTCCTTCGCCATTTTCACTGCCGTAAAAACATTATAGGCATGGTTGCAATCCACCAATAGGCAAGTGTCGGGCCCGATGGCCTCTCTAATGGTTCTCACCCGCTCTATATCCTCTTCTATGGACAACAAGCCTACTTTCATTTTTAAAATCTGAAATCCCGCGTCCACGTAAGAACGAGCTTCTTCAGCCAACTTGGGCAGTGATGCCTTGTAATTGAGAACATCCTCGCCTCTGTAGTAGCAGCCTGTGGCATAGGCCGTTATGCTTTTCCGAAACGGGCCTCCAATCAAGTTATGTACCGGTTGATGCAGCATCTGGCCATAGATATCCCATAAAGCGATATCTATTGCGCTTAACGCTTCAATATACGTTCCTTTTTGTCCGAAATCCCGCGTATCTGCATAATGCTGTTCCCAAATTTTCATCGGATTTTGCAGCTCCTGATTGATTAATTTGGGTGCCAAGACGTGTTTAACAACAGCTGCGACGGGTTCGGGAGGACCGTATTGCCCTCCCTCCCCCCACCCCACGAGCCCATCGTCCGTCTCTACTTTTACGATGAAACTGTTTCTCTCCGGAAAAGAGCACTGGGAAGAGTAAAAACGTTCATTACCCAACGGCGTTCGCAATATATACGTTTGGATACTTTTTATTTTCATATCGTTCCTCCTCACAAAGTTGGGGGGTTCATTCCATATTTACCAAAACCTTCTGGTTGCCCGCCACGTCAAGGACTAGCTCATGCAATTGGTTTCCCAACTCAAAGGACTGCTCCTTGTTTCCGCTTTCAGGTTCTTGAGCGGCCTTCTCCAGTGCCTCCTGCAGCAAGTCTATCGTTTGATCATTCATTACACTTGCCGCAATTCCGGCGCTTAACATAATCATAATATTATGTATACAATGATGTTGAAATTCGTTATATAATTCGACATTTACTGAATATCGTATGGTTCATATTCAAAGTGTATACTGTAATATTCGTTTTCATGACTCAAATTGGATTTCATTGTATACAATCATGTCAACGCTTCCAATTTAACACAGCTTTTAAAATTAATCAACATCTTTTTCAAAATTTAGCAATAGGGTTCTGATTACGGGCAGGCATGAAGTAAAAGCCGTTTGTTTGGTGGCGGAACGATCCCAAGTGAATCATTCTTCACTTGGGACGTCATTTTAGTCGCTGCCCACCAATCCGTTTATTTACGTTTTGTGCCAAGCGCCCAGTCTACATAAGCTTCTCTCATATCCACATTATCTTTATCAACAATAACCGTCGGAACATTCTGAATCTTATCAATAGAGAAGCCCAGAACTTGGTGCATAAAAACAGATTTAATTAATTCACGCCCCATATCAACCGTACCGACATCAACAGTAGCTGTCAGCTTCCCTTGACGGATCGACTCAAAACCGGACTTCAGGCCGTCCGCACCGATAACCATAATGCCTTCCTTGCCATCCCACAGCTTTAGACCGCGTCCTTCGACGGCCTGCACGGCGCCCAGAGCCATTTCCTCATTCTCTCCATAGATTAAATCGACATTCGAATGTGCTTGCAGCAGGTTCTCGGCAGCCTGCATCCCTTTGTCCCGAACGTAATCACCGCGTTGTTCTCCTACGATTTTCATATCGGGATACTTTGAAATCGCCTCCAAGAAACCATTTTTACGTGAAGTAGCAAAGTAACCGGGTAAACCCCATACCAACAAAATATCGCCTTTTCCGCCTAACTTTTCAGCTGCATATTGACCTACAAGATACCCTGCCTGGTAATGATTGTTGTAACTGATTACCGAGACCGCCTTCAAATCGTTTTCATCCCACATTTCAGCCGGCATATTAAACAAATAAATCATGGTTCCCTGTTTCATCGCCTTCTCATAGACGGCGTTCATAGAATCAAAATCACCGGTAGTACAAACAAATATGGCATCAAATCCTAGTGACGTCCAGTTTTCGATGGTTGCCACTTGCGACTCTACCGACTGAAAATTACCCGGTGCTGCCATCTGAAACTCGAATTTCACACCAAATCGGTCACTTAATTCATTCATCATCGTATTGGCGGCATGTTCAAAAATGTCATAATGCTCGGAAGCGGCCGGCGGTGAAAATCCGATTTTAAGTGTAGTCCCGTTTGCTGCTTCTCTCACAAATTGTTCAAAATGGCTGTCTCCCCACTGATAAACGCTGCCAGATGGCAGACTGTAATTCTCTTGAGGCGCAGAAGAATTGTCGCAACCTGACACTGTCAAAATGGCAAATAAAGATAAAAATAAAATACTCCATCTCAATTTTTTGAACGACATAAGATAGACCTGCCTCCTTCATTTTAATGGAATTTTTTCTGTACAGCTTCACACGTCCCCGCTCACCTTCTAAGAAATATCAAGGATTAAACGTTTTTTGTCTCTTTGTCTCACCCCCTTTCAGCTTTCACTTTGTCTTTGAAGTAACCGGCCAAAATCGGTACGGATACGGCAAGAAGAATAATGAAGCCTATAACTATGGTCTCCCAATACGGATTCACATTGTTAAGATTCATGGCATTTTTGATCATAAATAAAATAATGGCCCCGAGCGCAGTTCCGATTAAGGTTCCTTTCCCGCCGGCTAATGCCGTTCCTCCGATGATCGCAGCAGCAATAGCCTCCAACTCGTAGCCCTTGCCCATTTCAGGATTTACCGTGGTAAGACGCGAAGCCAGAAGAACACCTGCTATTGAGGCGGTAAGCCCGGATAGTGCATAGACCTTAATGCGCAGCCTATCGACCTTGATGCCCGATATACGAACCGCCTCTTCACTGCTTCCCAGAGCCAGAATATGGCGGCCAAATTTCATTTTCCGATATACGATTAGGAGCGCGATAAGCAGAACAATCGCTATAATCACAGGAAACTGCACGCCAAAAATGCGTCCCGAGCCAAGAAATTGAAAACCGTTGGTCATATATGAACGGAAAGGAATGGCTCCAGTCCAAACGTATAAGATACCTCGCAGAATAATCATCATGGCTAACGTAGCCATAAAAGGAGATATATTTAATTTAGTAATGGTAAGCCCGTTTACGGCACCTATGAATGCCCCAAGGATTAAGGCCGTTGCAACCGCTATGACAACATGAACATCCTGTTTAAGCAACCATGCAGCCATTCCACCGCATATACCGCATATAGATCCAACCGATAAATCAATACCGCCCGTTGAAAGGACAAAGGTCATGCCAAAAGCCAATATCATGACGAATGAAGCCTGCTGCAGCACGTTGAAAAGATTCGTATGAGTTAAAAATTTTTCCGAGAAAAACGACATCGCTATTATGATTACTCCCAGGACTATGAAGAGGCCCAGGAGATGCCGGTCGATTTTTAGGGAAAACCCGAAGGCGTGTTGCCTGCCCATCATTTCCAAACCCTTATTTTCCAATGTCACACCCTCCTCTTGACGTATCTTTATTTTCGACGGTATGGCTCATATCAGTTTTTGGCGGCTAAATAACGTTCAATCGTTACTGCAATAATAATGATCAGCCCGGTAATGATTAAACGATAAAACTGGTTCACGGAAAGAAGATCCAAACCGTTGGATACAAGTCCAAGGATTAAAGCGCCAATCGCCACCCCAACCACACTTGCCTTGCCGCCAAACAAACTTGTGCCGCCAATGACGGCTGCAGCGATCGCATTCAGCTCATATTCTGAGCCCATTAATGGCTGCACAGACGTTAGACGTGAAGTCAGAAGGATACCGGCTGCTGCTGCGAGCAATCCCGAAATGGCATACACACTGATTTTGATTCTATCCGTAGACACACCGGATAAGCGTGCTGCTTCTGTATTGGAGCCTGTGGCTATAACAAGGCGTCCGTAACTGGTAGATTTGAAGATAAAATACAATACCAGAAAAATGACCAATGTGATCAAAACCGGCATCGGAATTCCCAGCACTTTTCCTTGAGCAAGAAAGGCAAACTCCGGAGTGACAAAATTACGAATGGGTTCATCTTTCGTGAGCAGGAATAACAGTCCCCGTGCGATATATAGCATGGCAAAGGTCACCAAAAAGGCCGAAACCCCCAATTTAGTGATGATGAGCCCATTGATGGTCCCAATGAGTAAACCTACAAATAATCCTGCCGAGATGGCGATCCACATGGTTGAGCCACTCATCATTAACCAACCGGTAACTCCGCCAGCGAGTCCAAGCACCGACCCGACAGATAAATCAATGCCGCCCGTTGAAAGCACAAATACGGTTCCAAAAGCAACCAGCATAACGAATAACGATTGCACCAATACGTTTAATAAATTTCCGACCGTCAGGAAGTTTGGCGCCGTCACGGCCAAAAACAGAAATAACAGGATGAGGATAACGGATACGCCAACCCCGTCGCGTGTCATAAGGATAAAAAAACGATTTTTAGAATGAGCTGCTTTATAGGAATGGGTTAAAATTTTAGGATTCATCATCATTTATGTCCTCCTGAAGCGTAGTACATAATGTTCTCCTCTGTAGCTTCCTCACGTGAAAATTCATGTACAAATTCTCCTTTATGCATTACATAGATCCGGTCGGAGAGTCCCATAAGCTCAGGCAGGTCGGAGGAAACCATAAGTATTCCTCCCCCATTACGTACAAACTCTGCCATTAAATGATAAACCTCGACCTTTGCGCCTACATCAATTCCTACCGTCGGTTCGTCAAAAATCAACACTTTGGGCTTGGTGAAGAGCCATTTAGCCAGAATGACTTTTTGCTGGTTGCCGCCACTTAAGAACCTTACGTTTTGATGCACAGAAGGGGTCTTAATGCCTAAACGTTTTACATAATCCGATGCGATATCTAATTCTGCTTTTTTCTTTAAAATAAACTTTTTTGAAAGAATTTGTTTCATCGAAGCGATGGTTATATTTTTGCTGACTGACATTTCGATTAACGCCCCATGCAATTTCCGGTTTTCCGGGAGCAAGCCGATACCGGCACGAATGGCATCACGCGGAGACTGAATTCGAATGGGTTTCCCATTGACTTCTATGGTTCCTGAACGGATTGGATCAGCACCTGCAACTGCCCGTACGGTTTCCGTTCGTCCTGAACCGGCAAGCCCGGCTATCCCTACAATTTCTCCTTCTTTCACATGGAAACGGATATTTTTTAAAACCCCTGGCTGGTTTACATCTGTCACTCGCAAAACTTCTTTGCCGATTGGAACGGTTTCTTTTGCAATGAAATTCGATATCTCACGCCCTACCATCATGGAAACGAGCCGGTCAACATCGGTCTCTTCGGCATTCACTGTTGCTATGTGCCTTCCGTCACGCATGACATGAAAGCGGTCGGCCAGCAAGAACAGCTCTTTGAGATGATGGGATACATAAATGATCGATACGCCTTGTTCCTTTAGGGCACGAATAAAGTCGAATAAAACTTCGCGTTCGTGTTCGGCAAGAGCAGCTGTTGGTTCATCCATAATGACGACAGAGGCCTTGACAGAAAGTGCTTTCGTAATCTCGATAACGCGATTTTTCAGAGCGCCAAGCTCGGCTACCGGCCGTTTCAAATCCTCTACGGTAGAGAAGAAATTCCGGTAAAGCTTCTCCGTTTCCCGGTACATTTCTTTTTCATTTAGAATTTCCACTGCACCGCCGAGATACGAGTTATAAATTTCCCGTCCGAGATATACATTCTCCACTGCAGTTAAATGAGGGGCTAGCGTCGGCTCTTGAAATATGGTACTAATCCCAAGTTCTTGAGCATGTCTGGCATCTTGTATTTCTACAGATTTCCCCCGAACCCGGATTTCCCCGCTATCCTTGCGATATAAACCCGATAAAATCTTTATCAAAGTAGACTTGCCGGCACCATTTTCTCCTACCAGTGCCAGCACTTCGCCCTTTCGCACTTCGAGCGAAACGTTTTCAAGCGCCTTCACACCGGGAAATTCCTTGGTAATTCCGGTCATCGAAATAAGCACGTCATCATCTTCTACTCCCATTTGCGATCCTCCGTTCCTATAAATTCCCGGGCAGTTGAAGCTGTTAAGCATAACAAAAGTTCATCTTCTTTCATCTAAAAGAGTCCCGGTCTTATTGGGACAAGAATAAGGCCAAGACTCTTTTTTTGCTGCACCAAAAACGATATTGAAATAAAATTTAAGGGGTACTCATTTCAAGCTCTTCGATGGCCAGGAGCGCCGCTTGCGCACATTCGGCGTCTTGATCTGCCGTACCGCCCGAAACTCCAATCCCCCCTACCAATTGCTCCTCGATATATATGGGGCAGCCCCCTCCAAAAATCGTCATTCTGTCGGCGTGTACAAGTCCATGCAATAATGAAGGGGTGTCTTTAATGATCGGGTACCAATCCGCTGTAGGGATGCCAAAGCCAACGGCTGTATAAGCTTTGTTTTGGGCAAGTTGACTGGGAATAAGCTGGGCTCCATCCATTTTTATGTATCCTGCTAAATTCCCGCCGTCATCCAGAATAGCAACGCATATTTGTATATCCAGCTCTTTCGCTTTGTCCATGGCATAATTTAACATTTTACTCACTACTTCTTGCGGCAAAATCGTTTTTTTCGGTATGGACATCGATTTCAATCCTTTCGTTATGGTTATAGATTAAAAAGATCAAAGCCATTTGATAGGTAGTAGATGAGATTGCATTAGTTTACCCGATCTTCGAGGACGGATAAAGCTCGTGTACCTTAGGGTCGTGGGCCGGCAGCACGATCGCGTCCATCCCGCGTATCAGATCCATAGCGGCAACCACATTTTCGAAGTTATAGTAGTAACCGATGGGAATGTCGGCTTCGAGGTTCTCGTACATATAGATTTCGTCGCCGGGGATGATGACGATTCCCTGAGCGGTCTCGACGGTCACCATCTGGTGGCCGGGGCTGTGGCCGCCGGTCCAGATCACCCGGATGCCCGGCAGTACCTCCACTTCGCCGTCGACTAGCTCAAGGCGCTCCCACGCCTCGTTCGCCAGCCAGCCGAACGCCTCGCGCGGGAAACCAACCCGGGGAGCGTAACGCTTGTTTTCGGGCATAAGAACATAGAGCCACTCGCGACGGTTGAGGATGATGCGAGCATTCGGGAAAAGGCGGGCATTGATGTAATGGTCAAAATGCAGATGCGTCAGGATCAGCGTATCCACGTCCTCTGGCGCCACGCCGGCTTGTCGCAGCAGCGCTTCCGTCGTACGGCTTGGAGCGGAAACGCAGCGCCTTATTTGCTCTTCGGTCAGGTAGCCTTCTAAATTGTCTATGCCGGTATCGATGAGAATCGTGTGTCCTCTACCTTGGACAAGAAAGAAATTTTGCACGATCTTGACCGGATCGTGTCGACCGAAGGCGTGCAGGTAGATCACGGTTCCCGGCGCAACCCACTCCCCGTTGTTCAAGATGGTCACGGTGTACATGAGCTCTGTTCACCCTTTCTGCTGTTTTGCGACCCTTTTACGAGTATCGGCCTCGGCTAACGAGTCGGTAAAATTCTCTTCCGCGTCGGCTGCCTGCTCTACCAAACCCGGACGCTCAGAAGGCGTGCTCACGGGTCTTTCATCCGCTCTTCCCGCCCGGTCACCGTACGTGTCAACCCGACAGCAGGAGGGCGAGGGCGAGTTATTCAGTGAGCATGGACCGACTGTCGAGAAGTACTCTGCCGAGAACCTCGCTTTCCCTATACCCGCTAAACTCTCACCGTTGCCAATGAAGTTAAGCTTTGATCGAACCTTTTCGAACACGGTACTGACTCGCGCTAGTTCAAAAACCCGGTGCATCCGCATTGCCGGGTGTGACCTTCTGCGACAGGATGTGGGAATGACGCCTCTTGATGTACTCGGCGCAGCGGACGGCAAGCGCCTGCAAGGTACTGGTCGGATTGACGGCGGCGCTGGTCGGCAGCGAACTGGCGTCGACGATGAACAGGTTAGGTACGTCCCAGGTCTGATTGTATTTGTTGGTTACCGAATCTTCCGGCGTATTTCCCATCCGGCAGGTGCCCATAATGTGCCATCCTGGCGGTGGTTTCGTAACGCCTGTAACCCCCGTACTGCTTGAATCGGTTAGGCCGCCGGCGGCCTCGGCAGCCTCGCGCGCCCTTTGCCTGCCGAACTCGATGAGTCGAGCGTCGTTTTCGGGCAGCTTGTAGTGCAAGTGCGGCGCGGGAAGCCCGCTTGAATCGGTGACTTTGGGGTCCAGCGTGACCCTGTTTGTTTTTACCGGGAGATCCTCTCCCTGCACATAGACAAGCACATGCCGACCAAAGTGTTCGTTGAAAAATTTCCGGTGATCCGCCCCCCACGGCGCAAGATAACCACTCGTCGTTCCCATCGCCGTATAGGCTGAACCGTTTGCCCGCCCGACTTGCAATGAGAATCCGTTGACAAAGTTATGATTTGGATTCGTGTCGTAGAACTCCTGACTGTACAGGGACGCTGGTTCGGGGCCCTTGAAATCTTCTATGGGCTCGTCGAACCAAAAATCTTCGAAAGCCCAGCTGTGGAACATGAGGTGCGTGCCTACAAGTCCGTTGCTGTTCGCCAAACCGTCCGGGTGTCCGTTCTGGGCGGACATCAGGAGCAAGCGGGGGGTACCGACGGCATTCGCACACATCACGACGATGTCGGCACGAACCTCGTGCCGCTCGCCGGTGATCCGGTTGATGTAAGTCGCGCCAGTAGCACGCCCGTCTTTGCCAACGTTAATCCGCTCAACCCGCGCGTTGGTGCGCAGATCGACACCGTTTCGGATGGCCTTGGGCCAGTAAGTGACATCAGTAGAGCCGATCGAGCCGCGCGGGCACCCGCTTAAGCAGGGTCCGCACGCATTGCAGGGGAGACGGCCGTCTTTATGCCGGGTCAGGATAGCGTAGTCTGCCGGCCACCAGTGCCACCCGAGTTTCCCAAACGCCTTTGCCATCTTCAAGCCGAGCTTTCCCGGGGGGATAGGAGGACCATATCCCTTCAGCTTTTTGGGATTCCCCAGGTCGCCGACTACACGCGCCACCCCGAGCTCCGCGTCATTGATATTGTAGAACGGCTCCAGTTCCTCGTAGCTGATTGGCCAGTCGATCGTTCCTTCCAGCCCGTGCTCCGTCCCCTTACGAAAGTCAACCGGTTTGAAACGCGGCCAAGCGCCCGCGAAGTGTCTGGTTGAGCCGCCAACAGCGTTAAATACATACGGAGTTGCGTTGCCCGTGGTCGGATAGTCCTCCGGAAGCCTGCGCTTGTTCGGGTCGAAATCCCAACCTCGTTTCCTCTCGATCTCCCATTCGTGGTGGAAATGCGGGTGGTCGAGCGGGTGTACCCAATCGCCCTGCTCCAGGCACGTGACTTTGATCCCTGCGTCGCTCAGCCGTTTGCTGACTGCGCCACCGGCCGCGCCCGCGCCGATTACCAGCACGTTCGTTTCTACATGTTTCGCCATTTTGATCCCTCCTCCAGAGTCATTTATTCCGACATGCTCGTTCTATTCACCATTTCATAACGACGGATTAACCTCAACAAACGGGATGGCCTTTACCTTGGCAAAATCGGCAGGCTGGAGCCAGAAGGGTTCTATCCGCTCACGGCCAAGGATGACATGCGTCTCATGCTTGTTTTCATTAGGGGCCAATGCAACCCGGTATCTATTTTTCTTCATTACAGGAAGGCTTGGAATGCTCCTCACTTGATGGTGGCTTGCCCCCTGCAGCTCCCGGCTGATCCGGAGTCCGGACGTTCACATACTTGACATCTTCTGTCCGGATATACGAGCCTTTTACTTGCGAGAACAACGATTCATCCCACGGTTCGATCACGTCCAAATAGCCGTAGGGCTGCGGAGAGCTCCGGTAATCACGGCCTGCCTCGAGATTCTCGTTTATTGCCTTCGTGACCTCGGGCCGCGAGTAGTACCCATAGTAAACCAGATCTCTGAACTGCGAGAAGAAGGTTGGCGACTCCTGCTCGATACGTTTGAGAATTTCGACCTGCATGGCCGCGTCTGCCTGGAGAAAGTCTCCGCCGAGCTTATCCAATTCTGCCTTGAAGTTATCCTCCCCGGCGAAAGGAAACCATTTAGGCTCCTCGCCGCTCGGCGTGATGTAGCGCGCGATAAAGCGCACTATCCCGACTTCGCTGGGCCAAGGAAACCCCTCGCCGCCGGGAATGATTCGATCAGCCGCCGCATTCAGGACCGCCACTTGTACCTCCGTGAACTCGATCAGCTTCACAAAACCGCCTAGACGCGGCTTGAGCGGGGCGAATTGTTCCTGTGGCTCCTTCGTTGGTCCAACATTTGTATTTCCTAGTTCCTCCTCGGGAAAAGACAAAGACGACACGCTAACTCCTCCCTCCAAATGCTAGAGTTACTTGTGTCACCATCCCCGCGAAAGGGATGGTTCTCGCTGCGCCCCCATCGATTTCGCCGGTGATGGTGATCATCTTCGGTCAATCTTCAACTGTTATTTCACAGCTGCGCCCACTGCTTGGTACCAGTCCTCGTCTCGGTTCATCGCAGCCACGTGCGCCGTCCTGCGTACCAGCTTAGACGCTGCTGCTCACCGACGCCCGTTCCAGGTACTTGACGATTTTATCAACTTTCATTATCAAACCATAAGACCGTTGCCGTTCCCCGTCCGGGTGAGCATTACGCTCTCTGGTATTTGCCGGGCTT
>NZ_JALJRM010000052.1:0-12169 GCF_024519685.1 Paenibacillus sp. Pae15 | reverse complement strand
ATTTTCTCGGCATTTTTACGCTGCAATTCTCGGCACTTTTATTTTGCGATAAACACCCGTCTACCGCAATGGGGGTTCCCCCAAGCTCCTTAACACGGTCAATCTGCCCCTGAAAAGCTTGTCTGTCGTTGTTGTCCTGCGTTCCTATAACCGATATGCCAATGGTTTTGCCTTCCAGCGACGGCACAGGCAGACCATCCACAACGCCCTTTAAGCCGGAGTCCTTAATCTGGATTGCATCTGCGGGCTTCTGCGAATCATCGCTATGGGCGGCTTGGTCCTGTTCGGTAGGGTTGGATGGATCAGATGTCGCGTTGCCGACGGTTGAATCATTTACCGTGCACGCGGAACCAAACAAAATCAAGAAAATCAACGAAAATATAACCAGTGTCTTCTTGTTTTTCATGTTAACACCACCTATTTGAACAGAATCTTCTTGGCTTGTTCAGCGTTTTCTTTCGTAACCAGAAGCGGTTCCACATATACCGACTTAGGCACCTGCAGTCCGGCCAAATAGCGCGCTGCGGAATCGACGGCGGACTGTCCGATCTTATAAGGCTCCTGAGCTACATCAGCCGCAAAGGAAGTGTTAGGATCGGCAAGCAGATCGATGGCAGCCGGATCTCCATCTACGCCATAAACCTTGATATCCTTGCGGCCCGCCGCATCTACCGCCTGGGAAGCGCCAATGCTCGGGATGTCCCAGCCGGCCCAAATGGCCTTCAGCCCGCTCTTTTCAGGATATTTGACAAGAAGATCCTGAACTTTCTTACGGGCATCCTCTATCGTGCCAGGGATAACATCCTGCAATTCCGGTTCTATAAACTCAATCTTCGGGTAATCTCTGGCGACATATTTCAACATATCATAACGAATGGCTACAACCCGAACCCCGTAGAATCCGTTAAACACAGCAACTTTTCCTTCGCCGCCCATATTTTCAAAAATAGTACGCGCCAACACCTCGCCGATATAATAATTATCCGACAGATGGTTGGTAATGCTGTACTCGCTGGGATGGTCAACCGTAAATAAAGGGATTTTCGCATCCACGACCTTTTTTAGCGTCGGGGCAAATACTTTCGTATCCCCGAGCTGCTTGATTATCGCATCGGGCTTCTGGATAATCAGATTTTCAATATCCGCAATCGCTTTCTGATCGTTGCGTTCCCCATCTACTGCAATCGGGGTTCCCCCAAGCTCCTTAACACGGTCAATTTGACCCTGGTAAGCTTGCCGATCGAAGTTATGGTCCGTTCCAACAACGGCAATACCGATCTTTTTCCCTTCAAGCGACGGCACAGGCAGCCCATCAACAACGCCCTTTAAGCCTGAATCCTTGAATGAGGTCGTTTGCGCATCCTTCGCAGTATTTTCCTGGTCGTTTTGGCCCGATGGCGTAGATGTCTCGGTGCCGGCGGCCGAATTATCTACCGAGCACGCGGAACTAAGCAAAATCATTAAAATCAATGAAAATATAACCAGTATTTTCTTGCTTTTCATGTGAATCCACCGCTTTCTTCTTTATAATTCATACTATTAATATAGATTTAGTGAGTTTAAAGGCGCGGCTTACCCTACTTCATCCTTGCATCACATCCCTTACTGCGTAATGAAAAGAAAAGAGCCATCCTTTGCTCGCCAAAATCGTAATGGCTCCCAATGAATAGCTCCAGTTCTCCGGTCGCTGGCAATTCGAAACGTTATCAATCTACTGCTCACCCAATTATTTTCAAATATTCCAATTTATTTATTATGTGAATTATTTATTATTATAACTAGTAACTTCTTTAAAACAACAAGCGATTTTCACAAAAATGATGGTTATGCAACCTGAATCCTCATTTTGTTGTCTATTTAGAATTTAAACTACTCAACCTTAACAATTGTAGAGCAAATATCCCTTTATATTTCAAAGAATGTCAATATCAAAATTTTCTGACCTCCAACAAAATATTAAATCATGTTGTCTTCCTTTGTAACCTCTTGCGGCTCGTCATTTCACCAAGGCGATTGTTTCAACAATTGATAATCAAAAATCCGCTCCCAGTTTTCCTCTTTAGTCATTTTTAGTTCGTCGCGATAAAAGGCATCCCACTCATCATCCAGTGGTAATCCTTAAGCATTTCTTCCCAAATAAATTCAGGGTTGCGTTATCAATCATCAATGCATACGTTCCGGCATTAAATCGATCTGCTCTGATGATCGTAGTGAAAAGCTTTCTAATCGTATCCAAATCAGCTTCATCGATAACTGTCTGGGGATTACAGAATGAACACAATGGATCTGGTTGAAAGTTTGAACCGACATCGCTTCGAAGGCTTATAACTAGCCGCAAAGGTCGCTTCACATGGCGAATAATTTCGATTTTACTGGCAAAATATAATCAATAACTACCTTTTCACCATGACTTAGTGGAATGGAATATCGTTCTTTTGTATATATCTCACACCAATAAAACTGTTCAAAATCAATTTCTTGATCAGTTTTTTCAATGGCTTCTGTAATCAACAAGAAGGCCGAGTCAACAATTTCTGCGATGTTATTTCCCTCAATTTGGATACAAGCCACCGTTCCGCTTGGAATATGTTTTTTGTACAGCTCATGGGGAACCGGTGTATTTACCCTCATAAAATCTCCTAATATTAATTCGAAAGCATTTGTATCTTGAAAATTAAACATCATTCCGATACCATCATTTTCATCAATATCCTCACAATAAGTAAATTCAGATAAATTTTTTAAATAGTCAATCTTATCGCTTTCAAAAAATGATTTCCATGCGTTTCCAGCCTCAAAAAATGAAGTGTTATAATGAACTCCAACCATTAGACGTTCGTCGAATTCCTTATACACGATTTTCTTTAATTTTGCCATGATTCTTTCGCCTCCTATAAATCTCATTTCAAGATAATTCATTGGGTGATACTCATTGAGTTTTGAATTGATTAGTTTTGCTTCCGAAGGTGTGATCCCATGATGTTCTTTGAATGCTCGCGAAAAAACAGAGTGCGAATGAAAACCATACTTAAACGCTATATCAATAATAGAATCCTCACCTTTTTTAAATCAAACCCTGCTAGTGTTAATCTACGTTTTCTTACATATTCTGAAATGGTAACTCCTGAAACAAAAACAAATATTCTTTGGAATAAAGCGACGGGTGCAGACACAATTTTTGTAATTTCTTCATAATCAATTTCATCCCCACTTAGAAACTACCTTTTCAAGGTAGTTAATGACCTCATCAAATACTTTACTACTATTCTCCAAAACTACTTAACGGTAAACTTGCTATGTTGCCGCGGGTATCTTCTACCTAGTGCCTGCAATAGAAATATGGAGCGAATGCCAAAGTTATAATTGAATTTGATATTGCCATTTTCAGGTGATGAGGGTAGTTTGTTGTATACTGCTGCTATTGACACCGCCTCAGCACCACGAGAATGTCCAATTAACGAAATCCTGCTCATATCCACTTTGTTAAAAAATAGATTGTCCCTTGTGTTATTCCATTCCTCCCATACCTTTAAGTGCTCTAAAATAAGCCAACCGCGGGCTGGATTTTCATTTTTAATACTTTCAACATGAATAAGTCATCATACGGCGAAGTATTCAGAAAGTTTTCATCAATCGATATAAAAATATAACCTTTGCTGGCTAGCAATTCACCTAAATAAACATATCCGGATGTGAGTAGTCTGTGGCTAGATGATTACCATGAACAACGATGACTAAAGGGAACGTTCCTTTTCCATCGGGATACCATACTGTCCCGTTAAGCGGCATTTGATCCGACCCGAATCCAAATGTTTTAGTGCGGATTGAGGACCAATTTTCCACAAATGACGAGCCATCCACTGGCTTCGTAATCAGTGAATTTTCAGCATTGAATTCCTTTCGATAGCTGTTGGCACTTCCGTACGTTAATGTCTTGACTTGATAAGAACCCGGTACAGACGGATTAGCCAATGGAAGAGAATTACTGTTCCGTTGTTTTCATAGTCTTCAGTCTATATAATATTGGCAATTCGCTATCACCACTATTAAATAACCAATAACCACCAAAAAGAATACAGGCTAATGATAAAGATGACACTAATGTCATTATCTTTGATAACTTACTTGACTGACGATATTGACCTTTCAACAGGCGACAAATCATCATCCCAATGAAATAGAAGGAAACAATAATTGATATAGAGACAATAAACATTAATTCCCAAGGACCTATAAAACATATGAACACCAAGAAAAAGCAAGTGAGCGCGATCCAAATGTAAAGAGAAGGTAAGTTTCTTTGTCCAATGAATTAGCAGTGTGATTAACCCAGATAATAGGATCATAGTAAGCAGAAAAACAACAATGCCAATCATATAATCTACTATTCCACGGGCTCCTATCATGTAACATGAAAACTGTCATCATCGCAGTACCAACTATTTACAATTGGAATGTGTTCAATGTTTATGTCGTGAAATATAAGTTCTTCCATTGTTAATTGAACAATATAGGGAGAAGAATCAATTGATTGATGACGTGCGTGGAGATATGTCCGAGCATTGCATATGCTAATCCATGTTTCCAATATAAATAGCCAAACCCGAGCCCCGGCAAAAAATTAAGCAGCAAAGTACGGATTACAGACAATGGACTTAAACCCAACATTTGTGCAGTCGCAGGAAGATGTCCTGCTGCAAATATGAGTGCGGCGATGACAATACCGGCAATGTAAATTCCATTGCTATTCACAGATTTCGTAATTTTGCTGGCAATCCATATAATAAGCGACATAAGTCCGAATCTTAGAAGCACTTCTTCGATGATGCCACCGTATAATACACTGCCAAGAAAATTAAGCCAGGAAAATTCAAATTTCTCATCCAGTCCCAACGCTTCAGCAAATATAAACTTTTCCGAAATAGCGATAAATCCGGCAGACAATAGTCCGATGACCACTGCTGCGGCAATGCTTTTTCTGTTATAAAAAAACGATTTGTTCAAGCCTACTTTTGGAGAAGTCCAAGATCCTACTATAGTGGCAATACTCGCCATAATTGCTGTTTGCAGCATAGCCACTATAATAATGACTTGCTTTGACCCCAGTTGGACAGCAATCTGGCTTTCCATTTCAGGCGTTAAAGACATTACTTGCTGTGTTCCTAAAACAGCGCCAGCCACCAGCCCTAAAACCAATACAGCTACCACTCTTTTCACAGTTAACACCTCCGACTATTCAATTGATATGGTTTGAACCCAATGTTTAATCTCGTTAACAAGTTCAGATGATATCGGTTCATTCTTCAGTTTTTTATATATTTTATTTAATGTTAATATAGAGTAAGCCTGATCTTGTTTTTTCAACATATGGTTCATATCATCAATCACTACGGTATGGACATTTTCTAAATCTAAGTTTTTCAAATTACAAAAAGGCTCTATTGGAGATTGAGCATCCTTGCTTCCGTTAATCGCCAGAACCTTACATTTTAAAGATGACAGCAAGTTTAAAATTTCTTTATCGTTCAGAGATAGATGCTCTCTTAGCCACTTGGCTTGAACGGTCCTTCCGCTAATCCTTACAGTAGATTCTTTGGTTTGCATTACTTTATCAAATAGCTTCTTCTGCTTGAGCTGCTGTTTTTCGCGCGACACAAGCTTGCGCAGGAGCACTCCAGAAAATCCGGATTTGCTAGCGATTTCTGATAATAATGCTTCATTTTGAAATGTCATGACACTTTTCAATGATGTACCGGCGCCACACAATAAAATGATTCCGTCTACCTGTTTTCGACTGGCAGATAGAGTTGCGATAATCGTACCCTCACTATGTCCCAGCAAAAAGATTTTATTAAATGCCATATCCTCAGTTGATTTGCAATAATCAATGATGTCGCTTACGCATTGAACACCATCGTGAAGTCCCGTGTGGTTAAAATCGCCTGTACTTTCTCCTACTCCAATTTTGTCATATCTTAATGTGACAAATCCTGACTTTACTAATACATCAGAAAGATGTTCATAAATACTTGCCCGCATTCCTCTCATATTGCCATCGCGGTCAACTGGTCCGCTTCCTGGAATCATTACAATGAGAATTTCCGAATTTCTTTTATTTTCAGGTCTTGCTACTGTTGCTGCAATTACTAATCTCCCATTATCTGCTGGAATTTTTATATCTTCTTTTATCATCATATCCTCCATATCATAATTTTTTCTGAAACAGTTTGACTGATAATATATTCAACTTACTTATCAGTTTTCTCGCTTAGATTGAAAAATACGTTGCAAGTTCTTGACAATCAACTTGAATCTGGGGTCTGCGTGTAACGGAACGAATATCGGTTCCTTCTGTATCATGTTCAGCAAATCGTCTTTGATCGCTTGGTCATTGCGTGGAGCATAAGGACCTGAGTTAATATTCTGTTCAATCCAGTTGTCAACGGTATAAAAATAATCATCACCGCAAATTTTCATAGGAAATGATATATTTTTACATGTATGATAGAAGTGCTCTAGCATACGTAACGCATCTGTATGCCGATGCTGTTTCATATAGCCTAAAGAGGCTTGATAATAAAAAATAATCTTTATATGAATATTTAATTTTTCAATATTGTATATGTCTATAACTTTTTCAGTGCGATTTATCAGCTCATCAAATAAGTTCTGATTATCTGAAATATATTTTAAAGATTCTATTTCGCTTGAAATCATACTAAACAAGTGTTGAAATGTGCTAATTTGTAATGTTTCTTTGACCTTATCATTATCCTTGAGCATCGCATAAGCTCTTGCAATTAGCCTTTCTACACCAAATTGAATTGGAACTTCATATCCAACACATTTTAAAAGTTCTTGTGGTTTGTCCATGATTAACAATGCAGAGGCATGTATTATCTGTGCTTCTTGTATTAGTTTGTGGTCATCACTCAATATATCCACACGTTCACATAATTCAACTATCCGATTCAAAACCATTTGAGGTTTTTGTGAGTAAACATAGTGATTAAGATATAATTGAGAAATTCTTACTAATAGCGGGCAACATGAATAGTATTCTTTTATAATATTCTCAACATCTTTTTGGACAATTTCAAAGCTCTCTTTACTGAATCGTTTTGAAAAATTTTGGTAAATCTCGATTATTTTATCGGCAGTAAGTTGTGGCTCATAGCCCAGCAACTCGTCAATTGTAGTGTCAAACAAAGAGGCCAACTTGGGCAGCAAGGTTAAATCTGGATAGCTTAATCCCTGTTCCCATTTAGACACTGCTGCACTCGATACTCCTATATAAGTAGCCACATCTCCTTGGGTCATTCCTAATTTTTTTCGCATAAATGTAACATTGTCCGAAAATCTAAACTCTTTCATAAAAAAACTCTCCTTTAATTAAAAGTATAGAGGCAGATAATAAGCTCAACAAGGGAATTATAGTTGTTTATACATTTCATATTCAACCATTAGTTGAATTAATCAACTAAAATATCGGATAAATAGTTCATCAGATTATAGTTGTTGCGAAAGATCCGCCATATTTCAGTAACGAGGATCGCGTCAAATTTCTCGCGGCGCATGTCTGCAAGAAGCATACTCAGCCCGGGACGATCACGGTTGAACGCTGAAGGAGGACTGGTATCGACGTAAATCTCAGCGATAGTACCCCAACGCTTTACCTTTGTCGTCAACATCTGAAACTGCGATAGAAGCGAATCGGCTTGCTCTTTACCATGCTTGTCCTCTTGTACGTACAATGCCATCCTGTACGATGTTGGGAGTTTCACGATCATGCGAATATCAACCTCCATGAGTAGGATTATCGGAACGAGCCTCTGCTGACCGACAATCTAGCATAAATCCCACTCATAGCATCGCAACCGTCAAAAGCAAGAACAGTCCGTGACAATAAAAAAGCTCAAGCCATCTACCGGCTCAAGCTTGCCAACCTGTATCCGTTTTTTACGTCCGTACGTCCTTACGCCATTCCGTGATAAGATCATTGCGAAGCGCCCGTAAGCTCGAAATTTCATCCCGGACTTGCCGCCGCCGCTCTGGTGACGTATCCGCTCTGCCATGCTCCACGCCTAGCTTGCAGTGGCGTCTCGTAATAGACAACAGCATTTGCATCTGCGTGTCGTCCAGTTCAAGACCGACGAGAGAACTATGATAAGATTCACGTACATCATGACAATTTTGAGCCACAGCCATCATATGAAAAACCTCCCAAGCAACAAGTTGTTGTTTGTTATAACTTGGTTGGAAGGATTTCTCAAGGGCAAACTTTATAGATTCTCTTCTTCGTGATTACGTAGTTGCGATAGAGCAGAGATGAGGGACGGTCTTAGTTTCCAGATGAATTTACCCCTCTCGTTGAACACTCGTTCACTATCTCCATCAAATAAACCATTCCACCAACGCTTGCCGCCCTTGCCCTTGCTATTGAAAGGCGGTTCCTTACGAAGCTTTTTATATATTTTCTTGGAAATCCCACGATTCCAAGCAGTTACTTGTTGCTGTGAAACTCCTCCTAACGCTTCGCCAATCTCTGTGGCATTTGACTGAAAATCAGGTTGGTCGTATACAAAACTAACCATACTCAAGCCTATCTCGTCAAAGATATCTTTATCCTTAAGCAGAACTAACCATTCTTTTTCATCAAGGTTCAGTGTATCTTGGCCTTGCCAGTGAGTAATAGTCAAATTCTAACGCCCTCCCGCAATGACTCAATATGTAACCGATATTTCTTATCTTTTTTCTCATTTTTCCCATCAAGCTCTCTATTAACGTAGTTCATATGCCAGCATAGCTTCTGATATATGCGTTCCGAATATCTCCCATTTAGTTCATCGAGCATCATTTGAAATCCATTCTTCAAGCCTTCTCCCCCGAAATGCTGAATATATAAGTAGTTCAAAAAGCACAAGTTGTCAAAGTCTTGTCGAACAAACTCATTCAATTCTTCATCTGAGCCAATTTGTGAAAGCAGACTTGCATCCAACAATATCCTGGGATATATAGCTGAGTTACTCTCAAGATCATATGCTTTAAGAAGCGCTTCGCCCCATACCATAGTTTCATCTATAAACAGCTCACCTATCGTAATTCCTCCACGTATAAGCCATCCAACACTATCCCTAACCGCCAAGCATTGGAAATGTGAAACACAATATAATAAAGCCCTAATATCAAGCAGCCTTTTATCCGACTGCTCTGACAGCCTCTTAACAATAATAACGTTGTCGGAAAATATCTTGAACTGAATATCGTTATAACCTTCCATAGCTATCCGCTTCGATATATCCATAGAAAAAGTATATAGGTTATGGAGCTTGTTCATCGCAAGCTTTTGACGATCTTTCCCTTCTTTCATTCTTGCTGCGATGCCCAATATGTCCAAGTATGCGACAATATACTGCGAAGTCTCCCTATCATACTTATCTACGCTTTGATTTATCATCATACTACTTTTCTCCTCACTTAACTCAGAGTCAAATCTATAAACTCAACTGCTAAAATGGAACCTAAAGGAAAATCAGCACCACTCATCGAATTATAAGAGAAAGTACTGGCCTAAGGAGGAAGACAATAGATGTCGTCGTTTACCTATAGTTTACCGTTTAGTAATGAAAAATTCTTAGAGGGGATCATCTTTGAACTAAAACGAAGTGCTGAATATGAAACTGCCCATCTATTAAGAGGAGCAAGCGTTACAATAAGTGCCGATGGCTTCTCATATTATGCTGGTGGGAGGGGACGGCATAATGCTTACGCTGCCTATGTTACTTTTTATCTTGCGCCACATAATATCGACGCTCTAGACAATGAAGAAACTAAACGACTCTTAAGAGAAATTTGTGATAAACTCATCCCAGATGATGTAGGATACGATGTCAAAAACGTATCATTTAACATCGACTTATCGAAAGACTTCGAACTAGAAGATGACTTGATCGCTGATCTAGAACGACAGTCTGACAAAGTATCTGGAATTATACTGTCGAAAATTTTGCCTCAAGATGTAAAGGAAAAGGGATATCGCATGTCCGAAGTTTATACCTACCTTTATGCCGTCGAAAACTCCATCAGACTATTCATAGAAGAAGTCTGCAAAAAACAATATGGGTCTGATTATTTCGAAAAAATATCTATACCTTCAGCAACTCAAAAAACCTTAGATCAAAGAATAGCCGATGCGACTTCTAAGAAGTGGCTCAGTGTACGAGGAGATTCAAAGCTCTTCTATTTAGACTTTAAAGATCTCGCTACGATAATAAATAATAACTGGGACATTTTCAAAGATTACTTCCCCAGTCAAGATTTTATCATACCAAAAATCAAAGAGATGGCTGATTGCAGGAATTTAATCGCACATAATAGCTTGATTGATGAAACGGAAAGAAACGTTATTAAGACCTACTATAACGTTATCCTAAAGCAGATATCAAGCGTGTTTAACTAAAAACGAAGATCTCAGGCTGCTTAATCTCGCCTGAGATCTTCGTGCGGTATGACAGGTAAATGTGGCTTCAATACGCTATTTCCTGATAAGCGACACACAGCATTCAACATGTGTTGAGTATTCAGTGAGAACAATCTAACGAAGTGCTCTCGCCAAAATTATATGTTCTTTTTTTTTCAAACCCAATATCAGCCTAGTTCATCTACTTTTAGAGAATCAATGATTTTTATAGGCAATTTTGATTTATTCAGATAAAATAATAATGTCGAACTGGTAAATACATCCTATGTTTTAATAAAAAATGAAGGGGGAGTAATGTGGACCTTACACGATATATCACCACTGTAAACTTAAATGAAAAAAACGAATTGGAAAAAGTGAAACTTCTGGCTTTCTTTCAGAATGTAACTCAAAACACAAATTCATTTTTATTAGACCATGTTTTACAAATTCTGAAACAAATAGGACACCCTATATCGAATATTTCTAGAATAAAAGGTTATTTGGCAAAATCAAAAGATTTTAAGAAGCTTGGTAGTTCAAACGAGTATATGATAACACCAACAGCTAAACAAAAATTGCAAGATGACTATGGAGTGTTATTTGATAACACTGACGAAATCGTTTCTTCAAGTGAAGTGCTTGATGAAACATTATTTTTAGGCAAAAGAGGATTCTTAGATAAACTAATAAAGCAGGTCAACAGTTGTTACCAAAACAATTGTTATGATGCTTGTGCAGTTCTGATGCGGCGTGTGTTCGAAATATCACTCATCCTTGCCTATGAGCATCATGGGATTCAAGATGATATAAAAGATGAAAAAGGCGACTATGTAATGCTTGAAAAAATCGTGGCAAATGCCACTCAAAATAAAGCTCTGAGTATTTCAAGATCGAGGAAAGAATATGACACTATTAGGGAATTGGGTAATTTTGCAGCGCATAAAATACATTTTAACGTGCGAAAGAAAGATATTGATGATATAAAACAAATTTATCGAGTCTGTCTAGAGGAACTTTTTTATATTGCTGGCTTAAAGAAATAGGAGGACAAAGGACTATGAACAATCGAATTCGAATTAAATTAGGCCCCATTGAATTTGAAGCCGAAGGAGATAGTGAACTAATTCAGCGCGAAAGAGAACAGTTTTTTAGTTTATTACCTCAGGCAATAACAGCTGTTACTCCTGTAGTTGGTGAACGAACTCAATTGATAGAAATAGCTTCTGATATGGCCGAAACCACCACTGACATATCTGGTTCAGCATTAACCGCAAAAACTTCTTTCACGCATTATGAATCGATTGCAGCATTTCTAAATGAAAAGTCATTTATCAACGATGTCGATCTAGTAATGGGAGTATCATACTTTCTCGACTGTGTAGAGCAAACAGGAGAATTTACACGCAAGGATATAGAAAGTAAATTAAGTGAAGCCAGACGACAAATCCCAAGTAACATCTCCCATTGCATTAATCTAAACATTAAGAAAGGATTTATAAGTGAATCTAAAGAAAAGAAAGATGGTATTAAGGCATATAAGGTTTTATCAGAAGGAATCAAGTGGTGTGAATCCTACCTTCCATCAGAAACAAGTGCTAAGAAAAAATCACCCAAATCTAGACAACAAAACTCAACAAGTGAATCATCGCCTTGGTAGTGTCAAGAAGTTTGTGTAACGTAGTAGATATATCCAGAAGTGGTTGCGTG
>NZ_JALJRM010000051.1:0-17810 GCF_024519685.1 Paenibacillus sp. Pae15 | reverse complement strand
CGTTTTCTTTCCGGATCGAATCGGGCAGCACTTGCCGTAAGGGGCCAATCTCCCCTAGGGCAGATTCCTTTATACATGAGTTTACACAAAATTATTGACAGACCCGTATCGGCTTTTGCTAGTCCTGTGGAATTAGAAGAATTCTCCCCACCTGGAACCTCTATCACAGTCAGACCATTGACTCCGGAAGAGATCACTCTGCTTGAGCAAAGAGCCAATGGAAACAAAGAAGTTAGTCTCTTTGATGTTGGCATCTTATCTGATAGCTGGAGCGGAAATGTTACCGTGCCAATTAATAAGGATGGGAACCAAGGAGCAAACGTAGGCCATGCATTTATTCCATCTCCAGATAGATATGTATTAATATACGTAGGGGACTTGCCTGGCACTATGCCATCCGTTAATTTAAGCATTCAAAGTCAAACCAACAGCAATGTCCAGTGGTGGAGATCGAATATTAAGGGCAATTCGCTGGTTGTTATTGACACAGGCAGTTACAGCAACCACACTTTCCAAATCAAAACAAGCACGAACGAGGCAAATTCAAGAAGTGCATATTTTGAATGGACTACCTCAAGCACTAATTAAGGTGTTATCCATAATCTCAAAGAAGCACTGCCCCCCGGCAGTGCTTCTTCATGTTAGAAAGCAAACTTTTCTCTTGAGTTCGTTGTTTTTAGTCCTCAAATTCAGCCTGTTCTTCAGGGGACAGCAAGGCTCTTGCCGCGAGCTCTCTTTCCTTGAATTCAGCGCTTTCTTCAGGTGTCAATTTCCTTATTGTAATGGAGGTTCCCGGTGGTATTGAGTCTGGACGCAGCCCATAATCGTCTTCTTCAAACTCGGCCTGTTCTTCAGGAGACAACAAAGCTCTTGCTGCAAGTTCTCTATCTTTAAATTCAGCACTTTCTTCAGGAGTTAATTTTCTTATTGTAATAGAAGTTCCCGGTGGAATGTCGCCTGAATGAGAATTGTCATTACGGCTATCTTTATCCGGAGCTGGTTCTGGGATTAGCCGAAGTTCAGGGCCGAATAGTCCCGGTTTATCTTCCTCTTTAGGTACCATCGTGGTTGATGGAGTTTGGATGGCACTTAATCCGTTGTTAGCCGAAGATTCGACGGGAGCAGTGACGGATGGAGCTTTCGTGCTACTTTTTTTAGGTTTGGGCTCGGTTGCAGGCTCGGGCTCCAGTGTAGGTACGGGTTGAGGTTCTTTGACTTGGACTTCCTCATCTGATTCATTCTCCGCTACAAGTGTAGCAGGAGCTTGACTTGGCTGTGCCTCAGCAGGGTGGGGTTCCTTCTCAATTACCGCATCAGCAGGGGCCGCTTTCGGAATTTGCTCGCTTGGTCGAACCTCAGCCTGACCTTCCTCATATGGAATGACTTCTGGCGAATAGTGAGCAGCCCATACCGCTGCGGATGTGCTAATTGCGGCAACGGAAAATACAGCTGTTATCGTCAGATATAATGTTTTCTTTCTTAGTTTCTTTACATTCAGCATCATCATTAATCTCCTTTTCAATTGTTGGCCATCACCCGATAAGGAGGCGCAAAATCGCACGGGTAAATGCCTTGTTCCCGCCATGACGTTCAAAATCGTCTCCCCGTACCGTTTTCGCTCGGCATGGGACATCTCTCTGACAACTTCTTCATCGCAAGACAGCTCGCTCCAGGTGTGAATATCCTTACGGAGAATGTGTATGAAGGGGTTAAACCAATGCAAGGCTGACGCTCCCAGGGTGAAGGCCTTGACCCATAAATCTTTCCGTTTCAGATGGATCAGCTCATGACGCATGATCATGTCCATATTCACGTTAACGATATTCTCTTTAGGAAGATAGATGGTCGGTTTCCATAACCCGACAAGAACAGGGCTCCGAAGAGCAGAGCTGTAAGCAAGCCGAACGTTGCGCTTCAATCCAAGAGGTTCTTTAATCAAGGAGAGTTGTTCAACTGCCTGGCTGTCTCTCGGAACGGCGGTGCGTGAATGTTCTAGTGTCCTTACAAATTTGCGATAGCAGTACAGCTGCCATGTTGCAAAAACGATCACGCCGGTTGCCCATACGATAATAAGGAATAGAGCTGCTTGAGCTGTAATGGTCTGCCCCGTAATAAGCGGTTCCGGACTGAACCCTGAATAAGTTCCGGATAGCCCTTGTTCCACTGTTGAAGGCTGCCCGCCGATAGCCGGGACGGTAGCTGCCGCGTTGAAAGTCAGCGATACGATCCACTGAATACCTAGGACTACGGGGAATAGAAAAAAGCCTACGGCCATTTTGCTAAGTCCATAACGCCATTTGGTCGGGAAGGCGCCGGCGGGCAAGAGCCGCAATATAAGAATACAAGCTACGACGACGCTTCCGGCGGCATTCAGCGTAATCAGTAGTTCAAGAATGGTATTCATGGGCTGCACCTACTTTCCGGAAAACCATTGCTTCAGCTCTTTAATATCTTCATCCGAAAGCTTGTCGCCGTCATATAAGGCAGCGATTAGGTTCTTCACCGATCCCTGGTATAATCCGTCCAGTACATGCTGCGTCTCGGCCAGCTTGTAATCTTCCGGTGAGATCAGGGGCGTATACATGTTCGTTCGGCCATGCCTTGTGGCTTCCAGTGCCCCTTTATCCACCAGACGCGACAGGAAGGTAGAGATCGTCTGGGCCTTCCACGCTTTGCCCCGCCCCGCAAAAATCCGCAGCAATTCCGTCGATGTGACAGGAGGCTCACACTCCCAGATCACCTCCATGAGTTCCATTTCCGTATCCGATAGCTTCTGAACTTGGTTCACGGTGAACACCTCACTACAGTCGTTATGCGTCCATAACGAAATGAATTACTACACTACGTAGTGATTATAATTTACTACAGGGTGTAGTGGGTGTCAAGGGAGAGGGGATTTAGGACGATTTGTAGTGGGGGAAAGCCAAACCTAACTGGCTCCTGCTGAGTCTGCTTTTACAACGGAATTTATTTACTGAAGCTTTGAGATAGGCGTGAACTGATCTGTCTACAAATGCTATCATTTAGGTAGCTTGATTGAGGAAATGACGGATACCTGAGGAAAGGAGCGAGCATATGAGTAATACGAACAAACAAATCGCTTATAAAGCACTAGTCAATCAACGGAAAAAATGCACGATATGTGATCCTGCGCAATACGAGCTGATAAATCCAGGACTGGTGCAGGACAAGTCCCTTGATACCAATAAAATCGGCCACTGGACAGAGTGGCAAGGCAGTCTGGATGCCAAAATAATGGTTGTTGGACAGGATTGGGGAGATTTCAACACACTGGTTGGACAAAAAGGGAAATCCAACGTAGAAGAAAGTGCGACGAACCGCGCATTGGTTCAATTGTTGAATATCGCTGGTGTGGACATTGACGAGCGTACTGCAAGAAACAGACACGAGGATTTATTTTTTACCAATGCGATATTGTGTATGAAAACAAAAGGCGGTTTAGCAGGTAAAGTGAGAGGATCGTGGTTTCGAAATTGTGTGTCCACATTTCTTAAGCCGCTCATCGAAGACATTATTCAACCTAAAGTTGTAATCACTCTGGGAGAGAAGGCTACCAGGTCCTTACTGCGTGAATATGGGCATAAAGGAATAAAATTCAGAGAATTGGTCGAACGTGATTCACCGATCAAGGTCAGCGGGAATACGGTTGTGTTTCCGGTATTTCATTGCGGCAGTTTAGGACGAAGAAACAGACCATTCGAACAGCAAAAGTTGGACTGGCTGCGAATCAAGCGTTACCTGGAAAGTCCATACGATGATAGAATGTCAATCTAGAAATGAAAGGATTGGTTCATTTTTGCATAGGAGTTGGTCCAGATGTTGGCACTGAAAACGATGATTTCAAGCTTTTTTCAGCATGTACAAGATCATAGAATCGAAATATACAACGAATTCAGCTTACAGCACGAGTTGGGGATTTACTTACGAGAAAGGCTCCCTCAATATAAAGTTCAGTTTGAGCGTAATGTTTCGTATTTTTCAAGCCAATCCAGCACCATTAAAAAGGAAATCGACATCTCAATATTTACGAAGGATTACACGGAGAAGTATGCAATTGAGCTGAAATGCCCTTTAAAGGGACAGTATCCTGAACAAATGTATTCCTTTGTGAAGGATATAAAATTCATGGAGCAGCTGAAGGCTCTAGGATTCGCTAAGACAGCTTGTGTTGCACTGGTATCCGACAAACCCTTTTACCAAGGGACAAATAATAGAGGCATCTACAAGTTTTTCAGGGAAGAGTATGCGGTTTACGGGAACATCTACAAACCTACGGGTTCCGGCAAAGATGAAGAATCCATTTCGCTATCGGGTAGCTATGCGATTGACTGGAAGGACTTAAATGCTCAAAGTAAATTTTATATTGTAGAAATAGAGTAGGGAGTAGGGGACAAATCTAGGTTTATGAGCTAGGTTAAACATAGAAGACATCTTATATAACCCTCTATTCACTAGAGCCTTTATGCTCTTCAGTTATGATAAAATAAAGATACATAATTAACCATGTAAAGGATGAGAATCTATGCCGGTATACAATAAGCTAGTTCGGGATCTGATTCCCCAAGTCATTGAAGCTACAGGCAAAGAATTTCGCACGCGGATCTTGGATGAGGAAGAGTATAAGAAAGAGTTGATACTAAAGCTGAAGGAAGAGTCGGAGGAATACTTTGCTGCTGAGAGTTCGAAGGAGTCGTTGGAAGAGCTTGCAGATATGCTTGAGGTCATCCGGGCATTGGCGGTTGTGCATGGAGCAACATGGGAAGAGCTTGAAGCCCTGAGAGAGAAGAAGGCGGAAGCTCGAGGCGGATTCCAGAAACGGGTGTATCTAATCGATGTCGACGACAACGCTTAATGTCAAGCTGATTACGGAAAACTTAGCAGATGATCTAATCACCGGGATGCAGAATGCTTCCGGAATCTATATTATGACTTCGTTCATTATGCAGTCAGGAGTACGATTGCTCGCGCCCCATTTGAAAGGTGCAATCGAACGGGGAGCTGAGGTTAAGGTTCTCGCTGGGGATTATTTGTTCGTTACGCAGCCGGAGGGGTTGCAGGCATTACGTGATATTGATCCTCGGCTGGAGGCAAGGCTATGGCGTAGTATGGGAACATCCTTTCATCCCAAAGCCTATTTGTTTGACTACGAAAACGGTGAAGGGCTCCTTATTGTTGGCTCCTCTAACTTCTCCATGTCCGCCATGAGAATGGGGATGGAGTGGAACCTGGCTATGAATGCAAAGGCCGAGCCTTATACGTTCCAAGTGGCATTAGAGAAGTTTATGCAAAACTTTTATCACGATTCTACGCTGCCGCTCAATGACAACACCATTGCTCTGTATGAAGCGGAATATCGGACGTACCATCGCAAAAATCCAGAGCTAATTCGAATGATCACCGAGATGGAGGAGAATGAGTACCGAACCGAAAACGCCAGCGATCCTGTAGAGGATAAGGTTCCGGAAGACGAACAAGCTTCGATTCATCCACGTTTTGCTCAGATTGATGCTCTTGACGCGCTAGAGAGAACGTTAGAAGAAGAATATGACAAAGCCATGGTCGTGATGGCCACCGGACTCGGAAAAACCTATCTTGCGGGCTTTTTCGCTCAGCGTTTTCAACGCGTACTGTTCATTGCGCATCGAGAAGAAATTCTCTATCAAGCCAAACGGTCATTCCAGCGCATCATGCCGGACAAAACTTTCGGTATCTATAATGGTGTAAAAAAAGAAGGGAACGCGGATTGCGTTTTTGCTTCCATCTACACGCTTGGGATGAAGAAGCATCGTGAATCGTTCGCACCGGACGGATTTGATCTTATCGTGGTGGACGAATTCCATCATGCAGCTGCAAACTCATACCAATCGGTTATCCAGTATTTTGAGCCGAAATTTCTACTAGGTATCACAGCTACCCCAGACCGAATGGACGGGAAGGATGTGTATGCGCTTTGTGATGGCAACGTCGCCTACCAAATTCATTTCATTGAAGCCATCCGTCGCGGCTGGTTGTCCCCGTTCCAATACTATGGGGTCTATGACGATACAGATTATTCATCCATCCGATGGCTTGGAACGCATTATGATGACGAGCAGTTGACTGCAGCTCAGTTGAGAGAGTCGCTGGCTGACAAGATCTACGATGCCTGGAGAGAGCATAAGCAAACACGGACGATTGGCTTTTGCTCATCAATCCGACAAGCGGATTTTTTGGCGGGGTATTTTCAAGACAGAGGAGTAGCTGCAGTCAGCCTTCACTCTGGTGCCGTAGGAATTACGAGGGGAGAGGCAATAGACCGTCTGGATAGAGGAGATTTAGAAATCATATTTACGGTGGATTTGTTCAATGAGGGAGTAGATATTCCTAGTGTCGATACGCTGCTCTTTGTCCGACCGACCGAATCCTTAACCGTATTTACACAACAGGTTGGCCGGGGACTGCGGTTATCAGAGCAAAAGACGCACTGCACAATCATTGACCTCATCGGAAATTATCGTAATGCAGACGTGAAGCTGCGATTATTCGCTAATGACGGTGAAGGAAAGAGAACGGCCAAGGAACCGGTCATCCCGACGGTACCGGATGGATGCGAGCTCCATTTGGAGACGTCTGTTATTAATCTGCTGGACGAATTAAGCCGTAAGAAGCTGCCGCATCGCGAGCGTCTACACCGTTCTTTCCTGGATCTCAAGAATGAGCTTGGTCGAATCCCTACCTATCTGGAGCTTCATCTTCATGGGAGCTCGAACAGCTGGGAATATCGGAATGAATTCGGTTCTTATATCGGCTTTCTCCTCTGGGCCGAGTGCTTAACGAAGGAAGAAGAGGACATCTATTATCGATATGAGGCTTGGATACGCGATGTCGAGAAGACCGTCATGACCAAGAGTTATAAAATGATCGTGCTCCTGTATATGCTCGAGCGTGGGCCTGAGCACTGGGCAGAACCGGTTACTTCTCAGGAGGTAGGGCCATTCTTTCACAGCTATCTAACAGAAAAGGAATACCGGAGGCGAATCGATTTCTCCGATAAGGATTCGAAGCGACTCTGGGAATACAATGAGATCGGCGTTAGCCAGCTCATTGAGCGGATGCCAATGACGAAATGGGGCTCGGCTAAAGGAAGCATGACCCGCTTCGAGGATGGTGTGTTTAGTCTAAGATTCGAACCTGCTCCTGAGCATCTATCCATACTGCACCGGTGGACGAAGGAGATTTGTCTGTATAGGTTGCATCATCATTTCGAGCGAAAAGAGGAAAAGCGGGGAGCTCATCTATGATATGTGGAATGGAGGTTATTACCTACCGAAAAAAGGAGATTTGCCGCTGGATGTTGGCAATCTCCTTTTTTACTATTCATTATTCTCCTTATTTTTCATTAGTTCGCTTGGTAAGTCAGCATCAAGATTCGACAAACCTTCCAAATAGGATTGTCTGAATTTTTTTGCATTGGAAATTAGAACTTCATCTTGTGTTTTGTCTTGGATAGCAGTTATAAAATTATCATGTACAATTAATTGTACAACATAACCCATTGCCATGGACCGAAATGAAGCGAACATGTTCTTTCAGTTCATCAACAAGCTTTATGGTCAAACATCGATTATTTTAACTTCCAACAAAGGCCCCGAAGATTGGGGCGAACTCTTGGGGGATCAGGCCATTACAACGGCGATCCTTGACCGAATCCTGCACAAAAGCGAGGTGATTCAGCTGAACGGAGACAGCTATCGCTTGAAGTATCGGCAGACGATTTTTCAGAACGCTTAGTGTTCAAAATTAATTAGCGAAAATTGTTCAAAAGGTCTTGACGGTTACAGGCAGATCTACACCTCTAATCCAGGGGGCTGGCCCCCGGCTATTTATCGCGAAAGAATGCTGGCACAAGCCGCTTAGTAATGGGATTTCAGTATGAGGGTGTTTTCAAACTGCACTTTTTTTGACAACTCCAGTGCTTTGCTCTTTCCAAATGATGAGCTCTCAATTGATCGTGGTAACGTGACATTTTCATGTGCCATTCGTGCATCTGGCGAATATAAGTGGCGTGGTCATGGGTATACATAGGCATTGCATAGTGAGTAAAAGTAAAATGGACTTACCCTGTTCCCTGCCTGTTTAATATATTTTTTAGTTCTAAAACAATCCAGACTAATACTGGAATTGCCACAGAGACTGTCGCCGATAACGGGTAAAGCGTTGTAACGTAAAGATCGTCGAAATGGCGATGATTTTCAATGCCTGCAAAGGTGATAACGAACACCGCAATTGTGATTGCCAGATGCACCGCCCACTCTTTTTTAAGTCCTAACCATTGGCGAATTCCGTTATTCAGAACAATCTGGAATGTTGACATCCTTATTACACAACCTAAAACCATGACGGCTATACCATAGACATCAAAACGTTCAATAAATCCGAACTTTACCATTCTAACGACGCTTTGAGCCGCATATTCAAGATTCTTAACTTGTTCCAGACCGAAAATCATTAGAGTACTCGAGATGGTCCCTAGAAACATGAATGTAATGAGTAAAACGAATACGGAGTTGGTAAAAAACAACGATTTCGATTTAGCGTGATCTTTTTTTAACTTCAGCATCAGCAGTATGATAAATTCCCCGAACAAGGCTGTAGTTACTAACATGCCGCTCATCAGAGGCATCAACCCTTGCTCGAATAAAGGAAACAGATTTTGGTGATCTTTTTCCGGTATCGTTGCAATTCCTATTGATACTCCGGTAAAAATAATAATTAACAGTAAAATTTCACTTATGCGCGCTATACTTTCGATTCTTGTATGAACTGCATACAATACCACAAGATAAAAAGCTGCCCCCAAAGCCCAACTAGGTGTTTCCGGCAAAAAAACTACTTGGATAAAATCGAGTAATGCGTAGAGTGTAATCACTAACATATACATAAAATAGACCAGGAATGCCAGTGAAAGAGCTTTTCCCAAAATGGTGCCGAACCCCAGCTCCGACAACTCAACAAGCGTTTTTGACGGGTACAGCTTATGAAGACGAAATAAAATAAAGCCAAATAATAAGCCAATGGGAATTGTACATAAAATGGCCGCCCATGCATCTCTTCCGGACAAGAGAAACATAGTATGCAAAAGTACCATATGGCCCATAACAGGCAAAATCATTGAAAGCAAAAAGACGGACTGTCGGTAGGAAATAAATTGCATATCGTCTCACCTGATTTTATTTTCCAGGGTTATTATTAATTAACCCATTTTTAGGAAGGTGGGTTTTCACACGAACATCCACTTCAATGGAGGGATATATCGTTTCCCAGTGCTGATGATGATTTTTCCAGTACTGTTTATCTTGACGGTTAATGACTCCTGCGAATCCGAAAATATTTGCTTTTAATTCTTTTTGAATTTTTCTTATCGCATGTTCGACTTCTTTTTTAACCGTCTGTGCATAGGATTGTTCAATTGACTTTATTGTCGTATCATTTAGTTCCAATGGCCTGGTTATACTGCCTAGGAATCCCGTCTCATTAATCTCTATAATGATTTTGGGTTTATTATCCATCACCTGACTCCGCATAGACGATTGAGATTTTTTAATCTCTATAGAAAGATAATTCGGCACTTCATCATTCCCGGGTTTATATTGGACCACTTGAAGTCCACCCTGAACTTCACCTACTACTCTTAACATCCCCCTCGTTTCCTTTGAATTTAACTCTCCCACCATTTTGTCGTCTTTAAAAACCGCCGTGCCGAAAATTTCAAAATTTTGCTTTCCATTCCGTATTATTGGAAGATAAGGATCTTCGTATGGTTCCATTAATTTTTGAATAAAATCATGCAATTCCACTTTCGGCGCCTTGGCCAAGCTTTCTTGTTCTTCCAAGGCAAGCTGCATTGCGGCGGCAGGAATGGGATTGATATTGCTTTTCATGTTTAAGAGATCCTTGGCCTTGCCCTTTGTGACAAAAACATTCATGCGAAAACGGGGTTCGTGATCTCGGGCCAAAAAATCAATGCGGGGGCGAACTCCGGTCTTGGCAGCTTCTTCACCTATAATATAGGCATTAATATGATGCCAGATTTGTTTTTTTCCCCCTTTTATAATTAAATCGCGTACCGCTTCAAAAACGGTAAAGCCAGTAGTACTATTCACAAGTACCGCACCTGATTTGTTCTTTTTCACCTCGCCGGGTTTCACTACCTGAGTCGTGGCCTCAAATTTATTTTCATCTTTTACATCAATGCCGACTGCAGCAACAATTCCAACATCCTTCAATTCAGACCTACCCCAACATCCTGTTAATACAAGTATAGAAATAATAAGAAAGACCCCACCCGAAATTCTCATTTATTTCGCACTCCTTTAATCATTTTCGTAATTTTTCGGAGGATGAGGTCTCTGTCCTTCGGCTTGTCGAATTTCATTTACTGTATTTAAAACTTCGGGACGCCGATTTAGAGCCCACAATGGAGTTCGAATAAATAAGTCCTTCCATCCGCTCCATGTAATCGGAAACAAAGGGGACATATATGGAATGCCGAAGGAACGAAGGGATGCTACGTGAAGCATCAATGCAGCAACGATTAAGATCATACCGTATAGCCCGAATGTTCCCGCAGCGAACAAATATAGAAACCGAAGTATTGCCGCGACATCGGCAAGACCGGTGACCAGAAACCCGGTAATTGCAGAAACAGCAATAACTATTACTGTCGGTGCTCCGACAAGACCTGCATTGACCGCCGCTTCACCGATCACCAAGGCACCCACAATGGAGACAGCCTGTCCGACCGGTCTTGGCATTCGAACTCCTGCTTCTCTAAGCCATTCAAATGTAATGAGCATTAATAACACTTCTATGGCCAAAGGGAACGGCACACCTTCTCTGGATGCAGCAATGCTGATTAATAATTCAGTTGGGAATATCTCCTTATGAAAATCCTGAAATGCCACATATGCACCCGGTGAAAGAGTGGTTACCAAGAAACCGGCCAGTCTGAGCAAGCGGATGATGGTTGCATAATAGGGACGCGAATAATAATCTTCTGAAGACTGAAACGATTCAAACATAAGATGAGGAATGACCAATACCGTGGTACTTCCTTCCACAAATATAGCTACTCTTCCTTCAAGCAACCGTGCGGCAACGACATCCGGTCTTTCAGTATTGGCGACCGTAGGAAATATTGAGAAGGGAACATCTTCGATAAATGCTTCGATATAACCGCTTTCCAATACGGCGTCAATTCGAATACGCTGGAGTCGTTTCTTAACTTCTTCTACAATTCCAGGCGAGACAATGTCATCAATATATGCGATTGCTACTTCAGTTTGTGTAACCTCGCCCACAACCATTTGGGTAATCTGCAGCTTGGGATGATGAATCCGGCGCCGCAGCATGGATGTATTGATACGAAGGGTTTCAACGAACCCTTCCCTTGGTCCGCGCACAGTGGTTTCCGTTACCGGTTCCTCAATGCCTCTGCTTTCCCAGGCCCGCACTCCCAGAACCAAAGCTTCGTTTAACCCATTAATGAATAGAAGTGAATCCCCTTTCATTAACTGCGCGGTACTTTTTTTCATTGAACTTTCTTTTTTTATACTGCTTATGTTAATTACGGTATTCTCAATATGCTTAAGAAGATCAGATTCATTTCCTTCTTGAAGACTAAGACTCATTAGCGGTTTTAGAACATGTTCATTTACCATCGTTTTATCGAACAGACCGTCGACTGCCACAAAAAAAGCTTCTACATCTTGATTTTTACCGATTGAAAAAGATCGAAAAACAATATCGGAGCTTTCTTGATATAGTTTTGTTAAAAAAGAAACATTATCAGATAATGTAGCAGATATGAACTGCTCTTCTATCTCAGGTTGTCTGCGTATTTCTTTTTGATACTTTATTTTACTTTTTATCCATTTAATCAAGGGAATCACCAATAATAATATTCCCTAAAAATGGGTAACTATTCAGGTACCCCTTAAATCCCTGCTGGACTCAGCGGGATTTTGTTTTAAACTCGAACCATGAAGATTCAAGGACGAAACCTTGCTCAAGAAAATATCGAATGGATCAGCGGTCTTATCGCGGATCATCCAGACTGGCATCGAAGCCGCCTTTCCCAGGAAATTTGTATAGCGTGGAACTGGGTGAATGCCAATGGTCAACTCAAAGACATGGCTTGTCGGACCATGCTTCTTAAATTAGAGCGAATGGGACAGATCACGCTCCCGCCACCACGCTCGGTTGGTGTTGGAAATGCGGTCAGACATCTTCGCTCTGTCCCCCATTCCACATATGACATTGTGTGTACGCTGCGCGAATTGACACCTCTGCGTATCGAGGCGGTTCGTGAGAAGGCCATGTCCCGCCTGTTCAAACATCTGCTGGCGGAATACCATTACCTCGGCTTCAGCGGTACCGTCGGCGAGAATATGAAATACCTCGTCTTCGATCGGCAGCAGCGTCCGCTTGCTTGTCTGCTCTTCGGTTCCGCCGCGTAGAAGGTCGCTTACCGCGATCAGTGGATCGGCTGGAATGCGGCTGCTCGGCAAGAGGCTCTGCCATTCATCACAAACAACATGAGATTTCTCATTCTGCCATGGGTCCGTGTTCCTCATTTGGCCAGTCACATTCTCGCTGCCATCGCCAAACGCGTTAGCGACGACTGGATGTACAAGTATGGACATCCCATCTATATGCTCGAAACCTTCGTCGATCAAGAGCGGTTTCGCGGCGTCTGTTACCGGGCTGCCAATTGGATTCGCGTCGGACAGACGCAGGGGCGCAGCCGCGACGACACGCAGCGTCTGTTCCAAGTCTCGAGTCAAAGATGTGTATCTGTATCCCCTCATCCCGCACGTAAGGGAGGTGCTCTCCGATGAAACGCGAAGATATTCTTAAAGTGTATGAAGCTGGTCCCGATGCCGTCGTCAATTTGGTTCAAGGGTTAATTCGGGAATTCACCGCCGAAATCCATGAATTGAAAGAACGAGTCAAAACACTTGAAAACCAATTGATCAAAATAGCCGCAATTCCGGTAAACCGCCATCATCGGACGGATTCAAGAAACCGAACTTGGACCATATTGAACCGGGGCGGTAGAGAGACCGTGGAATGGATGAACAAAAGTATAAGAATGAGTTTTTACGACAAGGAACGGGAGCTATTAGAAAGGAAAGGCACTAAAGAGACCACTTCTTCTATACAAGTAGATTCGTAACGCTTGTAAGGAACTAAAAAGTCCGGTAGCTCATGATGTATCTTACAACAACCGGTACAGCGTAATCTTCGAAGCGATAACACCTTGACTTCTCCCGTAGCATTCCTACTGATTCTTTTCCGACTCCCCACAACAGGGGCAGGGAACCACTTCCACACACCTAACAAAAAACGCCGGTAATCTTCTCAACCAGCTCATAATTTGATACAATGACCATGTTGAATTTTTGTGTGAGGATGTCTCCAGTGAACCTGCTCGAACAGGTACACGTTTATGGGGGCATCCTTTTCCTTTACTGTGATACGGTCATTATATTCGTCAATCCCTGGACAGGCAATTCAGTCAGCTATTGGGCATTATGATTCAGCGGCAACATTACTATATTTAGTATGTATTGACTATTACAATTTATACATATATTGCACATAATTGAATTTGTTACAAAAAAACATACGTGGAGGTTTTGTTATTGAATAAGATTTTTGGTAAGAAAAAATTGCTTTTAGCATCCACTTATACTACAGTTGCTAGAGCTCAGTTAAGTAATACTGCGGTTACCTACCAAAACAATGCACGCAGCTTGATTACGAATTTTAATAACTGGGATAACTCTGACCCAAGTTGGGGTGTAAGTGTAGTTAGCGGATTTTAAGTAAGTATTGACCTTTGTATCAAATAACAGAAGGAAGGAGAGCATTCTTATGGATAGATCAACATTATGGCGCTCTCTTGCTTTTATCTCCATAGGAATCATGTTATTGATAGATATTATAGGTGTTATTTACATTGTTATGAATAATGATCAGGTCATCAAAGGAACAGTCTATATAATTATATGGACTTCGATAATAATCTTTTGGTTATTTAGATTGCGTTCGTGGATTCGTGAAGGTAGATTTTAGAATTAAAGCATATGGCCCTAGCAGTAACACCAGGACAAGGTGCTGGTCAGATTGACGAGAAAGCCCCTTCTATTTGAAGGAGCTACTGAGAACGTACTAAGTTTTGTGTAAATGGTTAAACTTTCCATTAGGGAGATGATCATTTATGCAAGATGCAAAAGACAAGACATTGAAGGAATTAGCTAAGGATTGCCGGACGGTTGAAGATGTTCATGAGATGCTAAAGAATATGTGTCGCGACACCCTACAGCCAGTTGTTTGAAGCCGAAATAGACAACCATTTAGGCTACATCAAGCACAGTTCTGAAGGCGATCTAACAGGCAACAGTCGGAACGGCTACAGTAAAAAGACCATCAAAACAAAGTTTGGCAACACCGAACTGCAGATACCACGTGATCGAAACAGTGAGTTTGAGCCTCAAGTTATCAAAAAGCACGAAACGACCCTCAATGGCTTAGAGGAGCAGATTATTGGCCTCTACGCGAAAGGCATGTCTACTCGAGACATTGAAGATCATATGCGGGATCTGTACGGCATTGACGTATCGTGTCCTAGCTTCACTTTCTCAATAATGCCTAGAAATCGGTGCATGGTGCGGTTTCTAGGCGTTTTTTACTTTGGGACTCGCACCAAAACGCACTAATTTAGTTATCAACCTTAATATAACGAACTGCTCTATACCCCTATATTTAACACATATAACCTTCTAGATATGTTTTATAAGACCATTTTAATCAAAATCAATGTTTGACAATTTATAGGGAATTGATTAAGTTTGTATGTGGGTGTGTAAAAAAATGGAAAGTCAAATTGTTGAAAATTTCAAAGCAAGATATGAGAAGCTTGGTGATCGGACAAATGAAGAAAACATTAAGATTAGGGTAATAGCAGTAAGTTTCGGGAGAAGCTGAGGAAGATGGATTTGCTGATTCTCGATGAGGTGGGATACGTCCCGTTCAGCCAAACGGGCTCAGAACTACTGTTTAACGTGATTGCGGATTGTTATGAACGGCAAAGCGTGATTGTGACGTCTAATCTGGAATTTGGACAATGGACGAGTATTTTGGGGACACGAAATTGACGTCAGCGCTGGTAGACCGGCTTGTACACCACGCTCACATTCTCTCGTTTACCGGGGATAGTTTCCGTCTGAAACAGGCGATGGAACGAATTCCGGGTTGATGATTCTACTGGCAAGTGTCTGTCGGCATTTTTCGCTGCCGAAATTAGCATTTTTCTCTTGCGAAAAACAAGCAGTCTGAAATCGAGCAACATTTAAAACAGGAATTGACCTCCGCGCAGTTCAAGCTCATCCTCGAATGGGAGGAAACGTTGAATTACCGACATACGACATACGATTGAAAAGAAATGGATGTACCGTGCCGGACTGCGGGACGGCATGCAAATGGCGCGGGTCTTTTATGCTCCACGATAAGAGGGCAAAGCCTAATGTCATAGATTCGTGTTCTCTATAAAGCTTGGCAATCGGTGTATGGTGCAGATTTCTAGGCTAGATTCATGCACAACAATTTTGATTTTGATAGTACTATCTATAAGAAGTAAGGTAGTTTATACTAAATTATTCATTGATATCAGTCGATAAATATATCAATTAGTATTTACACCTCGGGTGGTTTTCGTGAGAATAGCTCATAATATATCAGCATTAAATACATTAAATAGACTTAACAAAAATAATAGATCTATTGGGAATTCTTTAGAAAAACTATCCTCGGGTTTACGCATTAACAGAGCGGCAGATGATGCAGCAGGACTAGCAATATCTGAAAAGATGAGGGCACAAATCAGAGGATTAGAGCAAGCGGAGAGAAATATTCAAGATGGGATATCCTTAATTCAAACAGCAGAAGGTGGATTAACAGAAATAACTGATAATTTGCAACGAGCTAGAGAATTAGCTGTCCAAGCGGTAAATGATACATTAACTGATGAAGATAGATATATGATTCAGAAGGAAATAATGCAGTTAAAACAAGAAATTGATGATATTGCAAATCTCACTCAATTTAATGGGATTAACCTTTTAAATGTTGAAAACAGTAATTTAACGACAGTAAGCTTTTCTACATATGTTGGTGATAATATATCCTCACTAACAAGATCAACTTTGATTGGAAACAGTGAGAACATACATACGGCAAGTGGAATAAATATTATTTCTGGAGTTAATGATGGGTTGACAATCAAGTTTGATGGTACAGCGTACTCCATTAATATATCGCCAGGATTCTACAGCGGTTCTTCTACTGCATTATACAATGATATTAATACCAAGCTGACTGCTCTAGGCGCACCTGTTACACTATCTGATGTATATAGTGACTGGGATGATACTCATATGAGAACGTTATTAACGAGTACAATTCCAGGTAACCATACGATTGAGGTTGAAGGGACAGCATTTAATGAGATATTTGCAGCAGAACCCCAATTTGGTGGAAATTATGAAGTTTGGGGAAGAGAAGCTGATTTTTCCGTAGGGTATACTGTTGAAGCAGGCATTAATGATACGTTAAACTTTATTGAAAATGGGGTATCTAAAACAATTGTTCTTACTGAAGGCTCGTATAGTAGAGATGAACTGATTGCGGAGTTAAATAATCAATTTGCCAATGTAGGTGCTAGTATTACCGCTTCAATGTCACCTTCAATTGGAGTAAATATGAGTGCTGGACCTGGAAATAAGCATTATATTCTTAAGCTCACACATAACTACAGTAGTTCGGAAAATGCAATTCAATTAGTGTCAGGCAATGCACTTAATCCCTTGTTTTTGCGTTTATCCCAGCTAGGAGATGTATGGACTCCAAAGACAACCAGTTATCTAAAAACGGATATTGATATTATAAGCGGAATAACGGTAAGAGCTGGACAGAATAAGTGGGAGTTTATTGTTGACGAAGGTATTAAAAAGGTAATAACACTATCACCTGGTTCATATACAGCTACGAGTTTAATCAATGCTTTAAATAATGAATTCAATAATGTAAGTGCAGGTATAATCGCAGTAAACGATAACGGGGTTCTAAAGTTTGAAAGGGAAATGAATGGTAGTAGTTATACAATTTCAAACTTCAGAGTAATTAATGAAACAAGTAGCGTTACGTGGAGAAGTTTACAAATAGGTGCAAACTCAAGCGATACATTTCAAATCCTCTTAACTGATGCGAGAGCAACTGCACTTGATGTGGATAATATTGACATTTCAAACAGCCAAGGCGCAGAATCTGCTATCTCTAAAATAGATAAAGCATTAGAAAAAGTATCATCAGAGCGTGCTAAATTTGGTGCATATCAAAATGCACTAGAACACATTCATAATAATATTTCAAATTATAAAATTAATTTAACGGCATCAGAATCACGAATAAGAGATGTTGATATGGCAAAAGAGATGATGGAGTTTACAAAAAATAATATTCTCGCTCAAGCCTCCCAAGCCATGTTAGCTCAAGCGAATCAGCAGCCTGAAGCCGTATTGCAAATATTAAGTAATAGTTAACTGCTCTCCAATAATATGGAGGGTTTCTTATTTTTTCCTGCATATTGGGCCGGATCCGTTCCTTGCAGCGGCTTTACTTCGTCCGATGTAGCTGCCTTTGGCAGATGGCTTCCAAGTAGGCGGCAGCCAGCTGCGTGTCGGAGAACT
>NZ_JALJRM010000050.1:0-17848 GCF_024519685.1 Paenibacillus sp. Pae15 | reverse complement strand
AAGTGCCTCTAAACCCTTGTGACATAAGGATTTTTTGATTATTCAGCAAGCCCTACTTAGTCATTAAAAAACTGCACCTCCAACTGTTAGATGATGTCTAACAATTGGGGTGCAGTTCACTATGGGGCGTTTTTTCTTTTTACTGTTAACCCCTAAGTTGTCAATCATTCGATTTTAGGTGAACTGATGATTTTTTGTAATGTGTTCAATGAACAAATGATCCGGACTATTTAACTCGTTTTTTCGGTAAACTAGAAAGGTTTGTCTCATCGGAAGAGGGTTATTTTTAATCATTACTTTGGTTAATTGTTTGCTTGACAAGGCCTTTCGCATATAGGAGGGGGCGAAGAAAGAAACTCCTGCGTTAGATTGTATCAAATGTGTTATTAATTCCAAGTTACTCGTTTCATATTTTACATGATAAGGCTTATTCAATTGTTTTAACGTGAAATCAACCGTTTCCCTATACTGGCTTCCCTCGGGATATAAGATAAGAGGTTGATCTAGTATGTCCTCTAGAGACACAGGTGAGGATTCTTTGGCAAAAGGATGGTCTTTGGACACTATCAGGAAGATATGCTCGCTGTTGATTAATTTAAACGTAAGCTGGCTGTCGGTAATGCTATACTTCGTGATTCCTAACTGAAAGGATCTATCTTTTATGGATTTGATCACCTCATCTGAAGAGCATGAAACCACTTTAATAGCGATATCCGGAAAATGTTCGGTAAAGGAATCTATAATCTCGGGTAACACATAAGCACTGAACGAAATAGAACTACCGATGATTAACTTCCCCATTAAACCGTTTTTTATATTTTCAACCGTTCTTTTACCTTGGTCCAGTGCTTCCAGTACCTTTTCCGCATAGGGAAGAAATCCTTTTCCTTCCTCAGTGAGCCGAATTTTGTCCTTTCCCCGTATAAAAACGGCTTTCCCCAGCTCTTTTTCCAATTGATTGATGCGATGAGATAGCGTCGATTGAGGTAAAAACAAGTATTCCGCGGCTTTTAAGTAACTGCCTAAACGATATATGGCAACAAAGGTTCTGATTTGTTCAAGGGTCATTTTATCAACTCCTTTAATATGTGTTATAGATATGTTATAAAAAATAACAATTGACATCGGTTTCATTAAAATCATTCATATTTTGATGAAAAAATGGTATTTTTAATGTCATTATACTTTCGTGTATAATGGATATCAAGTAATAAGGATAATTAAATGTTAAATAAATTAACAAAATAATTACACAGAGAGAGGGATGGTTATGATGCAAGAACAATTGTTAATCGCCGCAGCCCAAATGGCTCCCAATTCCGAAGTGATTGAAGAGAATGCGGAACGTATCGTTCGGTTGATGTCTGAAGCTCACAAACAGGGAGTACGAATGATATGCTTTCCGGAATTAGCGTTAACTCCATTTTTTGCAGTGAAAAATACACGTAACATTGAGCATTATTTTGTAGATGCGTTCCATCCCTCTCTACAAATGATTAGAGCAAAAGCCAAAGAATTGCGCATGAATGTCATTCTAGGCTATGCCGAAAAAACGCCGATTCAGTATTTCAATTCGGCACTGATTTTCAACCATGAAGGCGAACTGGTTGGCAATTATCGAAAAATGCATCTGCCTGGTGCGCTCATTGATGATACTGTTGGGAATTTTGAAAAAATATACTTTACCCCAGGCGATTGTGACTATCCGGTGTTCGATCTTGGCATAGCCAAGATCGGATTGCAAATCTGTTATGACCGGCACTTTCCCGAAGGATATCGGTCGTTGGCGTTATCCGGGGCACAAATTATTTTTAATTTGACGGCCGCCAGTTCCTATGGAACCGATTGGAGAGGGGATACGTGGGATTTGCTTTTGCGGGCCAGAGCTTTCGAGAACGGGGTATTCGTAGTCGGTGTCAACAAGGCCGGGATAGAGTACGGGAAAGATTATTTCGGTAAGAGCATGATTGTTTCGCCGCTGGGAGGTAAGATCATGGCTGTCGCAGACAAGGGCAGCGAGGATCAATTGGTGATCGGGAAGATCGATTTATCCGAGCTCATAGAAGCCAAGCTTCGGCTGCCTTATGCCAGAGACCGGAGGGAAGTGGACGACCGCTTTATCCAAAATCCAAGAAAAGTAGGTGCAGGCTTATGATGAATCAGGGTGAAGCGGCTGCGATAAACAAACGCATCAGGATGGATGCCGGGGCTGTCGCCAAACGAAAAATGACCGCTGAAATGCTGACGCCAACCAAAATCAATGAATCCAAAATGAATGTGATTCGTTTAGCGTTATTCATCGGATTTTTATGTGTATGGGAAATCGCGGTTCGTATTGGCATGGTTGATCCGTTTTATTGGAGCAGTCCGCTGAAAATCTCCGAACAATTCATGCTGCTCATATCCAACGGTGTTCTTTTTCACGATACGATGTTTACTTTAAGGTCCACGCTGCTGGGTTTTTTCATTGGTACGGTTTTGGGGGTTATCACGGGGTTGAGCTTCTGGTGGTCCCAATTGTGGGCTAAAGTGATGGAGCCTTTTCTCGTGATGCTGGAATCGGTACCGAAGATAGCGCTGGCTCCTATCGTGATTATCTTTTTCGGTATTCATTTGCCCTCGAAAATCGTGATGGCCACATTGATGACATTAATCATTACTGCGCTAATTGTTTGGAACGCGGTAAAAACGATCGATCAGGATTTGATCAAGATGATGTACTCTTTAGGTGCGAATCGGTTTCAAGTGTTTCTGGGGGTTGTAATACCCAGCACGATTCACTGGATTATTTCGTCTTTACGCACGAATATCGGATTCGCATTATCGGGAGCTGTGGTGGGAGAATTTATAGCTTCAACGACTGGATTGGGGCATATGATTCACAATGCCGGCCAAGTATTTCAAGTTGACGTTGTCTATGCGGGTGTTTTAACGCTAACGGCTATCGCTTACGGACTTTATTTGACGGTAGGAAAAATTGAGCAACTGGTACAAAAATATTTGCCGTTTTAAAAAAATAAATGGAGACAAGGGGTTTTCACATGAAAAAACGTTTATTTTCGATGCTTGGCATGTTGCTGCTTATTTTCGTCACAGCCTGTTCCGGTGCGTCTAATCCGGGTTCGGGCGATTCCGCTGCTCAGGCAGCCGGCAACGATGGAAGCGCCAAAAAAGTAATTATTGCGGAACCGAATCATCAGCTTGGATATTTGCCCGTTTATGTGGCTCTGAATGAAGGTTTTTTTCAAGAGGAGGGTTTAGATGTAGAACTGTTAATGACCGGCGGCGGACAACATGTGAACGCCGTATTGACAGGCAATGCGCATGCCTTTGTCGGAGGTCCGGAATGGAACGCATTTGCCCTTGAGCGCGATGGAGGAAAGGAAAAAGTGATCAAGGCGGTATCCGGTGTTACCCATCGCGGGAACGTTTATTTAGTGGGTAAACCGAACACGACATTGCCGACGGACCCCGAACAGCTAAAACAGCTATTTAAAGGCAAAACCATTGTAGTGGGGGTTAACGGCAGCACAACGAATTCCATTCCGAGGTACTACTTGAAAAGTATAGGCTTAGATCCCGATAAGGATGTCACCTTAGTAGCGGTTGAAACGGGGAACATCATTTCTACCTTTAAGAGCATGAATGCCGATTTTGCGGCCGGGGTGGAGCCGAATCTTTCGGAAGGCATTGACCAGGGAATCTACGGTCAGCCACTGGTCAATTTCCCAAAGCAATGGGGTGAGTATGCTTATTCCACGCTTAATGTGTCCGAAAAGTTAATCAACAGTGACCCTGAGATGGTTCAAAAGCTGGTCAACGGTGTGGCAAAGGGATTGGATTTAATCCAGTCCGATCCTGATAAAGCGAGGGAAATTGCCAAGAAAGAATTCAGTACGATGGATCCTAGGGCTCTGGAGCTTTCTGTCAACCGCTTCTTGGAAGACCAATTGTGGGAAGGAGCGAAATGGATCAGTAAGGATGCATTCGAAATCAGCATGAAAATTGTCGTTGAGGCCGGAAAGCTGAAAGAGGTTCCCGCGTATGAATCGTTAGTTGAAACGAAATTTATGAAAAAATAAGGGAAGGTCGCGAAGCTGATGGAACATGCCTTTTATCAAACGGGAAACTTAGAATCCGAACAGACAATCATCCGCAGTTTGAGTACGGGGGGCAGCGGTGAAGGAAGGAATGAGATGTGTTGTTCCTTTATGTGATATGCCAGGACATGATATCGGCATTGGGTAGACGATTGCAATGATCGAATCCGGTCAAAAGAAACTGAAATTAGTGTATGTTACGGCGCTCCTCTTGGTATCTGCTTTCATAGGCGGGCTGCTCGTCAGAGGTGGATTCGGATTGGGATGGATGTTTGGGGGAATGATCGGGTCTGCGCTGCTTTCCTACTTTGTTTTGCCCAAGCTAAAGCTGGGCAAGATCGGTTGGATTAGTCACATGCGTAAGATGGGTCAGGCCATTCTAGGCGTTGGGATAGGGTCGATGCTTCACTTTGCCGAGCTCGTCAAATTGAATTGGATTTTGGTTGATATCCTGATCATGGTGGCTATTTCCCTGATTCTCTCCTTTATTGTCGGTATTTTTTATGCGTTTGCCGCGCCCGGACAGTCTATGAGAACAGCCATTTTTTCAACACTGCCCGGTGGTGTGGGGATTATGGCCAGTGTCGCCAAAGAACATGGTGCCAACGGTGAATTGGTTGCCATTCTGCAATCTCTGAGAGTCGTTTTAGTCGTCGTGCTGGCCCCCCTTTTTCTTCACGGTACGTTCTTTTTTAAGACGAATGGCCGGACATTAACGGATACCAATGGGATGACGGCGGTGATGATATCTCCCGTACTACTTACTCTCGCTTTAGCGGTCGGCGGGTACTTCATGGCAAAGAAATGTAAAATTTCCTCCTATGCATTGATAGGTCCGCTGCTTCTTTCAATTTTGTGTACGAATCTGCTTCCGTTCGCGAGCGACTTTTCTATTCCCTATTTCATGTCGGCTATTGGACAATTGTGCTTGGGTTTAACAATTGGTCACGGTATGGGAAGCAGGCTGCATGAAATTAAATGGACGGATTTAACTTTCGGAATTATATCTGTTATTTTTACTGTGTTTTCCAGCACTGCGGCCATTATTTTTTTTCATTACGCAACAGACCTGGATTGGAAAACGGCAATCCTAAGCGCGGCACCCGGGGGGGCTGTGGAGATGATCGTGTTGGCGCAGTCCCTGCATGCGCACTTGGAAGTTATCGTAACCGCCCAAGTTATCCGGCAAGTATTGGTTAATGCGCTCATCCCTTTATGGATACTCATTGCGTATAAAAGTGAGTCGATGTTTGAGGACCGGAAAAAGCCCTTAAAAGCAAATTGATAATACATGAAGGAGAAACGCTGATGACGACTCTTATGAAGCTGGATGAAATTAAAATGGAAATGACGGGAAGTAACCAGGAAACAGTGAAAATAATTGAAAACATCTCCGTTAACATCACTAGGGGCAAGTTTATAAGTATTATTGGCCCAAGCGGCTGCGGTAAAAGTACTTTGTTCAATATCATAGCTGGTCTGCTAAGGCCATCCACAGGATCGATCTATTTGAATGACAACCGCATCACGGGTGAAATCGGGCATGTTTCCTATATGCTGCAGAAGGATTTGCTCTTCCCGTGGTTAACTGTATTGGAAAATGTCACTCTGGGTATGAAGCTGAACGGAGTTCCGAAGAAGGAAGCGATAGAAGCTGCCGTTCCTATTCTAAAAAAGTATGGGTTGGGCGGTTTCGAAAACAGCTACCCTAAAACGTTATCGGGCGGAATGAAGCAGAGAGTTGCTTTAATGCGCACCATTTTACACGATAAAGATATTATTTTGCTAGATGAACCGTTAAGTGCCTTAGATGCACAAACTAGATACTCTATTCAAATGTGGTTGATGGAAATATGGAGGGATTTGGAAAAGACGATGCTGCTGGTAACTCACGATATTGATGAAGCTATATTTTTATCTGATGAGATCTATGTTTTATCCAAGAGACCTACGACCATTGCCGAGTGCGTCCATGTTTCATTGCCGCGTCCCCGGGATGAAAAGATATTCTCGACCTCTGAGTTCGCGTCGATTCGAAGGCATCTGGTTGCGTTGTTAAGCAATACCGATCGCGCAACCGCATAAGAAGTGCTCAGGGGAAGAGTCCGTATGGAGGTGTTTTCGTTTGGATGATAATGAGATTGATTTGACAGGTCTCGCCCACATGGTGAAAACGAAGAAAGTGTCGCCAGTCGAGTTGGTGCGGCATTATTTGGAGGTGATCGACAAGAAGGACGGCGAAATTAAAGCGTGGGTTACCGTGCTGGAGGATCAGGCGATCGAGCAGGCCAAATCCATTGAGCAAAAAATCATGGCGGGTGAAGATGCGGGGAGTTTGGCCGGCGTACCATTTTCGGTAAAGGATATCTTTTTTACGAAAGGGATAAAAACAACCTGTGGTTCGAAGGTTTTGGAGAATTATGTGCCGAATGATGATGCTGCGGCGGTTTCGAAATTAAAAAGTGCCGGAGGCATCCTGATCGGGAAAAATACAACCGCCGAATTTGCCTTTTCTCATCACACCGAGACGAGGAATCCGTACAATTTGGCCCATTCCCCCGGCGGCTCCAGCTCAGGCTCGGCAGCGGCGGTAGCGTCCGGTATGACGCCGTTCGCGTTAGGCTCACAAACCGCGGGATCGCTCATCAGGCCGGCTTCGTATTGCGGATTGGTCACGATGAAACCGACATTAGGTCGGTTAAGTCGTCACGGAGTGGTCCCGGTAAGCTGGACATTGGATCATATTGGTGCGATAACGAAAACGGTTCGAGATCAAGGGTTGATTTTGAACATCTTATCCGGATATGACGCTAATGATCCGATCTCAATCAGGGCGGACAAAATTCAATCGCATGTAACCCGGCTAAATTCATTGAAAGGGTTTAAAATCGGTATTCCCAAGCAGTATTTCTTTGAAAATATAGAAGAAGATGTGCGGATTTGCGTCGAACAATCCGTTCAAAACCTCATACAATTAGGGGCCGTTCCCGTTGATATTGATTTGCCGGAGTCCTTCGAGTCTGCGGTTGCGGCACATGCCGTCATTGCGCATTCGGAGGCGAGCAGTTACCACCTGGATATGTTTAGAACCAAAAAAGATTTGTATGGTGAATATTTGCGCAACCGGCTGGCGGTAGGGATGTCCATTCCCCAGACCGCTTATTTAAAAGCGCTGCGTATTCGGGAGATTTACAAACAGCAAATGCAAGAAATTTTCAATGCTATCGATGTGCTGGTTACGCCTTCCGCTCCCGATGCGGCGCCGGAAGGATACGGAACCGGGGATCCACGGCTCAATGCTCCGTTCACTTTAGCCGGGATACCTTCGTTGACCGTTCCTTGCGGTTTTTCAAAAGAAGGGCTGCCGATTGGTTGTCAGATGGCCGGCAAGACATTATCGGAAGAAACATTATTAAGCGTTGCTTTGTTATACGAGCAAACGTATCCTCTTTTCAGAAAGGAGTGGGCGATGTGAACGGCAATGGCGCCATGATTCAAAATATGAGCGGTTATCTGGTTCTGAACGGTTTTGTTCGTGAGTCGGAAATCGATAAGATTGCAGTACCCTTGGAGAAAATGATAAGGAATATAGAAACAGTCTTGAAATATCCGATCGGTCATGAAGCGTTTCCTGAATCGGGTGAGCTATGTCGGACCGGAAATTAAAGTGCGAAATTGTTCATCCGGCACATTAATTAGACAAGGGCGTACGACCTAGCCGGTTTCGGAAGCGGTAAGTCAGTTGCTGGAGGCAGCTGGCTTACCATTTTTTTCGTTGAAGGCCTTACAAGGTTGACTCTTCGTGTATCTGTCGGGGATAGGGAGCGGAACGCAAACCCCGCTGTTCCGGTACGTGTGGTTGTAACGCGCATGTAGAATTGATTGGATGGATCAAAAAGTCCCTCATTGAACGTTTGAACTAGTGATCTTTTGATGATTCATCGGTGACTAGTACTTGTTATCATATGACCTGTTCATGTTCTATGATTGCTATTGCAGAAAGTAAAGAACTTCAAAAAAGGAGAACGTGCTATGGCTGATGACATGATATGGATTCTTTTTTTCTTTTGAAATTAAAGAAAGGACCTGACGGTGAAGCTTCCGTCAGGTCCTTACGTTTTCCAGTAAAACTCCATCAGCTTGGTTAACAGTAGTGTGCGGTTCGTCACTTCAAATTTCTGAAACATGGCGTTCAGATGCTTCTTGACGGTAATCTCGCTGAGGTGCAGACGGCTGGCGATTTGGGCATTCGTCAATCCTTCGCGCAGCAGCTCGGCAACCTCCTGCTCTCTTTCGGATAATATAATGGATTGAATACTTAGGTCAGGATTAGGAGCGTAATGCTGCGGTTCTTGCTGTTGTTTCCCCGATTCCCACTGTGTAATGAGTTCAATTCCGGCCATCTTCATCATGTGATCCAGATAATCCAACAATTGATCTCCGCGGGTATCGAGAATGTAGGTCGGTGAGAGTGTCTGCCCGTCATAGTTCGTATGGAACCCATGAGCGGCCTTTTGGAAGAGCATGCTTTCCAATGTTTCTGTGAAATAGGAGTGAGGCGGCGGTGAAACGACGATTCGTTCTCCAGAGAATACAAGCGAAATCATGAGATGGGCGATCGAAAAGTGCAGATCTGCATTTTCAAAATCCCCAATATCAATCGTATGAATGAACCAGCCGGAACGTGTGCTCTCAGGAACAGAGTAGGATGCAAGCTGAGCAGGCTCCAAGCCTTGAAAGTAGGATGCCGACAGCGGATGTTGAAGCAGGTAATTCAACGTTCTCTCATTAATAGGGATGATTACCGCCAGGCCGACGATTTGATCCTGAGCATCTTTAACGATACGGAAGCAGTCCATGCCGAAATCGCGAAGCTCGTTTAAATTCACCCACATCAACGCCTGGCGGCTTTGCTTTTCGGTCTGCGCAAACTGAAAGCTCCGGTTGCTGTAAGGATCGAACAACTGGATGACCGTATCGCGGGCCTCTTCGTTTCTTCTTTGCAAATAATGCTTGATGGCATCAACGTCACCGGCAGAAGCGTGGTTGAAATAACGGGGGACATTCAGCCCTTGCAGGAATGCGCGTGGGATCGGGCCGCCGATGTAGTACATCAGTTCCCCGGCGAACCAGGTCGTTTCGTTGCTCCTTTTACCGGAGGTGAGCCGTTCATAGTAATAAGAAACGATGCGGATCAAGTAATGTTCGTATTGCATAGGCGACCTGGAGCTCAGATCTTGAATGACGGCATTGCGCAATAGGTCATGAATTCGCCAGCCGTGGCTGGTCTTGTAGACAAACGAATAGCGTATTAATCTTCGAAAATCGATCGTTTCGATCTCCCGGTCCAACACGTGGGAGAGAATGTCTTGGTTAAAATAACGCAGCGTTGAAGCGGCCTCCACGATCGTCCGATAGCTTTGGCCCGGGACCTCGCGAAGCCACCGTTCAACAATATAGGATAGAAAATCCATGTTATGTGCCCGCAGTGCTCCGTATTCCGCTGTGTCCGTCGTCGTTTGAGAAGTGGCGATTACGGCAACAGCCATCATCAATGGATGTCCCTTGGTTTGGTTCCATAATTGAATGATAGACGGCTCATCATGGATGCCATTCATATGGCAGAACTGTCTGACCGCAGTAAAGTTAAGCTCGGATAAGGGGAGAGAGAGCAGCCGCTTCCTCCATTCCGGAGACAGATACCACGCTTCGGAGAGAGGGTATCTGCCTGCGATGACCGTGATCAACCGCTTTGGCAGCCTCACCAGAAAATGCTCCCGCAGCCAGCTGTCAATGCTCTCCATACATTCATAGGCATCAATGAGCAGGACAACCGGCTGCTTGTCGTTTAAGCGGTTGAGCTGCTGAATACACGTATCCACCACATCATTGGCATGTTCAGCCGCTTGAACAGATACGCCTCCGATCATCTGCAAAATATGAGAACAGAACGAGGCAGGAGTTTGGATGGAGCTATGGCCTTCGATAACGATATCGTAGTAACCAGCCTGGCTGCAGTGCCGTTGGAATGCGTTCAGCAGGCTGCTTTTTCCTATCCCTCCCGTACCGTACACATTAATGATGGTTGCTTCGATGGTAGTACCCAGAACTTCCCTGAACACGGCCAGCTCCTGCTGACGGCCCAAAAACAAAGGATCTTCTTGATGATATGTCGCATCGATATAGTGGTAGTTAATCAAATGGACCCTCTCCCCTCACTTTATATCCTTTCGTATACCTTATTTGTATACCTTTAGATACTGTTTGATAACAGAAAGAAGTGTTATGATTTATTACACAAGATGCAGATAGGGGTGTTAGAGTTTATAACATAAGTCGTTGATTGAGTCAATAATACACTGTAAAATCGACATTTTGCAACAATTTGGCATCGAAAAATTGTCGGAAAAGTACATTTTCAAAAAAATATGTCATCAATCTATCATAATATGGAGGGTATATGCCAATGGACAGAACGAACATCACCTTGAAAATTTTAAAAGCTAAAGAAGAGAAGCAGCTTTCTTGGCTAGCCATTGCCGAGCATGTCGGAGCATCAGAGGTATGGGTGACAACGGCTTTACTGGGACAAGCAACGATGTCGGCTGAACAAGCAAAGAAGGCCGGTGAAATTCTCGGATTGGATGATGAGATTGTTTCTTCGTTAACCGTACCGCCGTTTCGCGGGAATGCGGTCCAGATGCCGCCAACGGAGCCGGCGTTATATCGCTTATATGAAATCATCATGGTATACGGTCCTGCGTTCAAAGAAATTCTGAATGAGAAATTCGGTGACGGCATCATGAGCGCTATTGATTTTGAAATGCATATGGAGAAGAAAGAGGATCCGAAGGGGGATCGTGTGCTTATTACCTTAGATGGCAAGTTCCTGCCTTATCGCAAGTTTTAACTAATAAGAGGTGCTGAAAACCGGAGTTTGGAACCCGCAGTAAAGAGGAGGGTGGTCGCATGCTATCAACCATAGGGTTACCCGGGCTTCTCTTGATCATCTTTGTGGTCTTAATCTTTTTCGGTCCCCGGAAGCTTCCCGAGCTGGGCAGATCCTTCGGTACCACACTGAAGGAATTCAAGGATTCAACAAGAGGCGTATTCGAGGAATCGGATAAACATACGGTGGAGAAATAATCTGGGGGGTAAACCATGATCGAACACAACAAGCATCAATGCGGACCTGAATGTACGCACGAAAGCCATCAATATCCGGACGTGCCGATCACGAATGAGAGAGAATTAAGAACCTATCAAGGTCAAATGAAGGATCTCGGCCTCGTCATGACACGAAGAAGCTTTATGAAATACTCGGTTGGCTTGGGTGCCACCATCCTGGCAAGCGGCGGGATAATGTCCTTCATCGCCGGATGCTCCTCTCAGCCCTCGGGCAGTTCGTCCCAAAGCGGATCCATGGTGAAAGCCAATGTGGAAAAACCGGATTTAACGATTGGATTCATTCCTATTACTTGCGCGACGCCAATCATCATGGCGGCTCCCATCGGGTTTTACAAGAAGCATGGCCTGAATGTTACCGTGAAGAAGTATGGCGGCTGGGCAGATATTCGTGACGCTTATATCGCCGGCGAGGTGGATGCAGCGCATTTATTGTCTCCCATGACTCTGTCGCTCAGTCTTGGTTTGGGCTCCGCTCAGGTTCCAACACGTCTGGCGGCTATTGAGAATATCAATGGCCAGGCGATCACCCTTGCTAACAAGTACAAAGACACAGTGAAGAGCGCAGCGGATTTCAAAGGCATGGTATTAGGCGTACCGTTTGATTACTCCATGCACAACCTGCTGCTCCGGTATTATTTGGCTGACGCCGGTTTAAATCCCGATACCGATGTGGAGATTCGTGTGGTGCGTCCGCCGGATATGGTAGCCCAACTTGTGACCGGCAACATCGACGGCTACTTGGCGCCGGACCCGTTCAACCAGCGTGCGGTGCATGAGAAGGCGGGCTTTATTTTCAAATTAACGAAAGATATTTGGCCGAACCATCCTTGCTGCGCCTTTGGTGTGAAGCAGGAATTCATCGATAAATATCCGCAAACCTACCATGCATTGTTGAAATCGATTGTTGACGCAACGAATTACAGCAGTGACATGAACAATCGTGAGGAAATCGCCAAAGCCATTTCGTCGAGGGAATATTTGAATCAGCCGGAGGAAGTTGTCAAAAGTGTGCTGACCGGTAAATTTAATAATGGCTTAGGCGGAACAATGGATGTTGCCGACCGGATCAATTTCGATCCATTCCCATGGAAAAGCTTTGCAGTGTGGATGTTGATCGAAATGCAGCGTTGGGGCTATCTGAAAAACCAGACGAACCTTGATTACCCTAAAATTGCCGATGAAGTATTCCGTACGGGTGACGTTCGTAAGGCCCAGCAAGAGCTAGGCTTCAATTCCCCGGCCGACGATTACAAGATTGAAAAGATTCTGGGGAAAGACTTCGATGCATCCAAAGTTACCCAAATGCTGCTTAAATAAGCGGCTGAAGAGGAGGCATAGGTATGAGCATGTCGAAACCAATGACCACATCGGCCGGTTTATCGAAAAAACCAGGTTCAACAACGTGGAACTCGGTGTCTATAAATACGAAGGCATTCTTGCTATTCCTGTTAATATTCCTAACCGGCGGCGCCATATGGGAGCTGGCTGTATCGCTCAGCTTGCTGTCCCCGTTAATTCCTGCCCCCAGTCTCATTGTATCGCAGGGGTTTGAGCTGATCCGGGACCCGTTCTACAGCAATGGCGTCAACGATGCCGGGATAGGCATTCATCTTCTAGCCAGTATTCAACGCGTCTTGACGGGCTTTCTATTGGCGGCTGCTATCGCGGTTCCGCTGGGATTCATGATCGGGATGTCCGCTGTATTGTCCAAGGCGATCGATCCGTTCATCCAGGTCATGCGCCCGGTATCGCCTTTAGCTTGGCTGCCGATCGGACTGGCTCTCTTTCAAAGCTCGCAAAGCACAGCTATTTTCGTCATCTTTATCTCCAGTATTTGGCCGATCCTGCTTAATGCGATTTTCGGCGTGCGCAACATTCCCAGAACGTATCTTAATGTGGCTCGTACGTTGGAAGCAAACCGCTGGATGGTCGTGAGCAAGGTCTATCTTCCGGCAACGCTGCCTCAGATTGTAACCGGACTTCGCATCAGCCTCGGTGTAGCTTGGCTTGTTATCATCGCTGCAGAGATGCTGATCGGCGGCCGGGGCATCGGGTATTTTGTTTGGAACGAGTGGAACAACTTGAATATTGCGAATATCATCGTCTGTATAGTGTTGATTGGTTTGGTCGGTATTGTATTGGATCGTCTATTATCTATGGTAGAAAAGAGGGTCAAATATGAGTACTGATACGTTGCTGCAAATCAGTCGCGTTACCAAATCATATAAGACCCGAGGTAAAGTCTTCGATGCATTAGATGAAATCTCACTGAATATTAAAGAAGGAGAATTTATTTCGTTAATTGGCCCCAGCGGCTGCGGGAAGAGTACGCTGCTGAATATGGTCGCGGGATTGGAGGACTGCAGTACAGGGCATATCATACTGGACGGAAGGAAGATTGAGGGTCCGGGTGTCGAGAGGGGCATGGTCTTCCAGAGTCACGCGTTGTATCCTTGGCTGACCGTCTTTGACAATATCATGTTTGCGTTGGACTGTGTCATGAAGACGGCTTCAAGGGCGGAGAAGGAGGAACTGGCGAACAAATATCTGGATGTGGTTAAGCTGACGGCAGCCAAGGATAAGAAGCCTGGTGAAATTTCGGGCGGGATGAAGCAGCGGGTAGGGATCGCCAGAGCATTCGCCATTAATCCCAAGGTGCTGCTGCTGGATGAGCCGTTCGGAGCATTGGATGCTTTGACCCGCGGCGAATTGCAGGATGAGCTCGAACGGATATGGGAGAAGGACAGACGGACCGTCATCATGGTGACGCATGATGTAGATGAAGCCATACTGTTGTCTGATCGCATTGTTGTTATGGGTCATGGGCCCAAGGCAAAGGTGTTGGACTGCATCGAAGTAGACATTCCAAGACCGCGGCAGAAAGCGGAACTAATGGAGGACCCTCGGTTTGTCTTGTTGAGGAAGAAATTGGTCGGCATGCTGTAAGTTGAATCCAAAGTGTTAAGCTGGCTGTACTGTCTAGTAGCTTGCTGCTAGAGGTACAGCCTTTTAATAAATTGATCCTGGATGATATTGAAGGGGAGTGGAAGAGTATGCTGCATAATTTATTCTCATTTCAACAAACCAAAGAGCTCCTCTCGAATCTCGCCGCAGGTGATTTAACGGAGGATGGAATCGGCGAGTTAAGAAAAATGGGGCCGCTCGATCTGCTCGTATTGAAAACCGTACGCGGATTGCGGCCGCTCATTCGGGTCGTGGAAAACTCGGCCTCGCGGCTGCATAAAAAAATGGAGGAGCTGGAGGCACGGTCGGAGATTGTGACCGACCATGCCGCTGGAGTGAACGTCACGATAAGGGACATGGCTGAAGCCATTCATGATTCAGCAGAGCGATCGCAGCAGGTTGCAGCGGAGATGTCGGACGTGAACCAACTGCTGATGAAGATCAAGGGGACGCATCAAGAGCTATCACAATCCTCAGAGAAGCTGACCGGCCTTGTCGGTGAAGGGCAGATTGAAATGACAAGCGCTCTGCAGCGGATGTTGAAGGTTACAGAGGAGAATACCTGGGTTCAGCAGAAGATGGAGTCCGTTCGCGAGACGGTAGCCCAAATATCCACTATTCTTAAATTAGTGCAGGATGTCTCAAGCCAGACGCAGATGCTGTCATTAAATTCGAGCATTGAAGCGGCCCGTGCCGGCGGGCAAGGAAGCGGCTTCTCGGTGGTAGCCAAGGAGATAGGCAAGCTATCCAAACAAACAAAGGATGCTGTCAGGGAGATAGAGCTCCTTCTGGCAAGTGTGAACGGAAGCACGAATGAGCTGCAGGAAGGTGTGCGCAGAATGAATGAGACGACAGAGGATGGTATGAAGGTGATGACGAAAGCGCATGATCGCTATGAGATCATCGTATCGTATTTATCGCAAACCACTAAAACCATTCAGGAGGCGGAACAGAGTATCCATGGCATTGAACATGCCTCCTTCCAGGTATCAGAGGCGATGCAGAATATCTCGGCCATGGTGGAAGAAACAGCAGCCGGAATCGAACAAATACTGGCTTCCGCTCAAACGCAGCAAGCGACGATAGAGGATATGAGAACGCTCATTAAGGAGGTTCTGCGCAGCGGGCTCTCACTTCGCTCGTCCGTCTCCCAATTCAAGCTTCCACAGGAGGGGCCCGGCGGGAAGTTCCAGCAATTAGCCCATGATTGGATCGAATCTGCTCTGCAGGTCCGGGTGATGATGATCAAGGTATTTGAAATTACCGATAAAAATAAGCTTGACGACTGGTATCAAGAGCTCTGTCATCAGGACGACTGGATGAAAGGAAGCTTCGCGAGGCTCGGCGATGTCATGGTCGATTCAGAGGATAGGGCCGCTTATGAGTATCTGTATAAATGCTGGGATGATTACTTAACGGCAAGGGACAAGAATGTTAGGCTGCTGTTTGCAGGTGACTTTGCCCGTGCTAAGGACGGGGTTATGAATGAGGCCAGAGAACGGTTCAAGCAAGCCATGGATCATATGTATGAATGGCTGGAAGCTTCTTATAAAGACAGCCGGTCCAAACTAGCTTAAACGCTTTGAAGGAGAGGCTGCCCGTCAAGAAGGGAGGTCGTCTATATTTAATATATGGATCGGGTTTACTTTAAAAATTGCAGTGCCGATTGGGTCATTTGATTCGCTTGTGCCAGCATAGCTTGGGATGACTCAAGCAGTATTTTTTTATTGGCTAGGTTTGTTAATTCCTTTGCCATATCTGCGTCGCGTATTTGTGATTCCGCTGAAGCAATGTTCGCCTTATAATTGGCGACATTATTTTTAATATGCTCTAACGCATTCTGGTAAGTACCGAACTTAACGCGTTCCGACGTCACTTTCTCAATGGCTTGATCCACTTTTGTGAGGGCCTCTTGAGCTTTTTCATACGGATCAACCGCGATATCATCGATTCCGAGATTAGGCGTGCGCGCATCGAAAAGGTTAATACTAAAAATATCCCCACTATCCGGGCCCACCTGAAAATGCAAGGGAAGGAAAACTCCTTCTTCTTGGCCAAAGCCCGTGTCCGTAACGATTCTGTCGGCTAGTCCAGGAGAAATATTAGAGGCGATATCCGAAGCTGTGGATGGAATGAAGATTTGGTTAGCGATCCCGTCGTAGGCGCTTGAAAAGGAAAAAGTATTGGCAGTTCCCGTTAAATCTACTCCAAATACATAGGAGTATACATTGTTCTCGAGCAGCTTGGATTTGACATCGGCCTCCGTCGTACTGCCAGTTTCATTATATGTATCCGTCAGAAGAACAAAGATCTTCTTTGAGTTTGAATCGTAACCCAAAGATGCTCCTTGGCTTCCGTTGGGAGCATAATTGATCATGTGCTGATATGGGGTTGAGGTGCCTCCTGTAGCCACATGCACGGTAGATAAGTGATTTTGGATTGCGGCAATATTATTCGTCAGAGGGAGATTTCGATTAGGATGTACAGTACTGACAGTCCCTACCCTTACATCTCCGTATGCAGATAAATTACTAACAAAATCAGATATTCCCGCATTTATTTTGTCTATCTCCTCTTGCATGGTAGCTGAATCATCTATGAAAAAAATGATATCTGCTGTTTGCCCGCTTGGGGATCCGCTGTTTTGTTGTACAATCGGGGGACGAAGCAATTTAATGTCATTGAACTCCGTATGGTTGGCTATATCATTAATACTACTCTTAATCTGATCGATCTCTCTTTGAATAGCTTGTTTATCTGCAGGTGTTAGAACGTCACTCGATGCTTGAATCGTAAGTTCTCTCATTCTTTGTAACAAGGGATTTTGGATTTGTCCCAATCCGCCCTCAGCGGTTTGAATGAGTGAGATTCCATCCTCTATATTTTTTTCGGCTTTTTCCAAGCCGCGAATTTGTGCTCTCATACCTTCCGAAATACCCAATCCGGCAACATCGTCTGCGGCCTGATTAATTCGTAATCCGGAAGCTAGTTTTTGCGCGGAGTGATCCATCGTTTTATTATTTATTTGCAGCTTATTGTAAGTATTTAATGCAGGTAAGTTATGATTAATTCTCAACCTTTACACCTCTTCGTTGATCCTTGCAGCATATCCAGGAACTATGACTTTAGAACTATATGTATGATCAATTCGACATGAATTTGTGAACTCCTTTATATTACATGGACTGTTAAAAAAATTATTTACTCATATTTCATAATTTTAACGCTTAAGGGTGTATTGTGCATATTATTTCCACTACTGCACACGCTATGAATAATTGATCTTCAAAGGTGGCACGTCATTTGGAAGATAATATGAAGCAGTCAAGTGAATTAATCAATGCATTAGTTCAAACGAATATGGAAAGGTTCTTTACCTATGGCTTTTTAAGCCCGCAATGGTGGCTGCTCTTGGCTTTTCTCGTTGTTCCCTGGCTCATTTGGTTCAAGATCGCAGATAGAAAAAGAATGCTTGATATCATGGCAGTTGGAATGTTAGTTGCGATGGCTACTAAGCTTTTAGACTTGGTCGGTTATAATTTAGGGCTTGCTGAACAAGATTAGTTCCATCTACACCCAACGCAAGTCTCTAAACC